>SBGQ01000095.1 GCA_006226965.1 bacterium | reverse complement strand
GTCGGATGTCGGATGTCGGATGTCGGATGTCGGATGTCGGATGTCGGATGTCGGATGTCGGATGTCGGATGTCGGATGTCGGATTTTAGAAATTTCTGCTTGTTGATGGAAATTTTTTTTGATTCAAAAAACCTAAAATCTGAATGTAGAAAACTTACTACTGTATTCCCTTTACACCTTTTTAAACGCTTTTTCCAAATCTTCGATTAAATCATTGGCATCTTCAATTCCTACACTCAAACGAATTAAGGAATCTTTTAATCCTGCAGCTTCTCGAATTTCTTTTGGAATGGAAGCATGAGTCATAGAAGCCGGATGTGAAATTAGAGATTCGACTCCGCCCAAACTCTCTGCGAGTGTAAACAGATGTGTATTGCTCATAAATGTGAACGCATGTTCAATGGAATCATTTTTCAATGTAAACGAAATCATTGCACCAAAATCATCCATTTGAGCTTTTGCAATTTCGTGGCCTTTATGATTTTTAAGACCCGGATAATTTACATGACCAACTTTTGGGTGATTCACTAAAAACTCTACAATTTTATGGGCATTTTCACAGCTTCTTTGCACACGTAATGCTAAGGTTTTAACACCTCGAAGTAATAAATAACAATCCATTGGTCCGGGAATAGCTCCGCTCGTTTTTACTTGAAAACGAATGTCATCCATAAATGCAGCGTTATTACTCAGAACAGCTCCACCAACAACATCACTGTGTCCGCCAATGTATTTGGTTGTTGAATGCACTACAGCATCAACACCGAGTTCTAAAGGACGCTGTAAGTAAGGTGATGCAAATGTGTTATCAACAATGGTAAAAATCCTGGATTTCTTGGCAATTGAAACAACGCCTTTTATATCAACAACAGATAACAATGGATTGGTTGGTGTTTCTATCCAAATAAGTTTTGTGTTGGATTTTACTGCTTTTTCAACTTCGTTTAAGTCGGTCATATCTACAAAACTGTACTGAATACCAAATGGCTCAAACACTTTAGTGAATAAACGATATGAACCGCCATATAAATCATTTGATGCAATTACGTGATCATTCGGGCGTAAAGTTTTCATAACTGCATCCATTGCACCGCATCCACTGCCAAAAGCCGCACAATGTTCTGCATTTTCCAAACCTGCCAATAAGGCTTCTAGTGCATGTCGAGTTGGGTTGGTCACACGAGCATATTCGTGTCCCTTATGAACTCCAGGCGAAGACTGAGCATATGTTGATGTTTGAAAAATCGGAGGCATAACAGCACCGCTCGTTTCTTCAGCATGCTGACCGGCATGAATGGTTTTGGTATTAAATTTCATTTCTATAAACCTTTTTCTAAAAATTAAATTCTTTTTTGAGCTCATCTCTGCGATAGGTTTCATCCATCCAATCGTAAATCTGAATTAAGGTGTAAGCAGACTCAACTTGACTTACTTTAAACTGATAAATTAACAGCGTCCACTCTGGAGCGGCTTTCTTTAAAAAATAGTATGCGTCATCAGAAACCTGATTATCCATCAAACCCAATTTTTTTTCGTCTTCGATTAATTTTGATGCGATATTCGTGAATAAAATGGCTTTTGTATGTGTCAGATATTGATCCATATTACTTGCATCTATTGAGCTTACGGATTTATCTATAATACTAGCCTTTCTTAACACATCAGTTGAATCTATCTCCCATTGGTCTTGATTTATACTAAATGAAGTATAAAACTTCTTCAAAACGGTAGTATCAGATTCCGTTTGTGCAACGATACTCTCCCATAACACATGAGCTGTTAACAAATAAAATCCTCGCGAAGGTTTTCCTTTACCCGAAAACTCGGCTAAACTGTTTATCAATGTCGGCAAATCAACCTGCTCATTTAACACGATTGCAACAAAATCATTAGGTGTTTTCAAATTGGGTGATTTATCTAAAAGTGCTTGTGCTTTATCGATATTTCCGTTTCGTACTGCCTTTTGAATATTTCTAATTTCAAACCAATCTTTTTTTCCTAAAACAGGCTCATAAATTACCATTACAGAATCTAATCCTCTCCAATCTTCCATTGCAGCAAGCGCTTCTATCTGTGGCGGAATAATGCTTAATGAATCTTTAATGATAAGTTGAGCATTTTCAGTGGTTTCATAAACAGCCAACCAATCATCTAGTTCTTTATTTCTGTTAGCGGCAACTAATCGAATAGCTTCGTTATACTCTCTCGTCCACGCTTCGTATTGCAACTCGTGCAACTGTCTAATTTTTGATGAGCGTTTTTCCTTTTGCCATCTTGCTTCTGCTTCAGCCAGCGATTTCATCATACTCTGATAAATTGGGAATCTATCGTATGCATTTACTGTTTTTCTGGCTTTCTCATTTAATGCAAAAGCATGATAAAAATACGTATCCGTTTTTTTAGGCTGTTTTGCGATTGTCTCATCCGCTAAACGAATAGCATTATCCAATTGGCCAGCGTTTATAGCATCGGCAATTGCTTGATATTCTTTTGGCGTACTACAAGAAATAAAAAACCCGAGAGCGAACAAAGCCGCTACTCGGGTGAATGTATTAATGAGCATATAAATTGCTTGAATTAAATACCTGCTTTTTCCATTGCAACCTGAGCTTTGTCGGTCATACCTAAAGTAGTATAAACGCGGAACAATGTCATCCAGTAATCTTTCTCATCTGGTTTAATCTCAGTTGCTTTTTCATAATATGGCAGGGCCATTTTTAAAGTTTCTTTTGCTTTTGTGTCTAACTCAGAAGCTTTTTTATTGTCATCTGTGTTATCTCTTTCTTTAAAAATACCGGCAGCTTTGTTTTGCAAAATTACACCAATTGTATAATTGGCAGTTGCATCGTCAGCTCTTAACTCAATTACTTTATTTAAATGCAATAATGCTTCATCAGTTAACTCATCAATTTTTGTTTTTAAATTACTGTCAACTGTATTCAAGCTATCTAACTCAGCTTTTAATGCTGCGGCTTTCTTTTTGTCTTTTGTGGCTTTGATATCTTTTTTCAAAACAGATATCAATTCAAAATTAGACTCAAGCTCGGTTGTTATGGTTTCCGTTGTTGTATAAATCTGTGTGCCATATACTAAACGATACTGCGCATTTTCAGGCTCTGCATCAATTAATGTTTTTACAGTAGCCAACGCATTGTCGGTATCGCCTTTTTGTAAATAGGCATTAGCTAAGCTTTGTGTAATTTCAATGCTCTCAGGATGAACTCCTTTTGCTCTATTTAACAACTCAATAACACCTTCTGGGTTACCGGAAGCATCATAAAATGCGGCCAAACGTAGAAAGCGGTTTACTTCCGGCTTTTCTTGCTTATCAATACTTTTATTCATGTATTCGATAGCTTTGGGTAAGTTATTATCCATGTAATACACTTCCGCTAAAATTTCATATGAAATAATACTATCCGGTTGAATTACAGTAGCGTTGTGTAAATGTCCCTCTGCTTTTTTTAACGCATCAGGAGTAGGAGTACCTTCAATTGCAACCAGTTTAACACCAGAGTTATGCTCATTTGCCCACATATTTGAGAGTTGCAAATTTATTAATTCTGATTGCGGTTTTTGGTTTGTAGTATCATAAATAGATTTAGCTGTTTCAAATGAAGCAACCATTTGCTCATATATTTGCATACGTTCTTCTGGGTTTGCAATTGATTTTGCTTGCTCAGATAATACGTTTCCTTTTAGTGAATGAGCCTGAACATTAGCTTTATTGGTTTCAATGGCTTTATCCAAAGACTCAATAGCTTTTGCATATTCTCCATTTTTCAATTCGAGTTTAGCTTGTTCCACATCAGGGTCGCTTCCAACACAAGCTGAAACGAAAAGAACAATTGCTAAAAGAATCCCACTTTTAGATAACAATGTTTTCATAATAAGTATGACGACAATTTTAAGTTAATTTTGACTGTTAAAGGTATGCAAGACTCAGCTAACCTTCAATATTTGCTCAACATTTATACTTCTCTATAATAAAAGCGCTTGCTACGTACTAAACTGAAACTATTCAGCCAATAAGTGCTATCAAATTGCCTATTTTTATATCATGTTCTTGTACTCAGAATCACTATTTACTACTAAAAATAATATTCATTATTTCGATTCCGGCGAGCCATTCGAGTCAAAAGGCACGTTGCTTATCTTCCATGGCTTGTTTGGCGGTTTAAGCAATTTTGATGATGTAATTCAGCTCTTTAGTAAACAGTTCAGAGTTTTACTTCCATTGTTCCCCATTTTTGATAAACCCGGGTTTCAATCTTTTAGTGATTTGATAAGAGCGGCAAATCAATTTTTGGACGATATAGTTGTTAACCATCCTGTACATATCATTGGAAATTCATTGGGCGGACAACTTGCTATTCAATTTTTTTATGCACACCCTCAAAAAGTTGACCGTCTCATTCTTACTGGAAGTGCTGGTCTTGGCGAGCAATCATTCGGCATCACAAAACCAAAAAGACATTCTCGTTCTTATATTGAAGAACGTACCGCTGAAGTTTTTTATGCCCACACCTTGGCTCCGTCTTATATTGACGAGATAATGGATGTATTGGGTACCTCAACAAAACTGATTCGATTACTCAGAATAGCCAGAACATCCAAACAAACACGCTTAGATTCTGTGTTGCCATCCATTTCTTGCCCAGTACTTTTACTTTGGGGTAAAGATGATGCCATTACACCGCCGGAAACAGCACACTTATTTCACCAGTTACTACCCGATTCTACTTTAAAATGGATTGAAAAATGTGGCCATGCGCCAATGACGGAGCACCCAAATTTATTCTATTCGATATGCACCGATTTTTTACAACAACAATCAAATAAACCAATGAAAGACTATCAATATGTCGGCACAAATTATTCACTCAGATAATGCTCCAAAAGCATTAGGACCTTATTCTCAAGCTGTTGTTTACAATGGAATCGTTTATTGTTCTGGTCAGATAGGATTAAACCCACAAACAGGTGAGTTCGCAGGTACAACTGTTTCAGAACAAGCTGAACAGGTAATGAAAAACCTAGAAGCAGTTTTAACGGAAGCCGGTTCATCGTTTTCAAAAGTTATTAAATGCACCATTTTCTTAGCTGATATGGGCGATTTTGCTACGGTAAATGAAATTTATGGAAGACATTTCCCTGTTAATCCACCTGCTCGTGAAACAGTAGCAGTTAAAACCTTACCAAAAAACTCACTCGTTGAAATCGGTTGTATAGCTTATATATAGGTGTAAGGTGTAAGGTGTAAGGTGTAAGGTAATATTTGGATATAATGAAAAATCATTGCATTGATACGCATTAGCCAAATAGTGTTTTAGTAATACGGATAACTTCAATTCTGCGTGAATCATAAACAATTATATCATCTCAATAAATTGAAGTTTTGTGGTTGATTCAAGAAAACAAATTGAGTTTTTATTACATCCCCACAAATCATAAATCAAACAAAATAGGTCTTTTCATAAATGATTAGGCCTTTTTTGTTTATCAATGTTACAAGTCAGATTATTTATTTTTTGGGTTAAAATGATTCGCGTATTCATAGGTTACTTGTTTAGTACTCTAAAATTTTTCCGGTACGCCAATCTGCCAATTTTTTCTCAAAACTGATTTCATAATTTATATTTCTCTCCAAAATATACTGAACAAATGGTGAGTTTGGCTGTGTGGTTTCTACCTTTCTAAAGTTGAAAATTAGCCAAGGTTCCGAACTGCTTCTCGAGTACGACCAAACAACGCCATCCATATTGGGTTCAATTGCAAGAGGAACACCGTACATGATATAAATCATACCCATGTCAGTTTTCCAACCTTCTTTGTACGAAGAAAACATCATATTTGCATCTTCAACACGAGTGAAATACGCGCTCATTAACGAATTAGCCTGCACTTTATTCGGAAGTAGATTCAACCAAAAACTCTCAAATATTTTTTTTGATGCCTCAATGGATTCCGCCGATTTCAACGTATCCAATTCCTGTTTGGTTGCTATATAAACCAACGATTCTATCAAATCATTTATATGATTCACTTTTGGAAAGAAAGCGCGTTTTATGGAAAAATCTCTTGCTTTATAGGGTATAGATTGTTTCAAAGAATCCATTCCTTCCGCTACAATTCTATAAATACCAATTGATAAATCCGGTAAATCCACATTAATCTGAATTGCATTTAAGGATTCGCGACTTATCGAAAACTCCACTTCAATGGTATCTGCTTTTATATAATCAATCCCCTTAAACTCAACAGTTGAGCGCATATGATTTATAAAGTGCGGAACCCGAGCAGGTAAGGTATCCGCTACAAATTCAAGCAAATGCACATGTAATTTTGACACATCAAAGCCATCCTGAACTCGCATTTGCATCTGTGCTTTTAGGTCTTTCACATCCTTACCAATATGGTATGTAAGAATTGGCTCATGAACTTCACCACCATTTTTCTTACCGTAAAGCTGCCAATTTCCGGTTGTAATTAAAGCAATGTTAGGGTCTGGGATAACTGCGTCTAACGTGCGTGTGGCTCTTTTACCCGTTTTTCTATCTTCAACAACAGCGTTTATTGTATATGCACCGGGGCTAAGCGCTACTACTTGGTTGATATTTAACTCTTTTTGTGATTGCGTATCCTCATAATTACTTACACTAATGGTACGCTGAGCTGTAAGTTGTCTGTTAAACGAACTTCCTTTACTGGTCGAGCTTATCCATAAGATAATATCCACCTCTGATTCAAAATCTACATCGGTATGTTGGTTAAAAATGAGCGATGAATAGGGAATTGATATAAAAATTTCCAGCTCAGGTGATTGAGGCGAATCATATTTTCCAACGGCACCAATCGTAAAATTTGGCAATCCGGGAATAAAGGAATCTAAGGCACCGGTATCAATTAAAGCCGGGTCCTGTGTTTTACACGATAGTAAAGCAAAAAGGCTAATTAGTAAGCCAAAATATCTGCTGTGTTTTATTGCCTTCGAAATCATAGACCACTAATTCTATTTTGTTTTTCTTTTTGGGTCTGAATGTTGGATGATAATACACAATTCGATTTAACTCGGGGTCAAATTCTAAAATCCCTTCTTCATCATTAACAAAGAAACGCGATTTATTATAATCTATACCCGATAAATTATCCGTCCCTTCTACATGTACCGTCCATTTACCACCCGATTTTTTTACAATTTTTGGGTTTGATAAAACCGGAGCAATTGAATCGGTAACAACTCTATACAAACCAAAGTCTCTCAATTTCGCTGTAATAACCTTACCCTTTGTATTTGCAGGCGCAAAGTCTAGTTTATCGTATCTGAAATTATATTGGTAAAAAGCTGTTTTTTCTGGCTTCAAAAATGAATCAGGTAATAAAAATGAAACCGTAAATCCACTTTGTAAAGGCTCTTGTTCAGGTAGAACATATAGATAGAGTTCGCCGTCTTTCTCATCTCGGTAATATCCTACCGACAAAGACAAGGTATCGTACACGGCTTTTGCACCAAATTGAACTTCAAGCATTTGATCCGGAGTTACAATTGTTTTGGTCTTCCCCGGTTCAATTCTATATAAAACCGTCCTATCTCCTTCTGATTCAAGCAATACACTATTTTGGATCTTTAAATCTACAACTTGCTCTTCTTTTGTATTTAATTGATACTTACTTGATATATCAAAAAAATCCATCGGAGATAATTTTACGGATAACATCTTACTATCACCCTTCGGTTTCACCCAATCATTCTGCCAATCCCATTTTGTAAGATTTTCGGGGAAAGATTGACCCGGCATCTTCGGCGGAAGTACAACACTATTTATCAGCATTTCTGGCAATGAGTCAGGTTGTTTTACTCTTAATTTGCCATATGCTTTGGTCTCGTTTTGATAAAAATCACGTGCAGTAATTTCGAACTGATGCATACCTTCGCTCAAGTTCAGCTTCGCTTCTGGCTTTGCCGTTTTATAAAATGGCAGAGTATTTCCATCATGCCTGTACAGTCGTTGGAATCCTTTATTCTGAGATTTTAGAAGCCCATAAACTCTATCCAGAAACATTTGCCTGGATTGCGCATAACTAAAACTGTCAATTTTCGAGTGGAAAAGTAGTTGGTTATCCACTTTTAATTCTAATTCGTACACAGCATAAACATTCGAAACTCCGCTCGCCTGATCAAAAACATCAACTGCCAACCCAACTTGACCTTCTACGTCAATAGTACCAAAATCAACATTTTTACCAACTCTTCTCGGTTCTTTTACGAATATTTTTTTTTGATTTTCTACTTTGGCAAACTTGTCAATTGGTTCTATTGCCAAGGCTGAAAAACTTGGTGCAACTTTATCTTTTATCGAAATTGAAGTAATTAAAGGATTAAACGGGCTTTCCGTTGGTGTTCGTAGTTCAAAATGTAAATGTGGCGGGCCTGCACCGGATTCTCCCGTATATCCTATAAGCTGACCTCTCTTGTATTGGATTTTGAACTTTTCCATATTCTCATCAAACACAAAAACTCGTTTTCCCCAACGCAAAGAATCAACAAGTTTATCAAGTTGGGGAGTAAACCTATCCATGTGTGCATAAACAGAAAAAGAACCATCGTTATGCTTCAAATAAATAACGTTACCGTAACCAAATGGCCCTCTGGCGACTCTGTAAAGTATACCGTCTCGAGTTGCGTATAATTTATAACCTACTCTTCCCCATGTCTTCACATCTAATGCAGCATGGAAATGTGCAGAACGTGTTTCCCCGAATGAAGCTGACGCATAATGCGACGCATCCGTTGGCCACAAATAATCTGCATCTTGTGGATAAAATGGTTTTTGTGCACTTGTATTCTGATATACACCAATCAGAATTAAACCGAAAGCAATATGGAGTACTAAGCGCAAGATTTATTCAACTCTTAATGTTAATTCTGTGAGTCCGTTATTGAGGCTTGCTTTTAAGCTATCTCCTGAGCTTACCTTGCCAACGCCTTCGGGTGTTCCAGTAAAAATTAAATCACCTTCATGTATTGTTGAAAAGCCAGAGATATATTCAACTAACTCCGGGACTGAAAAAATCATATCAGACGTTGTTCCATGCTGTTTTAACTCATTATTTACCCAAAATTTCAAATCAAAAGATTTAGCTGTATCTATTTTTGATATCGGTATAAACTCGCTTACCGGTGCAAAGGTGTCAAAACCTTTTGCCAGTGTCCATGGGTGACCCTTGTCTTTCGCCTTTTGTTGGATATCACGGGCAGTGAAATCTATTCCGATGCCAACTCCTGAAATATATTCCCATGCCTGATCGCGATGTATTGAAGTACCTTTTTTGCCAATAAGCAAAACCAATTCCACTTCATGGTGAACATCATTACTTTCTTTAGGTAACTTAACGGTCTGATTTTCAGTCTCAATAGCTGCGTTGGGTTTTAAAAACACCATCGGTTTTGTTGGAACCGGATTATTGAGTTCTTTTGCATGTTCAGCATAATTTCTACCTATGCAGTAAATCGTATTAACACGAAGTTGTGATTGTTGAGCTTGAAATTGTACAACTGGCATATTTTTTTTTGACGGATATTACTTGTTTTATCACCAAAAATCTGTGAATTCTTATCAAATTCCTTACATATTTACAAAAAAAAAGCGAAGGGGTACTTCGCTTTTCACATTCTTAAGCAATAATTACATGCCAAGTTTAGCAATCACTTTTTCAGTGATATTATATTTTTGTTGTGCATCTTCTGACGCATAAAGAAGGATAAAATCACCGGCACTGGTGGTAGTGTTAAACACATACGTGATTTTGTTTTCTTTTGCTACCGCAGTAATTGCTTCCTGAATTTGTTTGTATAAAGGTCCAACAAATTCACCTTGCTTTTGTTGCATTTCAACTTGGTATTGTTGATCAAAAGCCAATAATTCATTTCTTAATTGACCTAAACGTGCTTCTTCACGAGTACGCGCTTCTTCAGAAATTACTGCTTTCTTTTGCTCATAAGCTTGGAGTTGGTCACGGAAAGACGCTTCTTTATCAGCAAATTCTTTCTGTTTTTTTTCCATAAAGTTTTTCAGCTTACGATCAACTGCAGCCATTTCAGGCATTTTTGTAAGAATCGCGTTTGGGTCAACGTATGCTATTTTTAATTCCTGAGCGGTAGCCGATTGAATATCAACTAAAGCCACACAAAATAAAGCAACAATTAATAGTAGTTTTTTCATGTTTTTGATTATTTCTTAGTGATTTTTGCAATTACTTTTTCGGTGATATCGAGCTTACTTTTTTGTGCTTCATCAACAAATAAAATGATAGCATCACCATTACTGGTTGTACTGTTAAATACAAAATCCAATTTCAATTCTTTAGCAACATCCTGAATAGCCAGTTGAACTTGCTCATATAGAGGTTGAAACAATTCAGCTTGTTTGCGTTGCAGTTCTAACCGAGCGGAGTTACCAAGTTCTTGTAATTCCTCATTCATAGCCTGTAGTTTCATTTGCTCTTGCTCATTTTGCTGCGGACTTAATGTAGCTGCTATTTGCTGATATTTTTGTAGGAATGTACCCATAGAATCACGCTTTGCTACAACTTCAGCTTCTCTTTTCTGAGCCAAATTTTGTAATTCAGCTTGAACTTTTTTGAAATCTGGTAATTTATCGATGATTACATCCGGATTGGCATAACCTACTTTAACGCCTTGGGCTTTAACCGACAGAGTTAAAACCAACAACATTATAAATGGAATAACAAATTGTAACGTTTTTTTCATTATTGATTTATCAAGAGTTTTAGTTTTAAAATATACAAAAGTGCTAGTTAGTAGAATCTTCAACTTCAATACCTAATTCCAGTAATACTTCATCACTTAAATTCCACTGTGGTTTTGTAAATAGAAATAGATAATCCCCGGTTCTATCAAATATATAATCGTAGTTATCTCTAAGTGCAATTTTATTTACAGCTTCTAATATATGTTGTTGTAGGGGTTCCAAAAGTTCTTGCTGCTTTTTAAAATATTCACCGTTCGGACCGTATTTTGCCGTTCTGAATTGATCTAACTTTTGCTTTTGAACCTCAATTTCTTTGAGTTTTGTCTGTTTCACATCATCTGTAAACAGAATGGATTTGGCTTCATAATCTTTTTCGAGATCAGTAATTACTTTCTGAATTTCATCCAATTCTTTTTTCCACTGTTGAGACAAAATCGACAAACGCTCACCGATACCAGAATATTCAGGAATTTTACTCAAGATATACTCAGAATCGATATAACCAATCTTTTGATTTTGTGCTTTTGACAAAGCACTAAATCCCAATAACAGAATTAATATGAAGATGCTTTTTTTTAACATTAGAACGATGGCCCAATATTAAACAAGAATTCCCAATTTCCGGATCGTACTTGTGTATTTGGAATAGAGTCGAAACGATAACCATAACTTAGATCAATTAAACCAAGGATTGGTAAAAACAACCTCATACCAAAACCAGAAGATCGCTTTAAGTCAAACGGCGAAACGTTGTAAAATTTATCAAAAGCATTACCACCTTCAGCAAATAAATATGGAATTAATTGAAGCTGCTCGTTTTGTACGGCTGGATAACGTAATTCAGTCATGTATTTAACATAATAATTACCACCAATTAAATCACCTGTCTGACCAATTGGTGAAATTGATCCTGTAAATCCACCAGGATAACCTTTTAAGTCAATATTCTCACGAGTAAAAGTCTGGCGTTGTTGTAATGGAGTTCCGCCTAGGTAAAACTTTTCGAATGGAGATCTATCTTTGTTACCGAAATAGCCTAAATGCCCAAACTCGGTACCGTATGTCAACACAAATTTTCCAACAACAGGTATGTGATGGCTAAATTTAAATTTCAACTTATAGAATTGAGAGAACCCTGCAAATGGAGGTGCAATTGTACCACTTAATGTGAGCCTAGAGCCCGAGTTTGGTGAAATGAAATTGTCTAAAGAGTTACGTTCAATAATTTGTTGAATATTTAAAACGTACACTTTGCCTTCCTCATTTATATATGAGCCAAATACATCGTATGCTTGATACTGTAAAACCGTTGTATGAGTAAAATAATCGTCCGGCCATTGCAATCTTTGTCCATAAGAGACGGATGCTGAAAACAATTCATCTCTTGATGCAGTTGTTTTAAAAAGAGAATAAGACGCATTTATACCTAAAGAGTTAGGGCGTCCGAACAACCACGGCTCTTGAAAACCAATATCAAAATTTTGGTAACCATTTCCTGTTACCTGTACACCTAAAGATAATCTCTGTCCATCGCCGCTAGGTAACGGAGAATACGCCTCTTTATCATTAATACTCTGAATGGAAAAGTTATTAAAGTTTAGGCGTGCTGAAACAATAATACCAATTTGAGCACCGCCGAAACCTCCGGAAAACTCGAAGTTATCTGTCCCGGCAAGCTCTTTCATCGAATAGTCAATGCTTACTGTCTTTTTCTCATAGTCATAATCCAAATTCGGCGAAATCGTCTCAGGTTGGAAGTAAGACAGGGTGGCAAGTTCGCGAATAGAACGCTGAATATTCTGCCTAGAATAGGTTGCACCGGGAACAGTTCTGAGGTTTCTTCGAACCACTTGGTCATGAGTTCTTGTGTTTCCTGAAAAACTCACCTCTTTAATAATCGCTTTTTCATCTTCAGCAATAAGAAAATGGAAATCTAACGAGTCTTCTCCAACTGTTGTTACCTTTGGTTCAACTTGAAAAAACAAGTATCCAATATCCTGATATTTAGAACTAACGTCTGTATTATTCTTGTTGAAATACAAGTTTTCTTCAAACTTTTGCTGATTATATACGTCACCTTTTCTTAGGTCTAATGAAGCAGAAAGTTGCTCATCTGTATAAACTGTATTTCCTTCCCATGTTACATTACGAACTTTGAAACGTGGACCTTCATAAATTTCGATGTCAACACCAATTGCTTCAACTCCTTTTTTATAGGTGTAGATGTATACACTATCACGTACAATTCGAGCATCTCGAAAACCATTCTTACGGTAAAAAGTGATTAATTCTTCTTTACCCTTCTCAAAATCCTCTTTTTTAAATGTTGTTGCTGAAAAAATGTGATACCATCTGTCTTCTTTTAAATCACCAACATTCCCGCGAAGTTTTTTGGCCTTATAGAATGTATTACCTATAAAGTTCAACTTTTTCACTTCCATTTTTTTGCCCTTATCAACAGTGATAATCAACTTGGCACGATTTCTTGATGTATCAACCAGCTCTTCTTTAATATCAACCTTTGTATAACGAAATCCTTTATTCTCATAAAAGCGAATAATGGTATTGGTTGCCTGAGCTTTTGCAGATTCTGTTATAGCAAAACCGGGAAGTAATGTGAGCATATCTTTAAGATCTTCCCGTTCAGAACGCTTGATTTTTTTTAGCTCATAACTTGCCAAACGAGGTTGTTCTTTTAATGAAATCAACAAAAATACCCCATCGCCAATTTTCTGCTTTATATAAATTTTCACATCAGAAAAAAGCCCTGTTCTGTTTAGTGTATTGATGGCATTGGGCAAATCACTACCCGGAATTCGAATCTCTTTACCCTCATCTAAACCGGCTGTAGCAATGATGTATGCATTGTTTTTATCAACACCTACTACTTCAACCCCTAATATCTTATACTTCTGCGGGGCATTTAATGTCGGATCTTCTATTTGTAATTTTGGTTTATCCTGTGCTTGTACAGCATTCCCTGCGAATAACAAAACCAATAAAGTTAATCCGGTAATTAATAGTCTATTCTGCATAACGCTCATCCAAACGGAGCTTGTTCTGAAAATAGTATGGATGATACTCATCTCATTTAAAGAGACCTGCATGAATTTTTTTAATCTTATTTTGTTGTTTCTGTGACTTGCTCAGATGTTTTTCCAAATCTGCGCTCTCTTTTCTGGTAAGACTCAATTGCTTTATACAATTCTTCACGTCTGAAATCAGGCCAGAATGTTTCCGTAATGTACAATTCAGAATAGGCTAATTGCCAAAGCAAAAAATTGCTAATTCTGAATTCACCACTGGTTCTAATAATTAAATCGGGGTCAGGAATTGCTGCTGTCGTTAAATGATTACTTAACAGTTCATCATTTATTGCAGAAGTATCCACTTCACCCTGTTTAACTTTATCAGCAATTTTTTTTACTGCTTGAACGATATCCCAACGACCTGAATAACTGAGTGCCAAACACAACTGCATTCTTGTGTTATTTGCAGTAAGTTCAATTGATTCGTTCAATGCTTTTTTTATACTATCCGAAAAACGCTCTGTTTGGCCAATAGTTACCAAGCGGATGTTATTCTTATTCAATCGCTTTGCTTCTTTTCGAAGAGATTGAATAAGAATCTGCATCAATGCACCTACTTCTGCTTCAGGGCGATTCCAGTTTTCGGTAGAAAAGGCATATAGTGTTAAATGCTTTACTCCAAGTTGAGCACAGGATTCTACTATATCTCTTACCGAATCAACACCAACCTTATGACCATACACTCGCAAATTACCCTTGCTTTTAGCCCATCTCCCATTACCATCCATGATAATGGCAATGTGCTCTGGAATAAGTCCTGAAGCTTTTAAATGCTCCTGCTTAAGCTCATCCTCAGTATGCTGCGTATTTTTGGTCAAATTCACGAATTAAAGTTACTTTTCTGGATATTTCAAAGCCTGCAATAATAACGCTTTGTGCGCCCTATTTCAAGTTGATTATCAAATTATCAGGCGTTGATGTTTTTTAATAACGAAACCATTTCCAGAGCAGCCATTGCAGCTTCTGAGCCTTTGTTACCCGCTTTAGTTCCTGCTCTTTCAACAGCTTGTTCTATACTATCTGTGGTTAAAACGCCAAAAATAACAGGTAATTCAAGTTTCATGTTTAATTCAGAAACGTGCTTATTTACAGCTTGGCATACATAATCAAAATGCGGAGTTGAACCTCGAATAACCGCACCGAGTGTAATAATAGCATCGTATTTACCGGTCTGACCCACTTTTAAGGCAGTTAGACCAATTTCATAGGCACCAGGGCAATAAAATACTTCCACATTTTCCTGTTTCACACCATGGCGTTGTAAGGTATCAATTGCACCTTCTTTTAAACGTTCTGTGATGAATGAATTCCAACGGGTTACAATTATTGCGTAACGTCCGCCAACATTATTAAAATTTCCTTCAGTAACTGTTGCCATAGTTTTATTGAGTTGCGTTTACAGATTGTAAATGTACTAATTTTTGAGCTAGAACGGTGTTTATTGTTACTACACCAAAGTAAACATGATCTTTTGAATAAAAGCCGTGAAAATCGCTACCGCCTGTTTTAATCAAACCATATTCATTCGCTAGTTTTTCATACTTCAACTGCAAATGATAGGCATGGCGGGGATGAATCATTTCAAAACCGTCGATTCCCTGAAAAATCCAATCATTTAATTCGTTCACAGAATAACTGAGACCCGGATGGGCTAAAATAGCTTTCCCCTTAGCCAGATGTATTTGTTTGATTACCGATTTATAATCCGGATGATCGGATTTGAAATAAGCAGGGGCATGATTTCCAATATATCGTGCAAACGCCTCTCCCATAGATTTGGCGTAACCGGCTTCAACTATCGCTTTGGCCAAATGGGGACGCCCGATGCTACCTTCTCCGGCATACGTTCTAATTTGCTCATAATCCAGATTCACGCCTAACTGAGCTAACTTTTCAAGCATTGAATGAATACGATTAATTCTCAGTTTCGCTTGTTCATTCAGAAATTCATTCAACGAGCTAGATCTATCATCGAAAGCATAGGCTAAAACATGCGCCTCTCTTCCGTTAAAGTCAGAAGTAATTTCAACACCGTTTAGAAAGTCAATCCCTGCTTCTTTTGCAGCATTTCTTGCTTCAGGAATTCCCTCGATTGTGTCGTGGTCTGCCAACGCAATGAGAGCCAATCCCTTTTTCTTTGCCATTTCAACGATTTCTTCAGGCTTAAATTTACCGTCCGAATAGGTGGTATGAATGTGTAAATCAGCTTTAGCCACTAGTTGCTCACGCTTAAATATGACTGATATTTCGCTGGATTTTCCAATAATTGTTTTGCCTGATTTACATATTTATCGCGAATCAACATTTCAGGGTAAAACTGCTCGTTTGTTAAATATCTTTCTGAAATTTCTCTGAACAACTGAAACTGGATATACGCTTTTAAACTATCAAATTGCTGTTCTTTTTGCTTATTGATGGCTTTTTCTAATGATTCCATCATTTTCAAATCTTCTTTCGCCCAATTTGAACTCTGTTTTAACTGAGAAAGATTATAATCAGCTTCAGATTCATAGCTAAAATTCTGTTCTTTTAAATAGGTTTTGAAAGAATCGTACACTTTAGATTTCACAAGGTCTGCGGTTATCGTGTCGTTTTTTGCCACATATTCATTCGCAAAATAGAAGTAATAAGAGTCTTTCAATAAAGCCACTTCCAGTAAAGCAAACTCCCTATCATTCATGGCAACATCCGGTTCAATTCCGATTCCGTCATAAACAGTTCTGCCTGCTTTTGTTTTAAATATGCTTCGGAGTGAATCCGGAATATTTTCCACTTCGTTTCGCTCTAAGTGGCTGTATTTTAACGATTGAATACTTCTTCCACTTGGAATATAGTAACGTGAAGAAGTAATTTTTAATGCATTGTTATAAGCAATTGGGCGAATGGTTTGTACAAGACCCTTTCCATAGCTCCGCTCACCCATAATAATTGCTCTGTCCAAATCTTGTAATGCACCGGCAACAATTTCAGAAGCACTTGCCGAACCGTTATTTTGTAAAACAATTAATTTTGTATCAGGAAACAATGCCGGCACATTGGTATAAAAATTTTGATTGGTGTCCTTTAAACGGCCTTTAATTGTTACAACTTCAACACCCGCTGGCAAGAACAAATCCAAAATACTTACAGCTTCATTGACTAAACCACCCGGATTATTTCTTAAATCAAGAATTATTCCAGTTATTTCACTTTCATTTTTTAGCTCTAACAAAGCGGAACGTACTTCATCTGCACATTGCTGAGAAAACTGTGTCAGTTGAATATAAACCCAACCTTTTTCTTTATTGATGAAGCCTGCATACGGTACACTTTTCACATCAATCCGCTCTCTTTCAAGCGTAAATTCTAACGGATTTTCAATCCCGTATCGTTTCACTTTTATGATTACGGACGAACCAGGCTCACCAAACAACTGTGATTCGATAGCTTTCTCATTCAAATCTTTTATCGCAATTCCGTTCAATTCTAGAATAATATCTCCTGCTTTTACGCCTTTACGCTCAGCGGAATACCCTTCAATTGGCGCAATCACAACCATTTCTCCGCGTTGCAGTCCAATTTCAAGACCAACTCCCGCATATTTCCCGGTCGTAATAATATCTATCTCTTGATTTTCTCCTTCATTTATTAAAACGGTATAGGGGTCGAGCATTTCCAGCATGGCATTAATTGCTGTATTCATTAACGAACCCGGTTCTACCTCATCAACATAACGAAGCGATACTTCCGTAAACACATCACTAAAGATGCTAAAGTTCTTTTTTATCTCGAAAAACACATCGGAACGCGCCGCTGCTATGATAAAAAAGGCTGCTAATACCATTAACAGCCCTGAAATTGTACGTTTTTTCAAATTATTTTTCTTTGATTTTTAGCGTCTGACCCGGGAAAATGGTATTTCGCTTTAAGTTGTTCAATTTTTTGATGTCTGATATTGAAATGCCGAAGTTATTTGCAATATCGTACAAATTGTCATTTTTTTTCACTTTGTAAGTCACAAAACCATCCACATTGCTTGATGCAAGTTGCGATGAATTACCACTAACTGACCCGAGGTTATTTTTTTGATTTGGACTCATATCATCAATTGCAGCATACTTCGATTTCTGTGCCGCAGGGACATAAATTTTTAACCGCTGCCCAACTCGAATAAGATTACTAGTATTATTCCATGTTCTTATTTTCCAAGCACTTGTATCAAACCATTCAGCAATATGCCCAATGGTATCACCCGATTTTACAACGTAGTACACGGAAACAGTATTAGCAGGTTGGGTTGCTGTAGAGCTAGATGAACTTGAACTTACGGAATATGATTTACGTGTTTTGGTATCAGGGTCATTAGATGGTCTGTCAGTTAATATTCTAGTTTGATCTCCCATCGGAATCGGAACTACAATTTCTTGTCCGGGATAAATAACACGCCCTAATTTGTCATTTGACTCATAGATATCACGAACGGTTACACCGTATTTACTTGCAATTTTTCCTAAAGACTCACCGCGTTGAACTTTATGCACAAAAATCTGCATTTGTTTTGATTGCGGCACTTCTTTGAAATTAGCTAAAAACGTTTCTTTAGAACCTACCGGTAAACGTAAAGGATAAACAGCGTTTCCAGGAGGAGTTGCCCATCGTATTAATGCCGTATTGTATTCTTTTATCGTATTTACATCAATTCCTGCACATTCAGCAAGTACGCTTAAATCGTATGAACCAACAATATCAACGGTTTCGTATTCAAACGGTTCTTCTTCATATTTGGCTTTAAAACCAAATTGCTCCGGATTGGATGCAATCATGGTTGTTGCGATAAAACTAGGCACATAACCACGAGTTTCTCTCGGCAAATACGGATAAATAACCCAGTAATCTTTTTCCCCGCCCGATTTATTGATGGCGTACTTCATACGGCGCGGACTCACATTATAATTTGCCAAAGCCAAATGCCAGTCCTTCCAATAGGCATATAAATCTCTCAAATGTCTTGCCGCGGCACGAGTTGCTTTAACCGGATCGCGACGCTCATCAACCCACCAGTTCACTTCTAAACCATACATTGAACCAGTTGCTTTAATAAACTGCCACATTCCAACAGCAGCTGCTCTCGAACGTGCCGACGGATTTAAGCCGGATTCGATCATAGCAAGGTGCATGAGTTCTTTAGGTACATTTTCTTCTTCAAAAATCTTCTCCATCATCGGGAAATACTTTTCTTTTCGTTGAAGCCAAGTTTCCATGATTTCAGGACGTTTCATCCACAAATACGCTAAATGGTTATTTACGTATTTATTTTGTGGTAAAGGAACCTGCATTCTTTTTGTGGTCACTTCCTTTGGAAACGCAAAATGCTCTCCGTCAAAATTCAAATCATCTTCGTTGAATAATTCTGTTTGAATAGCAAAAATTTCACCCGTTTCTTCCATTCCTGAATCCGTAACACCATAAAACTCACGATATTCAGTCATAATGGTACGGTAGAGCTCTGTAAATCTTCTATTTTGTTGAACTTCCGGGTTTTCTTCCAGCATCGACTGCATCTCAGAAATGCCGTTTGTAATATATTTTTCTGCTGATAATGCATCGTTATTTACTTGAGCCTCAAGGCTTAAAACGTGTAATCGATAAATATCGGCAATGCGAGACAAACTGATTCTATCATCTTCAGAAAGTTCAGGGCGGTTTGTAGTTAATACATCCTCAACTTTCGGTAGACGACGGGCATCCATCTCCATTAAAATGGCTTGAATTCGGTCTTCGAAATGAAACACCGGCATCGGTATTATTTCTATTGTATCGGAGAACTGCAAGGAATCAGCACTTTGTGCAAAACCACCGGTAAAGGGCAGTATGACAAAACCAAGACCTAGAGTAATTTTTCGTAATGTTTTAATCATTTAATTTATTTCGTGAAGGGTGAAACGATGTTTTAATGTCTGATACGCAACTATATGGCATAAAGTATGCCGAAGTGTAAGCATTTTGTTAAAAAAAAGCCGAAAAAATCTAGGTTTTTATGCATTAAAACGGGATTTATTAAACGCAATCATCATAAAAAAACTTAGCACAGAGAGTCCATTCTAAATGAACTGTTTATTATTGAAACATCTCCAATACTTGTGCTTTATAGGTTCTGCTGATTGGCAACTCCACACTTCCTGTCATGAGTACTTTTGTTGTTGAGAACTCCATTAATTGCAGTTTATTTATCATAAATGAGCGATGTATTCGAATAAAATAGTTCGGCAATTGTTGTTCCAATGCACTTATCGTTTCTTTAGTTGTAATTGATTCCCCGTTTACTTGATGAATTTTCACATAATCAGCCAGACTTTCGATGTAAGAAATGTTTTCTAACATGATTTGAACGTTTGCCCGATTTGATTTTACAATCAACACCGCTTGTTTATTCAGTTCTTGTGTTTTTTCTAATTCATCAACTTTATTTCGATGCTCTTTTAACTGACGTATTAAAATTACCAAGGATTGTAATAAAACCACGAAATAGAGAATCATCGCCAAAGCAAAAATATTGGTCATTAATGGAGACAATTCGTTGTAATTGTAATTTGCTAATACAATGAATGACACTGTAACTACAATCATTTCTAAATGAAGTGAAACTACTATGGTGTAAAACGCAAATAAGCCAAACTTGAAAAATTTATCTTTTAATAAATATTGAGGTACTAAAAAGTAGTTCACAAAATAGCCTGTCGAGATGGCTACCGGCATCAAAAAACTAACAAAATAAAAGGCTTTTATATACTCTTTGTAGGATAATCCGAAGCCGATTGTCAACATCGCTCCTATTATCAACCAAAATATGATATGATTTCTGATTCTCATGTTTTTATCGAATAATCGCTATTTCTTGCATGTAAATCAGGTTTTGTCGATGAAATGCACGTTTATAAGGGGATTCTACATTGGTTGCATTACTAAATTGCCCCTAGTTTTTGAGTAACCAACAATACTTAAATTTGAATTATTATGATTGATCTATTTTATATGGGCGGCCCGCTCTTCATGGGTATCTTAACTATCATCTTTTTTTCTTGGATGATTTTTGCTGTTCTCATTTTTTTAAATAAATCTGAGAATGAAAGTACGTTCTTAAATGTACAACGCGTGTTCGATTTTGGCTTATTGGCATTCGTTGTAGGTGTTATGGGACAATTTCTAGGTTTATACCAAATGTTTGAAGCGGTTGAACGCATGGGAAATGTATCACCCGCCTTATTAATGGGCGGACTCAAAGTTTCTTCCGTTACAACGATGTACGGTTTATTGCAGTTTGTTTTAGCGATTATTGTAAAACAAATTCTTATCTGGTACAAATCAGACAAATAAATGAGCAACAAAGAGTCCGGTTGAATATTTAGCCGGGCTCTTTGTTTTTAAATGACTCACTCATCCCTTTTAGTTCTGCATTTTCAACTTTGTCAGTTTTTAATACATTCATCAAAAGAATTATACTGATTGATTGAACACATGAAGAACATTATCATAATTGGAGCCACTAGCGGAATTGGACGAGCATTGGCTTTAGCTTATTTAAAAAAAGGTTATCAAGTTGGAGTAACAGGGCGCCGTATTGAATTATTGCAAGAATTAGTGACCTTATTCCCGAAAACCTGCTTATATAGCGCTTTTGATATCACTCAAGAAACAGCTATTCATGCTTTTCAAAACTTGGTTTTAAAAATGGGTTCGGTTGATTTAGTAATTGTCAACTCAGGTATTGGAAACTGGAATCCGAGAAATGAATGGGAAATCGACAAAAACACTATTGAAACAAATGTGACCGGATTTGCTCGGATGTCAATGGCAGCATTTTCCGTTTTTTTGAATCAAGGTTTTGGGCATTTAGTCGGAATTTCGTCAGTAGCATCGTATTTCGGATATGGAAAAGCAGCCGCATATAACGCATCTAAATCGTTCGTTTCCAATTATTTATCCGGATTGCGCCATCGAGCCATACTCAGTAAAAAGGATATTTTCGTAACGGATATACAGCCGGGTTTTATTACTACTCCGCTTATAGCCAATAAGCAAGAAGTTAAAGGCGCTATCTCAGCTGAACGAATGGCCGAAATTGTGATTCCTAAACTGGAACGTCATCCTAAAATAATAATCGTACCTTATCGTTGGAAATTTGCTGTACTTCTAGCGAAAATCTTACCGGATTCACTAATTCAACGAATGAGTTAGTCTACTCTACTTAAACATCACATTCTGATACATGAGACGCAATTACTTCATCTTAATATTTTGTATAGTAACTTTTACTGCACAAGCGCAAACGTTCCACAATAGTCCTAACGAATGGGCGCTTAATTATGGCCTGATTCCAACATCTACCGATAATTCATACATGATTGGATTCTCTTATTTAAAACAAGGCATGTTAGATGTATACAATCAGCCAAATGTTTTCCTTGGCGGAGACTTCAATTATGTTCACCATCCGATAACTTCTTTTAATAAATCATGGTATTTACAGACCAATATCTATGGCGGCCCTGGCGTAATCATTAATTCGTTTGGACCTCGATTTCATCCGTATGCAGCATTTATGGTCGGTTTTAACCTCGATATTATTCATGATCCGGGACGCCAATTTAATCAGGATGAAGACCCCTTTTGGGAAGCCTATGATATATACAAAGCACGGATTTTATACCAAACAAGCGTGGGAATAAATATCAATCTTGGCGAACTTGATACTCAACAACATTCAATGTTTACCTTTTCACTTCGATATAACTATTCCAACATGATTTATCATCATATCTCATTAGGTTGGGTTTATCGGATAATGTGATACCATGATGGTTATAAACAATAAACGGATGTTTACTCGATCTCAATTTTAATTTTAGGATATTACCATCTTCAATCAATCATAAACAGCAAAATTTGGAATGATTTGTTCTCTTTCACCGTTTAAAAACAAGTGAATTACAAAGGAAATAAATCTTACTTACCCTATAAAATTTGTGCCGGTTGCGCTCGCGAGTTTTCATGGCAAAAAAAATGGAAACTGAATTGGACCAGCGTTAGATATTGTAGCGAGCAATGCCGAAAAAAAAGAACATCTTAATATCTATTAACCATCACTTTTTCATATCCAGTCGGCTTTACTTGTTCTTTTTTAGCCGGAATATGGTACATGGCATATTCACTTAGTGTTGTAATCGTCAGTGATGGATTAACTCCCAAATTGCATGGTATTATTGAACCATCTAAAACATAAAAATTCTTATACCCGTTGAGCTGAAACTTATCGTTCACAACGCCTTTGTTTACATCCTCGCCCATAGGACAACCACTTAAGATATGTGCCGTGGTTGACATATTCAGAAACACTTCCATGGTTGAATTTAATGGAATTCCGCCAATCTTTTCTGCATAACGACGAGTAACTTCTTGTCCAACAGGAATATATGCCGGAATCTTGTGGTTACTTTCATTATCGAACTTAAGCCTTGAACCAAACACTCCTTTTTTCCAAATCATCTTCATGGAACTCTCAAGATTTTGCATCACTAAAATGAACAGCCCTTTTTTCGAAAAATTACCGTTAAACATCCATTTAAACGTTGTTCGTGGTTTTCGAATAAGATTTACAAAGAAACTGAGCGTTCTCGATTTTCCCGAATTGTCATCTGTTGCCGGTAACGCCAATAAGCTCATGGCACCGGAGTTATCAGGATACTTACAAATTTCGATATGTGTATGTTCATCAGCCTGAAAAACAGAAGAAATTGCAATTCCGTGATTTACCTTTTCTTTTCCGTTAGCTGCTGCCGTTATTGTTTCTGAATTGGTTCGCACATTGGTTCCCAAAGTCTCAGAAATTCGTGTTAATGTTTTGAATTCATCCCGATTCTTAAATAAAATGCTCAAGGTTCCTAAAACTCCGGCTGACAACACGATTCCTTTCGTGTGAAATACCTCTTTCTTTTTGAGCCATTTTGTACTGCTTTCGGTGTAAATCAAATAAGAACCATCTTTTAATTCTTCAATCCGATTTACTTTTTTTTCTGGGATGATTTCTGCTCCGTTTTGTTCGGCAAACCATAAATAATTCTTATCCAGCGTGTTTTTCGCATTATATCGGCATCCAACCATACAACCTGCGCACTCAGTACATGCATTTCTCTCGGGTCCTTTACCATCGAAATATGGATCAACCCCATTTCCTTTTTCACCAAAATAAACGCCAACATCGGTAGCTTCATAACTGGAAGCCTGACCCATATCTTGAGCAACAGATTTTAAAATTTCATCTTCTTTATCGAGTACTTTATTCTTGGTTGTACCCAACATATACTTTGCCAAGCCATAAAACGGACTTAATTCCGATTTCCAATCTTTGAAATGTGCCCAAGCCGGGTTTTGAAAAAATTTATCATCGGGAGTCATGTGCGTGTTTGCATAGACTAAACTGCCTCCGCCAACTCCAACTCCGCCTAAAATCAATACATCTTTGAAAAAAAACAGCTTTTGCGGTCCAAAACATTTCAAAAGCGGAGCCCACAAATAGTTACGTACATCCCAATTCGTTTTTGCAAAATCTTTTGCTGCTTTCCTTTTCCCTTGTTCTAATACTGCAACTTTGTACCCTTTTTCAGCTAGTCTGCAAGCTGAAACACTTCCGCCAAAACCGGAGCCAATTACGATATAATCGAAAGAACCTGACATATTTTTTTCCATTGTTACATAGTATCAAAACCAAAAAAAAAGCGCAAAAACTGATTTCGATACTGGATAGATTTATTGATACCAGTTTTAAGATTACTTAGTTGAGAACAAAAAAAAAGCCCGATTCAAAATATGAACCGGGCTTTTTAATTTGATGTGTGATGACTATGCTTCTGCAGGTGCGATATGTACAAAAGTACGATCGTTTTTACCTTTAGAGAATTCTACATAACCATCGGCAGTTGCGAAAAGAGTATCATCGCCGCCACGTCCTACGTTGTTACCAGGGTGGAATTTTGTACCACGCTGACGAACGAGAATGTTACCGGCTAAAACAAATTGGCCACCGAAACGCTTAACGCCAAGACGTTGTGAGTGTGAATCGCGACCGTTTTTCGTGGAACCGCCACCTTTCTTGTGTGCCATGGAATCAGTCCTTTCTTAAAATTAGAGCGAAATAGATTCGATTTTCAGTTTTGTTAATTGCTGACGATGACCACGACGTTTTTCGTAACCTTTACGACGTTTTTTCTTGTAAACAAGAATTTTGTCAGCTTTAACCTGAGATAAAACGGTAGCCGATACTTTGGCTCCTTCGACAACAGGGGTGCCTACGTTAATAGTGCCCTTGTCATCAGCAACTAGCAATACACGGTCGATATCGAATTTTTCGTCGGCATTTTTAGCCAGTTTATGAACGAAAACGACATCGTTTTTTGCAACCTTATATTGGTGCCCGCTGATTTCAACGATTGCGTACATGCGTTTATGTGTGTTAAGTGTGAATTTTTGAAAGACGCAAAATATACAGCTATGCCAACTATTTTCCAACACGTTACACCACTATTTAAAAAGCTACACATAAAACAACTTTTGCAGGGATTTACTTTGTTTGTTTGATGTAATCTTCCTAAATCGACAGATGTAATAAGTGTTTGTTTACTTTGAACTTCTTTATACTCTTCTTTTTTATATGCAATTCCAAACTATTATTTTAAAATTACTTACGCTAACATCGACATCAATGTCAAAAGTTTTTGAGTTTTGAAATCTCGAATGGGTTTGGAATTCAGATCCAAACCCTCTTCTGTTCACGTTCGCTAAATTCTCAAGCTCTTAGGCGTAGGAGGTTATTTTCATTTTCAAATCAACCATCAACCATCAACCATCAACCATCAACCATCAAAATTAATCCATCAATAAAGAAAACAATTTGTTAGATTCTTTTTGGAATTAGTATGGGCATTGAGGAATGGCATTTTTTAATCTAAGGGATAAATCATCGAATTCGTATTCGAGTTCTTCACACTCTCATTTATACAATAAGAAAGAGTTTCACGAATCTTCTTTATCTGAACGTCGGTCATATATCGAGTCGAAGCGAGTTACGGAAGAAGTTGAAGAGGGCGAAAGCTGGATGCTTACCTACTCCGATATGGTTACTCTTTTGCTCACGTTTTTCATCTTGCTCTATTCGATGTCTGATATCAACCAACAAAAGTTTGAAGAACTCAAAAGTGCCATTTCCGGTGAAATTTTAAAGAAAGAAGTTGAAAAACCATTTGAAGAAATCACCAAAGAACTCAAATCCATTGTTGAACAACGCCATCTCGAAAATGCTGTTTTCATTGATTCTGATCCGCTCGGCGTTCAAATCGAATTAGCTAGCAGTTCGTTGTATGAATCCGGTTCTGCTGCCATAAAACTAGATATGAGCCCCGTAGTTCAACAACTTGGAGCCGCAATTAACACCTTAGATTTATCTCAGTTTTTGATTGAAGTGGAAGGTCATACTGACGATATTCCAATCAAAAGTCCTAAATACGAATCGAATTGGGAGCTTTCATCCCATAGAGCGACGAACGTAGTAAAACTTCTTATCGAATCCGGAATTCCTATTGAAAAACTCAAAGCCAGTGGGTTTGCCGATTCACGTCCGGTTGCCCTTAACCGAGATATAAACGGTGTTTCAATTCCTGAAAATCAGGAAAAAAACAGACGAGTGATGATTTATGTGCGCAGAAACACAGAGTTTATTGACCACAAAGTATCAAAGTAAAGCAGCAGATTCGGGATTCTTATTTTCTTCTGCCAACTGTTTTGCCGTTTTACCGTCAACATCCTTTAATGATTTATCAGCACCTGAGCTCAACAATAGTTTTATTGCTTCTGACTGCCCAGCCATTGCTGCATAGTGTAATGCAGTTTGGCCATATTGGGTTGCTAAATTAACTTGCGAACCTGCGTCTAATAGTGCTTTCATAATTGAAATATTCCCGTTATAAGATGCTTCAATCAACGGATGTCCGCCATCTTTACTTTGCAAGTTCACATCAACTTTTTTCGCAATCAACCAATACACGGCTGAGTCTTTGTTAGAGTCTACAGCGTAATTTAAAGCTGAAAAACCATACTTCCGGTCGCGGTCGTTTACATCGCTTCCTTTCTGCACTAATCGATCCATAACATCGATTGCACCATTTCGAGCTGCCATTATGAAAGGCGACTTTCCGGCATCATCGACTTTAAAAACGCTTGCACCACGCAATAATAAAGCATCAATCATTTTGAGATTATTTTGCTTTACAGCGAGCATTAATGGTGTTTCTTCATATTTATTGATGATATCTACGGGCATTCCAGCATCAATAAACAATTTTACAACTTCTGTATTTCCCGACTTCACCGAATCAAAAAAAGCAACATCTGTAAATGGAACTTTCTGTTTTTGAAGTTCTTCCTTAGGTGACACCGAACACGATATCGCAGAAATGGACAACAAAATTATAAAAATCGTTTTTAGGGTTACTTTTTTTTCCATGATAGTTCCGTTTCATTTTTATGAATGAGAAAACTTTTCTTTTCGCCGTCCCACTTCACATGTACAATATTCATTTGATCTTCAATCACCTCAGTTAAAAATGTAAGTTTCATATCTAATTCTTTAATTTCCTCAGCCATTTTTTCAGATTCAATAAAAGCGTAAACAAACTCCAATTCCTGCTCTCTTCCGAGGTAATTCAATTTTACCGCCTTACCATTTGCTGATACTTTTACACTTTTTTGAAGATAATCATGCAATGCTTTGTTGTGTTTATTGGCTATCGAATCAACCGAGCTAGCCCAATTCCACTTATCTAATTGATACTCTTTTAAAGACAAGCCTTTTTCTAAATCATCCAAAAATACTTTTACAGAAATCTGAACAGTTTGAGAATCTTTATTTATCAGAACATCCCACAGTGACACATAATAAGGATGTGCCCCAAGAGCTATCAGGAATAACTGAAATGAAATCAATATGTTGAACATGAAATTAAAAAATGTAAATTATTGGGAATTATTTACTTAGCGTTTTAAAAAATAATCTGATGTCATTATTATCCCAAATTACTTAAATCCTATGTCAGATTTCACCTTGTATTTACAATTAGGCCTTAAACATATTGTCGATCTTGACGCGTTCGACCATATTGTATTCATTATGGCATTAGCTGCTAAATACAAACCGTTTGAATGGAAAAAAATCATTGTCTTAGTTACTGCATTTACGATTGGTCACTCAGCGACATTAGCCTTAGCCACATTAAATCTGATTTCTGTAAACAGCAGTATTATCGAGTTTCTGATTCCGGTAACGATTTTACTGACATGTATTTACAACATCATTTCAAACCCTGAGCCAAAAGCATCTAGAAATCCGTTTCATTTTAACTATGTATTAGCATTAGGTTTTGGCTTAGTGCATGGCATGGGGTTCTCCAACTATTTAAAAACTCTTTTAGGAAATGAAGAAAGTATTTTAATTCCACTTTTTTCATTTAACATTGGTATTGAGATAGGTCAAATATTCATTTTAGCACTATTCTTTGTGATACTTTTTATAGGTGAACAATTATTGAGGATAAAACACCGTGACTGGAATATATTCATCTCTGGTGCAGCAGCCGGTATTTCACTCATCTTAATGAAAAACACTGTTTTCTGGTAATCAAACAACACATACATAAACATGAAAAAAATCGCTCTGTTAACATTAGCAGTTTTTCTGCCTGTATTTCTGCAAGCGCAAAATCGCTCCGCAGATAAATTCAAACAATTATATGAGGAATTCCCCACTCCGAACTCTTACCGCACTGCTGCCGGAGCTCCGGGACACGCGTATTATCAACAGCGCGCTGATTACAAAATCAGTGTTGAACTCAACGATGAAAAACAATCTATTTCCGGTGAAGAAACCATTACCTACACCAATAACTCACCAGACCAATTAGAATACATTTGGTTACAACTCGACCAAAATATGCGTGCTGAAAACAGTATGACTGCTAAAACCGCAACTGCATCTTTAGATGACAAAGAAAGTTTCTCAACTTTAGAGCGTTTGCACAGAAAATTTGATGGTGGCTTTAAAATTGAATATGTAAAGGATAAATCCAATAACAATTTAAGTTACACTGTAAATAACACCATGATGCGTGTTGACCCAGCAAAACCTATCAAACCGGGTGAAAAATTCGTCATTAAATTAAAATGGTGGTACAATATTAACGACCGTATGACGATGGGCGGACGCAGTGGATATGAGTACTTCGCAGAAGATGACAACTATCTCTACACAATCGCTCAATTCTATCCAAGAATGGCGGTTTATAATGATGTTGATGGTTGGCAAAACAAACAATTTTTAGGAAACGGTGAATTCACACTTCCATTTGGCGATTTCGAAGTTGAAATTACGGTTCCATCAGACCATTTAGTTGCTGCAACCGGTGAATTACAAAATGCAGCTAAAATTCTTCCTAAATCAAAACAAGATTTACTGAAAAAAGCAGCTAGTGCGAATGAACCCGTGATTATTTACAATCAGGACGAAGCGGTTTCTCGCGAAAAAGCTAGGGCTAAAGACAAAAAAACTTGGGTATTTAAAGCAACCAACGTTCGCGACTTTGGTTGGGCTTCATCACGTAAATTCATTTGGGATGCGCAAGGCGTAAAATTTGGCTCACGTACCGTTATGGCGATGTCTATGTATCCAAAAGAAGGAAATCCACTTTGGGAGCAATATTCGACCCGAGTAATTGTGCACACACTTAAAGTGTATTCTAAATACACATTCGACTATCCGTACCCTGCGGCTTGGAGTATTCATGCCGACAGAATCGGAATGGAATATCCAATGATTTGTTTCAACTTTGGCCGCCCGGAAAAAGACGGCACCTATTCTGACCGAATCAAATACGGCATGATTGGTGTAATAATTCACGAAGTGGGACACAACTTTTTCCCGATGATTGTAAACTCAGATGAGCGCCAATGGACTTGGATGGACGAAGGCTTAAACTCATTTTTAGAATATTTAGCTGAACAAGAATGGGAAGAAGGTTACCCATCTCGTCGTGGTCCGGCTTATTCAATGGTTGATTACATGAAAGGCGATATTGACGGATTACAACCGATTATGACCAATTCAGAGTCTATCACCCAATTCGGTAATAATGCTTACGGCAAACCGGCTGCAGCTTTAAATATTTTGAGAGAAACCGTAATGGGTCGTGAGTTGTTTGATTATGCATTCAAAACGTATTCACAACGTTGGATGTTTAAACACCCTTCACCCGCCGATTTTTTCAGAACAATGGAAGATGCCTCTGCAGTTGATTTAGACTGGTTTTGGAGAGGATGGTTTTATTCAAATGACTATGTTGATCAAGACTTAGCTGAAGTAAAATGGCTTAGAATTGACACTAAAAATCCGAGTGTTGAAAAAGCAATCAGCAAAATGGAGTTTGAAAAACGCGAAAAAGATATTTCATCCATCCGCAATTATGATGAAAAACAAATTCCTAAAACTGCAATCGAAGCAGATGCAAAAGCAAAAGATTTTTATAACACAAACGATCCGTATGCAGTTACTTCTGTTGATGAAGCAGATTATGACAAATACGTTAAATCTTTGAGTGAAAGTGAATTAGCTTTATTAAACAGCGGTTTAAACTACTATGAAATCAAACTTAAAAATGTTGGTGAATTAGTTATGCCGGTTATTTTGGAGTTTACATTTGAAGACGGCACAACTGCCGTTGAGCGTATTCCTGCTGAAATCTGGAGAAAAAATGACCGTGAAGTAAGCAAAGTTTTCTTCTTCGAAAAAGAAGTAAAAAGTGTAGTTTTAGACCCATTCATGGAAGTTGCCGATATCGACCGTAATAACAATTACTGGCCTCAGCGAATGGTTCCTTCTCGTTTCGAACTATTCAAACAACGATTCGGTACAGGCGGTGAAAATGCAATGCAACGTGCAAAAAGGGCTCAAAATTAAATAAATGTCACACCGTAGAGGTAAAGTAATTATAATCGTTGCACCAAGCGGTGCAGGAAAATCAACACTAGTTAAGCGCTTGATGGATGAATTATCCATCTTGCGCTTTTCAGTTTCAGCTACCACAAGACAACCCCGTCCCGGCGAAATTCACGGAAAAGAGTACTACTTTTTAACACTGACAGACTTCAATAAAAAGATTGAAGAAGGTGATTTTTTAGAGTGGGAAGAGTTCTATGGAGGCAAACGTTACGGAACATTGCGTTCAGATGTTGAAAATCAATTGGATAAAGGTTATTTTTGCGTGCTTGACATCGAAGTAAAAGGTGCTTTGAACGTCAAAACAATTTTTAAAGAAGATGCAGTGAGCATTTTCATTAAACCGCCTTCGCTTGAAATACTGCGACAACGACTTGAGAATAGAGGCACAGAATCGCCCGAATCCCTCAAAGAACGCTTGGAAAGGGCCGAAATGGAATTGCAATACGAATCTTCATTTGATTTTTGCGTTGTGAATGATGACCTTGAAACAGCATATACGCAAGTAAAACAGATTTTAGAAACTTTTATTAACGCCAATTAAGGTAAAGCTCCATGCCAGCTAAAACATTAGAAGTTGAAAAACTTCAAGACAAAACCGGAAATATTTATGAGACCATCGCTGTAATGGCAAAACGTGCTCGCCAAATTGCAGCAAATGACAAACTTGAGTTAGACGATAAACTCAAATATTTCGAAGGTTTTGATGATGATGATGACTTCTCTTTCAACGAAGAGCAAGAAAAAATCTCTAAAGAATATGAAAAACGTCCTCATCCGACCGAACGTGCTATCGGTGAGATGATGGAAGATAAAGTTTATTGGCGCAGAGCTGAGGAATTCTAATTGAATTTCGAGGGTAAGCATATTCTCCTCGGTGTAACCGGTGGGATTGCTGCTTACAAATCAGCCAATCTACTTAGGTCATTTCAAAAACTAGGAGCCGAAGTGCGTGTTATTATGACGCCTTCGGCTCTTCGTTTTGTTGGTATTGAAACGTTTCAAGCCCTTTCCCGCCACGAAGTTGCTGTAGAAATTTTTTCTGAAAATCCCGACTCTGATTGGACAAAACATATCCATTGGGGTGAATGGGCTGATGCTTTAGTTATTGCACCATGTACTGCAAATACAATGGCAAAAATTGCACACGGGATGGCAGACAACATGCTCACATCTACGGTACTTGCTGCACGTTGCCCGATTGTTATTTGTCCGACTATGGACGGTGAGATGTATGAAGCACCTGCCACTCAACGAAATTTAAAACTTTTGAAAGAATCCGGTTTTCATCTCATCGAGCCAGATTCGGGGTACTTGGCATCAGGATTAGTTGCAAAAGGCCGCTTACCGGAAGATGATGTTATACTTGCCGGCGTTTGGAAGACGATTTCGGGATTACATCAGCCACAAATTTTGGCCGGAAAAAAAGTACTTATTACTGCCGGAGCTACGCGCGAATTTTTTGACCCTGTTCGATTTATTTCGAACCCATCAACAGGAAAAATGGGGATTTCGATGGCTAAAGCCGCACAACTTTTAGGAGCAGAAGTAACCTTGATCCATGCTCATATAAGTGTCGATATTCCTCGTGGAATTAAAGCTATCCCAGTAGAATCTGCTCAAGACTTATTTGAAGCTGTGAAAGCGCAACATTCCACAACTGACATTGGCATCTTCACTGCTGCCGTTTCTGATTATACACCGGATCATAAAAATGAGCATAAAATCAAAAAAGTTGAATCAGAGTTACTCATTTCTTTAAAGAAAACGCCGGATTCGTTAGCGTGGTTCGGAGAGAATAAACGAAACGGGCAGATTTCCATCGGATTCGCCATGGAAACACAAGATATTTTAGAACACGCGCAGGCAAAACGCATCAAGAAAAACGCCGATTACATTATTGCAAATTCATTGACCGAAAAAGACGCTGGATTTGCAACTGATACCAATTCTGTTTTAATGATAAGTGAGCACGAGATTAAAGCTTTCAAGGGATTAAAGGAGGAGATTAGTAGTGAAATCCTTAAAACCATATTTGAGGGTCAGCCTTAATTTTTTTGTACTTCTACTTTCATTAGTTGGGATTCAACGTTGCCATTCTGTAAATAGAATGGCATCACCAACAGTTTTAGAAAAAGGTCAATCTGACATTCAATTTGGATATATATATGGCCAATATAAAAAGCATGATTATGTGTATTTATTTAATGATGAAGAAGTAAATTATT
>SBGQ01000055.1 GCA_006226965.1 bacterium | reverse complement strand
GATGGCGGATGGCGGATGGCGGATGGCGGATGGCGGATGGCGGATGGCGGATGGCGGATGGCGGATGGCGGATGGCGGATGGCGGATGGCGGATGTTAGAAATTTTGATGGTGATTACTAATGAAAACGCATATCCATGTACTTCAACTTACGCTTATATTAACCATTGAATAGTTTGAAATAGACAATATTTCTTATCCAATTATGGTACCTGACGAGCATTTCATTCCGATATTTACCAAATTTTTTCAGGGCGAATCTCTCAACAAAAAAGAGAATCGTTATGTAAAAACATGGATTAGAAATTACACTCCAAATTCAGCCAGAGGCAGTTTAGCCTTTTTAATTATTTTGATAAATGTTGTGTTACTAATTTTGCTCGAATACTCTCGATTTCATGAATACAGTGTTCACATTATTACAGTGACTTTCTTCTCTGGTTTAATTCCATTGGATTACATACTCAAAAAAATTTCTATTCATAAAATTAGAAAGCTTTATTTCTGATGTATCTCAGTATTTAACCAAAATCTGCTGGAGAGCATTAACAAGAAAATCGACATTGGATGTGTGTGCATTTTCACCCATAAAACCAATTCGCCAAATTTTTCCGGCAAATGGTCCAAGCCCGGCTCCGAGCTCTATACCAAACTCGTTCAAAAGTGTCTTACGAATCACCAGATCATCCATACCTTCAGGAACTAGAACAGGATGTAATTGAGGCATTTGTATTTCTTTGGGAACCAACGTATTTAAACCGATTTCCGCGAATTTTTGATGCGCATAATCACGCACTTCTACATGACGTTTCCAACGATTTTCAATGCCTTCCTCTTGAATCATACACAGGGTTTCGTGCAAGGCATAAAGTGAATGAATCGGCGCAGTGTGATGATATGTTCTCTTCTGATTTCCGCCCCAATAACCGAGCATCGAACTAATATCATAAAACCAGTTCATTACTTTCTGATTTCTGTTTTTGATACGTTCAACAGCTCTGTCAGAAAACGTAATGGGCGAAACTCCCGGTGTGCAACTCAAGCATTTTTGAGAGCCGCTAAACAGTACATCAATTCCCCACTCATCTACTTTTATTACCGAACCGCCCAAAGCAGGAACAGCATCAGCAACTAAAAAACGATTGTACTTATGGCATAAATCTGCAATGGATTTTAGGTCAGCCTGTACACCTGTTGATGTTTCAGCGAAAACAACACAAACCACTTTTGCATCAGGGTGAGCCTCAATTGTGTCTTCTAAAACTGTTAAATCAATCGCTTTTCCCCACTCAAAGATAACATCAACCGGAATACTTGCATTGCGAACAATCATCTCACGCATACGGGAACTAAAGTACCCATTCTGACAAATAATCGCTTTTTCTCCGGGTTCAATCATATTCACAATAGCCATTTCCATAGCAGCCGAGCCCGGACCCGAAATTGCCAAAGTAACAGGATTTTCTGTTCGCATCACATACTGTAATCCGGCTTTAACCTCATCCATCATTCCTACAAAATCAGGATCTAAGTGTCCCAAAACAGATTGGGACATAGCATTGGAAACTCGCGGACTTAAATTGGATGGACCAGGTCCAAGAAGCAATCGCTTCGGTGGATTAAATGACTTCATCTAAGAAAAATACCTATCTATTACTCATGGTTGATGTGCCCAAAATTAACTAGAAAACAACAAAAAACCTTATCCCTTTGAAAGAGAAGCTATTTTTTGTTCTAGTTGTTCCTGTTTATCCATCCATTGTTCGGTAATCTGTTCAATCTTCTTTTCAAGATTTCCAAACTCCTGCAATTTCGCCTTGTAATTCGATTGGTTATAGAACTCAGGATGTGCCATTTCTTTTTCCATCACTTCTTTTTCCGCTTCCAATCTTTTTAAACGCTCTTCCAGTTTTTCAACTTCACGTTTTATTGGTTGGGTTTCGCGATGAATCAGATTTCGAAGTTCAGCTTCCTGTTTCTTTTGATCTTTTTGATTACCGGATTCCTGCGCACCCGTTTTTTGATGCGTTGATTGAGCCAGCTTCCCTTCTTGTTTTTGGGATTTTTTCTGTTCTAATTCCTGATGGTATTTCCAGTCGTAGTAATCAAATCCACCTTCGTATTCAAAAACACGTCCGTTTTCAGCACGCCAAACCTTGGTTGCAAAGCCCTGAATAAAATGTCTGTCGTGAGAAATTACCAACACCGTTCCCTGATATGCATGAATCGCATCCACTAAAACTTGCTTAGAACGCATATCTAAGTGGTTGGTAGGTTCGTCCAGAATTAAAAAGTTTGCAGGCTCAAGCAAGGATTTTGCAAGCGCTACACGGCTGCGTTCACCACCACTGAGCACTTTAATCGGCTTAAACACATCATCACCGGAAAAAAGAAAACAGCCTAATAAACCACGAATTTGTGAACGAGCTTCACCAGATTTTGCACTGGCTTCAACTTCAGATAAAATGGTAGCTTCCGAAGTCATTACATCGCTTAAATGCTGAGCGAAGAAACTGGAAATCACGTTATGTCCGTACGTTACAGTTCCATCAAAAGGCTCATCATTGAACAAAATGCGGGCTAAAGTAGATTTACCGGCTCCGTTTGGCCCAATTAAAGCAATTTTATCCCCTTTCTGAATTTCCAATTCTTGACCCGAAGTAAAGACATGCAGTTTTTCTTTAGTTGATGGAATGATGTAGTGTTTTTTCAAACCGGCAACTTTTACAACCACTTGCCCGCTTCTTGGGGGTTCTGGAAACTTAAAATTGATGGCAGCCATTTCCGCTTCGGGCTCATCTATTAAATCCATACGGTCCAATGCTTTAATTCGGCTCTGTACCTGACGCGCTTTGGTGGCTTTAGCTCTAAATCGACTTATAAATCGTTCAGTGTCTTCAATTTGCTTTTGCTGAGAATCGTACTCACGCTTGTGTTGTTCTACCTGTTCAGTTCTAATTCGCTCGTAATCATCATAGTTTCCGGGATAATCGAACAATCGTTTACTTCTCACTTCCGAAATTCGATTTACCATTCGGTCTAAGAAAAACTTATCGTGAGAAACTAAAACCACAGCACCGGGATAATTTCGCAGATAAATCTCTAACCATTCAATAGAGTCAATGTCCAAGTGGTTGGTAGGTTCATCCAATAGTAAACAATCAGGTCGTTCCAGAAGCAATTTTGCTAATGCAACACGCATTCTCCATCCACCTGAAAATTCTTCGAGAGGGCGTGATAAATCATCGGTTTTAAAACCAAGACCTTCTAATACCTCTTCCGTTTTAGCAACTTTTTTATCACCTTCTAAAATAGCATGTCGCTCATGCAAGTGCTGCATTTCTTCGAGCATATTCATGTATTCATCGCTTTCGTAGTCGGTTATTTCTCCCAAACGATGTGTGATTACATCTAATCTTTTTTCAATTCTGATGGCTTCATCAAAAGCCTGCATAGCCACCTCTCGAACTGAAAGATTTACGGATTGTTCTAGGGTTTCTTGTCGCAAAAAGCCGACTGTAGTACCTTTTATCTTAGATACAGAGCCTTCCTCTACTTGATATTCGCCGGAAATGATTTTTAAAAGCGTTGTTTTTCCGGCACCGTTTGGTCCTACAAGACCAATTCTATCTCCTTGATTAATTTGAAGAGATGCACCAGAAAATATCGCGCGGTTTGTTACAAAAAATGTTATATTTGAAATCTGTATCATAAAAACGTTAACCAAATTAGTTTCAAAAACTACAAAAATATATGCTTGGTGTAAAAGTAAAAGACAACGAAAACATTGATCGCGCTTTAAACCGCTTCAAAAAAATGGTAACTCGCTCTCGCTTAATGGTAGATTACAAAGAGCGCCAGCAGTTTACTAAGCCTTCTGAAGACAAGCGTGAAGCAATGAAGAAGAGCAAGCGCGAAGCTCGCCGTCGTCAACGTGACGATTACTAGTTAAACAATACTCAGAACGTTTAAGAGCTGTTTAGCTATTCCCCTCGAGGAGGTGTTTTTTTTACAACCGGCGTTATTTAGATTATCAGAACTTCTATTAATCTACATCTGTCGAATTTTTATGCAAAGCTCAACTCGGAAACGGGTTGAGCTTTTTTTATTTCAGTCCAGGTAAAATATCGCGGTTATACATTTCAATACTCTCTTTTATGATATTATGCGCTTTTTCTTTGTGCAAGAAATGCTCTACAACCACTTCTTTCTTTTCGAGTTTTTTATAATCCTCGAAAAAACGTTGTAATTCTTTAATTGTATGTGGTGGTAACTGATGAATATCATGAATATGATTCACACTCATATCATTAAGAGCGACTGCGATAATTTTGTCATCCGCTTCGCCTTGGTCTTTCATTCGCATCACGCCAATTGGTTTGGCATCTATTAATGTGAGCTGAGGCAAGTCGATAGAAGAAATCACCAAAATATCCAAGGGAGCATACCTGCCAACAAAAAACATATTTTTTTTAAAGGAAGGATGAATATCCACTGTTACTGGAGGCGCACGAGGCGGAAGCCTATGATGCTGTTCCTGCCGTCTGGATTGCTGATGCCCCGAATCGCAGAACGCGCGTCCTCAGCAATGAAGTTCCAACTGCCGCCGCGGAGCACACGGTCGGAGCCTGAATTGGGGCCTTGAGGATCCGTTCTGGGACTGTAGCTGTAATAACTTGAGTCGTGCCAATCCTGACACCACTCCCATACATTGCCGTGCATATCGTATAAACCAAACGGATTCGGTTTATACGTTCCTACAGGAGAAGTATTTTCATAACCATCATTTTGCGTTTTATCTGCCCAACTCATCGTTGAGTTTTTATCCGCAAAATTTCCATATTTACTTAATTGACTTTCATCATCTCCAAAACTCCACTTGGTAGTTGTTCCAGCTCTCGCCGCATATTCCCACTCAGCTTCGGTTGGTAAACGGTATTTATTTCCACCTTCTTTTTGGTTCAGCTTTTTAATGAACTCTTGTACATCATTCCAACTTACTTGTTCTACCGGAAGATTATCGCCTTTCCAATTGCTTGGGTTATTTCCCATTACCGCTTTCCACTGTTTTTGGGTTACTTCGTATTTACCCATATAAAACGGTTGGGAAATAGTAACGGAGTGAACTGGTTTTTCACCCGAACTTTCATTTGAGCCCATTTGGAAGGTGCCGGCGGGTATTAACACGAATTCCATGCCTATGGAGTTGGTTATCGTCTTGCCAGCTCCGCTTGTACTTATCGCTCCTGCTTTGGCTTTTTCTAAGATGAGTTCTAAAGCCTGCGTTTTATCTTTTTGGATGGTAAGCGTTTGAGTTTTTCTTTCATAACCATTTAGTTCTGCCGTGATTTGGTAGGTTCCAACAGGTACATCTTTCAATATTTTTAACCCCGTCCAAGTTTCAACCGTTTGGTTATTTCGTTTGAGTGTAACCTTTGCATTATAGGGTTCAACTGAGAATTGTAATCCACCAGTTTGTTGGTTGAGCGTCCAATTTTTTTGGACTCGCTCGCCTCGTTTTATCTCAATATTTTCAGAAAGTGGATCGAAACCTTCAGCGCTCAATTCAACCAAATAACGGCCGGGTGCTAGTTCAGTTTGTGTTTTTCCGGTTTGAGGTTCTTTGTTAATCGTAACGTTAGCATTTACAGGTGTGGTTTTCCAACTTAATAACCCTGTATTTTTATCCAAGTTTATGGTGAACTCGTTTTTAGCTCCTTCTTTTACCTCAATCTGCTGTTCGGCATCCACATACCCACTGAGCAACCATTTTACGGTGTACTTCCCAGAATACATAAAGAGTTGTTTGTCAGTTTGACCTTTCTCTATGCCATCTACATAGAACGTTGCGCCCATCGGCATACTTTTTATTGTTACAACCTGCAATTCAACAGGTTTTAGTTCCACTTCAAACAAACTATTGCTCACACTAACCGTTATCTCTTTTTGGTGAGTAGCAAAACCATCTTTTTTTACTTCTACTTGGTGTTTGCCCACCGAGAGCAATAACCCTTTATAAGGTGGATTATACGATTTACCATCTATTGTTAATTGAGCATCATCAGGAGTGATTATAAAATTAACTGATGTTTGTTCGAGCTTTTTATCTCCTGTTATCGTTAGTGTCCACATCTGTCCGGATTTCAGGCGAATACCATATTCGGGTAGTAACACTTTTAAAGCAACATACCCACTCTTTCGAATCGTTAACACACGTTCATCAGGAGAAACAAAGACATCGTATTCGCCTTGTTTGGTGTTCATTTTAATCACACCATTATTGGCTTCAATGGAAAGTCCTGTAAGATCTGTTTTTATTTTTACGGCGGCAGCTTGGCGTCCGTTTGCATCCCGAATGTTTTTATCAATGAGTTCTCCTGAGGCGAGTTTGCCTTCGCCAACAACACGTAATTGGTCTTGGGCTAAGATGTTAGAAATTGATAGAAATAGGATTCCCCAAATAAGTAACAGCTGTTTCATGAATGATGAGTTTGTGCGTCTTTAGTAAAGGGAAAATAGTAGAATTTGGGTAAAGATTTTTAGTTTGATTAGTTAAAGAGTTCGCTTCGCTCTGTTATGTTTGTTGCACCCGAAAAAGAAGCTGACCTGCGTCAGCTTGACTATTTCGTCATACCCTCGAATGAGGGTATCTCTTGCTAGTTACGAAGTAGTTATCGATTATAGTTTTGGCTAACTC
>SBGQ01000109.1 GCA_006226965.1 bacterium | reverse complement strand
CACATTGCAATGTGGCGTCCACTTAAACCATTACTAATATCAAATGGATTATCTGCTTGTCTTACAAGTGGTTTTAGTGAATTTTCGACAGTTGGTTTTCTTGATAAATCTTTTTGAACGATTGAACGGTATGCATTCGGAATGAGTTCTTCCAAAGGCTTTTTCATTGTATTTAACGAGAAATTCCAATTCACTAAACTATCCGGTAATAATGATTGAAATTCTTTATAAAACTGTGAAGTATTTTCTTCTCTAAATGGGATGTAAGAAAAATATCGGTTAAAATGTACTTGAATTGATTTGGAACTCGAATCAACAAGAATAGAGGTAGGTTTTAATAAACTTGTAAGGTTGCTAAATTCATTTTTTACGAGTTGAGATTGAAGAAATTGAGCAACGCTTTCTTCAACTGTGCGAGGCTTTTGAACAACTACATTGGGTTTGACTGATGTAGAATCCTGATTGTGACTTTTTGTAGATGATATATTTGATAAAGTATTACACTGCGAAAAAAGAAGAGTGAATATTATTAATACAATAGATTGTGCGTATTTCATGGTTAATTTTTTGCCCTAACTGTTTGCTGCAAAATAGTTTATTTGCTGTTAAGGTGCACCAATGAATTCAGCTTAATCCATCGAATTTGGATTCTCACTTGAGATTTTTCTGAACATATTATATTCCTCCGGACTGATATCTGCAAAAAGGAAGTTCAACGGGTCTACAGGTTTTCCGTTCTGATAAATTTCATAGTGTAAGTGTGGGCCTTCAACAACTCCGGTATCACCTGAATACCCAATCAATTCACCACGCTTAATTTTTTTACCCGGTCTAATTCCTTTTGCAAAACCGGATAAATGGGCAAATCTGGATTCATAACCAAAACTGTGATTCACGATAATTAAATTGCCATATGTGCCTTTGGCAGCAGAAAATTTAATTACTCCGTCTCCGGTTGCATAAACAGGGTCACCGATTTTCGCTCTAAAATCTAAACCTTCATGCATTCTGTTAAATCTATGAACAGGGTGGAAGCGCATTCCAAAACCTGATAAAATGACCCCTTTTACTGGTTTTGTCGCAGGTATGTGCGCAAGTTTTGATTTATTCTCATTGTAAATTGTTTTTATTTCATCAAAACTTAGTTGTTGAATATTTATTCGTCTTTCTAATGAGGCAACGTTTTCTTCTGTCCATTTTAATAATGAAGACGTTTCATCTTTGTAAATATCAAATTTTGCATATAAATCTACCCCGCCGGTACCTGCTTTTCGTTCATCATAATCAATAGGATCGATACCTAGAATTGTTCGGTAAATTTCATTATCTGTTTGAGCGATTGTGCTTAATTGGCGATCAAAAAACTCAATTCTATTTTTTGTTTTATGAAGTTGAGATAAAAGTTCTCTGTTTTCTGCTTTTAATGCAATTTCAGAAGGGGTTCCGGCAACAAACGATAAACCTGTAATACCAATACCGGCTAAGACAAGTCCGAAAATAATAAGTAATGATGCGGTGAAGATTACTTTATCAACTGATTTATATTCAATCGGTTGAAACGAACAAGAATCTTCATCATAGTAGTAATATTTTTGCGCCATATTTTAGATTATACCCAAAACTATCGTCAAATGATAAGGATTTTCAAAAGTGTATGCAATAAAAGATAATTCATTAAAAATCTGAGGCTTATCAGAAATATTAAGTAATGATTTTATTCGAAATCACTTTCAAAGTAATCTACTGCACGTTTAATTTTGTTCTTTTGTTCCGCTTTACGGCGAATTTTTTGCTGAATTTTTTCTTGGAATGTTTTTGCAGCGTCGTAGCCATAGTGTTTAAGCAAATGATTCATAGCAATTACTTCAGCAATTACTGTAATATTTTTACCGGGCGATATAGGAAGGCGGACATACGGGATTTCAATCCCCAAAATATTAACAGTCTGTTGGTCTAGACCTGTTCTTTCAATGTGGGAGGTTTCATCCCACAAAAATAAATCAACTAACACTTCAAGTCTTTTTTGATAACGGACGGCTCTAATACCAAACATTGACATAATATCTATAATGCCGAGTCCTCGAATTTCCATAAAGTGTCCGTTCATATCAGACGAACTAGCCATTAATACATTGCTTTTTTTCGTCAGCATTACAACATCATCAGCAACCAATCGATGGCCTCTTTCAATCAAATCAAGTGCCACTTCACTTTTGCCAATACCAGACTTACCGGATATCATAATCCCAATTCCATAAACATCAACCATTGAGCCGTGTACCATAGTTTGCTCAGCGAATTGATCGTCGAGATAATCTCGCAATAAGAACATAAATCGGGTGGTTTCAACTGATGTCTTAAAAATTGGAGTGTTAAATTTGGCAGATAAGTTTATTAATGACTCTGGTAGTTCATTTCCGGCAGTCAAAAAGATAACCGGAACATTATATTTCAATAAGTTTTCAAATGCATTTACTTGTTGTTCAGCTGACATATGTCTTAAATACTGACTTTCAGTATTTCCCATAACCTGTATTCGCTGTGAAGTAAATAAATCTAAATAACCGGCCAAGGCTAACCCTGGCCGATGTAATTCTGCTTCTGTTATAAAACGCTCTGAACATGCCTGTTCTGCAATAACAGGTTCTAAATCTCCAATAACTTTACGCTTAACTTTTTCAATTAAATCTGAAACAGGAAATTTATCTGTAATTGGTAGAGGTTTAATTTCACCTAAAGGCATATTCATAACGATAAAAGATTAATGAGAGAAATGTTTTTCTTTGTATTTAATTAATTGTCTTTTCAGATTATCTACTGCTTTTCCAATTGCTATTTCATACGATTCTGCAATTTCGCTTGCAACTAATGTATGTCCCGGAATATTGAGTGTAACTTCAATTTTTTGAGGAGTTTCAGGATGTTCATATGGTTCAGCAACAATTGAAACATCATGTATAGAATCGAAATATTTGGATAGTTTTTTTACAGATTCTTCAGCGAATGCTTGTAATCTTTGAGACGCATTAAAGTGCCGAGCTGTGAATAGGACTTTCATAAGACCTCCTCTGATTTATTATTAGTTTTTTGTGCTCTTGGATGAGCTTGTTTATAAATGTTTTTTAAACGTTCTACACTCGTATGTGTATAAACTTGAGTTGCCGCTAAATTACTGTGCCCCAATAATTCTTTAATTGCGGTTATTTCTGCTCCATTATCTAATAAATGAGTAGCAAAAGAATGTCGTAATACGTGTGGACTTTTTTGTGTCGATTCAGAAACTCTGGCTAACTCATTCTTAATAATACGTTGAACAAGCCTTGCATAAATAGGAGCTCCATTTTTTGTGAGAAAAACAGAGTCATGCACAGAGTTTCCTAATAATTCATGTCTCGAATTCAGGTGTCGTTTAATTGCAGAATTGGCTTTTGAACCAAAAGGAATAACTCTTTCTTTAGCACCCTTTCCCAGCACTTTTATCTGCTGCTGGTTTAAGTTAATATCTTTTATAGATAATTGCACTAGTTCACTCAAACGAATTCCACATCCATAAAATAACTCAAGAATTGCTGACTTTTGTAAGTCCCATGCTGTTTCATCATCTTGAATGGTAAATAACAATTCAACTTCCTGTTTTGAAAGACTTTTTGGCAACCTTTTTTCTTTTCGAGGTGTGATAATACCGTTCGTCGGATTTTGATTGATATAACCTCGCTTTAATGCAAATTTGAAAAAACTTTTAAGGCATGCAATCTTTCTAGAAATACTTGTTTTCTTAAGTTTTAGTCTGTCTAAATCTGATAGCCAAAGTCTGATATGTGTTTTCTTAATTTCTTGAATATCAAGCAATTCTTTATTTAGTAAATCTCCTACAAATGAAATGAATTGCTTTAAATCAATTTCATACGACTCAATCGTATTGATGGAATAGTTCTTCTCAACCCGTAAATATTGAAAAAATTTATTTACTTCCTCTGTCATCGTTGCAATCTATTTGATAATACAATAAAAGGGAAGAGGAATTTCAAAATATTGGCATAAAAAAAGCGGTACTAGACCGCTTTATGTGTTACCAAATACAACTTAAATGGTAACTGTACTCAATGTCAGATTCTTGTATCTGTATGCTAACATTCGATTTACCGGAATTTTGAAGCAAGACTTTAAGCATTCCTTTAACTCTGTTGATCATCAGATTCGATGGGTCAAAAAAGTTGTTTATAATAATATTCGTGTGGTTTGAAGAAATGCTTACAACTTGAACTTTAGCAGGAAGAATTAGGCTTTCAATTTTTTTAGAAGCAAATTCAAGTAATGAAGGAGTTGACAAAAACTTCATTTTTACTTTTTCAACAGTAGTAAATAATGAATGAATATCACTTGCTCCGATTTTGTTTATGATTTCTTGGTCTGTTTTTCCAATTACATGATCTAATTGAAGTAGCAAGTCAATCATTAAATGAACGGGGTACCACTCATTTGTATCTATTCGTTTTTTAAGAGCAATTTGCTGAGGTATTTCAAGATTTGTAATAACTCGGTTGAGTTCCTTGCTTCCTGCTATTGACTGAATAGATTCCAAAGTTGATTTTATTAATAAACCCTTAACTACGGTGTTATTAATAATCGTCTTATCTTTTAATCTATCTTTACTGAGGGATTCAATAAGATACGATGTTGTCATGATGTTCTTTTATAATTGAGTACTGTCTGTTATAAGGATATACTTAACAAGCTAAATGATGTTCCAAAATTAAGGAAAAAAACTGTTGTTTAATTATTAGAGTAGTTAAATCTCTCCAATATTAGCCTTTGTAATAGTAAAAGTGTGCTTTTGTACACTTTCTTGTCTAGTGTATTGAAGTCATCGTAAACGGAATGGTAAGGTTGTTTCCCGTTTTGAGTATAAATATAGAATCCATTTTTTTGAGAATCTAAAAACCAATAATGGTCGCTATTTGGAACATTGTCTCTGAACTTGAACGTATGATTTTGAGAGCGTAAATATTTATTGATATGTGTTTGAAATGTTGAATCTGAAGCTGATAGTCCAACTATTCCATAGGAACCATCACCTGATGCACACATATCAATATTGATTAGAAACTCAATTTGATTTGTAAATTGAGTTTTGTTTAATAACCTTGAGCCAAGAAGCCCAATTTCTTCTGCGTCAGTTAAGAACAATTGACTGGGAAGTTCTTTTTTTGATGATTCAATAAATAATTGAGTAGCTAAAACAGCACCAGAAGCGTTGTCATTTGCTCCGTTAAAAATCAATGTATCATTTATTGTACCTAAATGGTCATAGTGAGCCATAAATGTAACACGCTTTACCAATTCTTTAGGTTTATTGAAGATAACAGCATTAATTATTGGATAAGGTTCCAGCGTTGCATTGCTGTTAAACTGAATTAAATCACTCTGTTTTAACAGTGATTTTCTAATGAAAATAATTGGAATAGGAACCTGATAGGTTTGAGGGGCAAAACTCAAACTTGTACTTTCTATAAAAATGATTTTCGGCTCTTTCGCAAGAATAGCAGAGAATAGTTGTTGATTTCTAAACTGATTGTATGAAATAACAAGGGCACGATTATATATTGTATCAGTAGAAATGAAGTCTCTATCAATCGATACTTTTAAATCTGAATTCGAAAGGGTGCCAAATGGCATATAATCCAATTCAGGAATTAATAAAGTGTCATTCATTAAAAGCTTGAATCTATTCAATTGATTAAACGGAATCGTGTCAGCTTTAATGAGTCTTATTTCATATTCGAAGTCACTATTTGAGTCTATATAGTCTAAAATTGTTTTTAACGCTTTCGATTTGCCATTCTTAAAAATAGATCTTCCCCAATATGAATCGCTTGATATTTCTTTAAGTAAGTCTATGTCTGACTTGATAAATGTTGGTTGTGAGAATAAAGAATTAAATGGAATAAGTATTAAGATTACCAATGAGTTAATAAATTGTGGAAGCCCTTTCATATAACGAAATAAAGTATTAGATTGATAAATCAACTTTGGATTATTTATTAGGAAGTAAAACTTTATGTTTAAAAGAAGTCTAATACTGTGTGTCGTATTACTGTCATTTATAGGTCAAATTAAAGCGCAACAAGTCTTATTGCAAGAGGCCAACCAAATAAAAGAAAAAGATTATGAGAAAGCATTAGCGTTATATTCTCAAGTTATTGATGCTGACCCCAATAATTTTGAAGCAACTTGGAATCTTGCATTTTTATATACAAAAGTTGGAAACAGAGCTGCAAAAAAAGAGGACAAAGAAACCTATTTTAAAAAGGCAATGGAACTTTCTGAAAAGTCATTGCAGTTAGATCCTAATTCAACGTATTCGCATTATGTTTATGCGGTAGCTCTTGGAAGAATGGGAGATATAATGGGTGCAAAACAACGAGTTCAGAATGCTACATTGATTAAAGAGCATACGGAGAAAGCATTAGAAATAGACCCTAGTCATGCTGCTGCATGGCATTTGCTCGGCAAGTTGAATTATCGATTACATAATTTAAACATGGCAGAAAAAGCAGCAGCTGCGGTACTTTTTGGTGGTCTTCCAAGTGGTGTGAGTACTGAAAAAGCGGCAGAATACTATCAGAAAGCGGTTGATTTGCGAGGAGATTATTTACTTTATCGACTTGATTTATCCGTAGCACTTATAAAACTTGGGAAAAAAGCAGAAGCTAAAAAGGTTTTAGAAAAAGCAATTACCTTACCTGCAATAACGGAAGATGACCCGCAAAACATTGAAGACTGTAAAAACTTACTCAAACGATTGGGATAAATAAAAAAGGCTGCAATTGCAGC
>SBGQ01000104.1 GCA_006226965.1 bacterium | reverse complement strand
TCAAGCAGGTAATGCTTATTCACAAGATATAATTCTTTTAAAAGATGGCAGGGAAATTCTAGGTAGTGTCGAATTTGTTTTTGAGCAACCAAATAGTGTTTCCATTACTTCGAATAATCAAAAGCAGACATTTATTATTAGTGATGTACTTCATTTTAGTATGGGTGGCAAAAAGTTTGAACCAACTTTAATAAAAAGACCGAACGGCAGTAAACTTGAAATTTTTGCAGAATTATTATTAAAAGGAGATGTCAATTTATTCCGCTTTTACGAGAACGGACAATATTTTTATTGTTTAAACAAGCGTGAGATTCATGAATACAGTTTGACTTTATACAGTTCAAAATACCTTGATTTGCAGGGGATAAAAAGCGGAGATTATCCGAACTATTTTGAAGTTATTTACAAGTACTTGGTTCAACTTACTAATGATGATAAAAAAAATATACAGTTCAATGAACAAAGCTTTATAAAAGCTGTACTTCTTCATAACACGAGAGCTAACAAAGTTTATTATGTGAATAAATTGAGATTGTTGAGAGAAGCACGTCCATATACGTTTTCAGTTTTTGGAGGAGCATATTTTGGTTCAAATGATATTTATGCGATTGATTTACAATCATATAATATCAACTATTCAAAAATCAGTAATAGTTCTAATAGGATATTAGTGGGTTTAGATGTGGTATTTAATAATGAAAGGTTTAATAAAACAAAATTTATTGCAGAGATTTCACTGTTTTACGACAGGAATAGCATAATAAGTAATACTGAATTTACTGACTTTGATAATTCTAGTTCATTTACAGAACCAAGGTATGCTCAATATAGAATGGATGAAGTTCTTCTATCTGGATTTGGAGCAAATCTCGGTTCGTTAATACGATTCGATGTTAGCCGTACTTTTTCAATTAGTGGCGGTATTTCATGGGTTATCTCAAAAGATGCATACAACCTTACTAAGGTTAATTATGAAAAATACAACGAGACAAATCAAAACTTTGCATTTACTTACGAAAGAAAGATTAGTATTGAAAGTACATCTTTTAAAGGGTATAAAATTGGCGCCGGAGTTGATTACAAGCTTCCATTAAGAGAAACTGATATTTTATTAGGGATAGATGTTTCTTATTCTAACAGAGCATTAAAGCAACAAGTTTCAGTAAATAAATTCTCAATGGAGTTAGAACAAATCCTGTACGGATTTACAATTAAATATTTGATTCCGTAATAATTATATAACGAATAATCACAGGTAAGTGGCAATCTTTAGGAGCATGTGCAAGCTTAGATTCAGGCTGACTAATACTCGAGTAGTCCGAGGCTAGACCCTAAAGGATCTGAAAGTGGGTTACTTAAAATACAACGAGGAGGAAGCTGGTATAGTAATAAAGATTAATTCGTGCTTCTTTAAGGGATTATGAAGAAAAAGACGGAAGAAGTTTTAATGTTGGATTATGAGTTGTTTTAACTTAAAATTAACGTATCATAATTAAGTTTATAAAAACTGCTGCTTTACAAACCTCTGTTTTAAGGGATTTTTCCCTATATACATTCCCGTTTTTTTCTATTTTCATTTCTGAGATTATATTAATTATGTAAAGCAGGCATGAAGTTTTTTGTTTTTTTGATAGTGTTCATTGGATTTTTGATGCACAAACCTGCGTTTTCGCAAGACCAACTTCGGGTGGTTGGTGAAGGAAAATTCGCCTCGGGTGAACTCATCGACAAAAATATTCGGGATGCAAACGGACTGCAAGCCTCTGGAATAAAAATAAAAACAGATTTAACAGCACTTTCCATTGAAGCCAATAATGGCGTGATTAAAATGAACACAAATCCGGGTATTTATTTTGTGTTTTTATCACCGGACGAACGTGTCATCACCATACGAAAAACAGGTTATTTAGAACTGAAGGTGGTTTTGCCCGAAGTCGGAATCCGATTGAAATCGGGTCAGGTTTGGGAACTCACGGTAACAGGTGATAAAAAATTGGAACAAGTTCCGGTAAACTTCATGGTAAAACAGGAAAATGTGGAGCTAAAAGTAGACGGGAAGATGCAAAAACCACCCTATCAAGGCATAATATTATCTGTCGGGAAGCATCAAGTTGAAATTCAAAAGGAAGGATTTGCACACTATAACAGTGAAATTGAGGTAACCAGTAAGAAAAATCTGTTTGAAATAAGCTTAAAGCAGGTTGCTTTAGTTGCGGTTGAATTCCGTAGTAATCCGGTTGGAGCTAAAATTTTAATAGATGACCTCGAAAAGGGAATTACACCCAAAGGCTTGTTTTTATATCCCGGAAAATATCAAGTGAAATGGAGCCTGAACGGCTATTCTGACAACTTAAGGGAAATTGAAATTATTGAAGGTGGAGACAATACATTTCATGAAGTACTAACTAAGAATGCCGGAAAATTGGTTTGGGAAACCAAGCCAAAAGAAGCCAAAGTATTCATAAATAAAGAATTACAAGTTGATAAGCAGGAGGCAGAACTTTCACCCGGACGGTATCATATCGAAGTAACAGCAGAAGGATATGTGACTTATACAGAAACAATTGAAATACAAAGCCGCGAACAAGTAAGTAAAAAATGGACATTATTACAGCAAATGGGAGGTATGCAATTTTCCGTTGATCCGCTTGATGCACAAGTAGTTATGAGAAAAAATGGCAAAATTGTAAAATCATGGAAAGGTTTGTTTGCCAGTCAGGAAATCCCAATCGGTGTGTATGAGTTAAGTATCCTTATGTCGGGCTATCAAACGAAAGTAATACCTATTCAAATTGAAAAACAAAAGGTGATAACTATTGATGAAAAACTTCTAAAAGGGATTCAGGAGTTTGAGTCGAAACGTAATCAATTGGGAATGGAGTTTGTGAAAATTCCGGCAGGTTCGTTTATGATGGGCTCGGAGAACAGTAATAAAAATGATAAACCGGTTCACCATGTTGTAATTTCATCCGATTTTTTCCTGAGTAAATATGAGGTGACACAGAAGCAATGGACAACTATAATCGGAAGTAATCCCAGTCGGTTTAAAGGCGAAAATTTGCCTGTGGAAAATATCTCATGGGACGATATTCAGATATATATTGCTAAACTAAACGAAATGGATACCGAGCACTCGTATCGTTTGCCTACAGAGGCTGAGTGGGAATATGCAAATCGTGCCGGAAGTTCAACAAAATGGCATTTCGGGGATGATAGGAAGCAAATTACCGCGTTTGCGTGGGTGGGTTTAAACAGTAAAAATACCACACATCCAATCGGACAAAAAAAGCCAAATAATTGGAGTTTACATGATATGGACGGAAATGTGATGGAATGGGTACAGGATAGGCATAAATATTTGCGCAACTATTATGAAATTAGTCCGGAAATTGATCCAAAAGGTTTTGATGATGGTGATGAGAGAGTAGTTAGAGGCGGACACTGGAATGGCTATAATAACTATTCGTATGTGCGTGTATTTATGCTACCGAGTACAAAAAATTCGACAGTTGGTTTTCGCTTAGTTGTATTTAAAAAGTAATGGTTCTTGAGTGCTACCCAATCTAGCGCGAGTATGTACTCGTTCGAGGTTATCTGCTCTAATTAATAATATAAGCTCCAAAAAGAAAAGATTATAAAACCAGTACTTTATAATGAGGATGAACGGCACGAGTACATACTCGCGCCAGAATGAGTATAAATTTCTATTTCAATTTCAGTAAATTGAATAGAATATTCACTTTGCATGTATAACTATGTCTAATTCTGCTATTAAATCAAGTCGTTTAAATCAAAACATACTTTTAGAGACTCAGAAAAAAAATGAGACGGAAAAAGACTATGTGAATCAATTCAAAGAAGAAATTAAACGTTATAATCAGCATCTGGAAGAACAGCCCATATTTGGAAAAAACAGAAGATTATTCTGATGCGTCAATTCGACATTTATCTAAACGAAGGTGATTCAAGAGAGCAATACCCTTACCTGATTGTCCTACAAAACGTTCTGCTAAATCATATTGATAGTATCGTAGTTGCTCCTATTGCATTTGATTCACTTCAAATGGCTTTTCTTCCAAAATTCGCTGTAAAAGTAAACATCTTTGAGAAGGATTAATATGTATTAACCCAATTAATGTCAGCGATTCATAAGTCGGAACTGAAAACGTTTGTTATCAATAAAGAAGACTTGCACTATTCATTAATTTCAGCAATTGATAGATTGTTTACCGGGTTTTAAAAATGAGTGAAAAGTTGACTCAACGTGAACAGATTGTCTATTCAACTTTCTGAATTGATTCAATTAAACAAAAAAACAACTCCAATTAACTACTCATCTTTTTGTTTGTCAAAATGACAAACTCCACCAAACCCTCACCTCGACATTTTAGCAGTCAAAGCGTCAGTGTGCCAATAAAACTGTCAGTACTGGTAGGCTTGGCACGCGCTTTGTCAATTGGCTTCGCGTAATTAATTGCACAATTTTAGCAAAGTAAATTACAGAGTGCTAATAATAAATTGCTCGAAAATTGGCTTTATTTCATAAATTTGAGCGAAATGAAATTAGCACACTTGTTAAAAGAGTGCTACAAAATGTATAACCTAAACATAAAACAAAACTAACGGAGTCAAAAATATGGCAAGCATTCAACCTCTTGGTGATCGCGTTCTTGTAAAGCCAGATGTAGCTGAAGAAAAAACTGCATCAGGATTATTTATCCCTGATACAGCAAAAGAAAAACCACAAAGAGGAACTGTTATCGCAGTTGGTGGCGGCAAAGTAGAAAACGGCACCAAAATCGACATGACTGTTAAAGCCGGTGACAAAGTTCTTTACGGCAAATATTCCGGTACAGAACTCACTCTTGACAATGAAGAATATATGATCATGCGTGAGTCTGATATTCTCGGAGTTCTTTCTTAATCAATCGAATAAAAACCGTAAATCACAAAAAAAATACATTCCTATTATGGCAAAAGTAATTAATTATAATATTGAAGCTCGCGATGCTCTTAAACGCGGTGTTGACAAATTGGCTGATGCTGTTAAAGTTACTCTCGGACCTCGTGGTCGTAACGTTGTTATCGAAAAATCTTTCGGTGCTCCAAACATTACTAAAGACGGTGTAACTGTAGCAAAAGAGATCGAATTAGCTGATAAAGTTGAAAACATGGGCGCTCAGATGGTTAAAGAAGTTGCTTCTAAAACCGCTGATAACGCTGGTGACGGTACAACTACTGCTACTGTTTTAGCTCAGGCTATTATCGGTGCAGGTTTGAAAAACGTTACTGCCGGTGCAAACCCAATGGATTTAAAACGCGGTATCGACAAAGCCGTTGCTGCAATCGTTACTGAATTACATACTAACATCAGCCGTGAAATCAGCGATAGAAACGAAATCGCTCAAGTTGGTACAATCTCAGCAAACAACGATTCTTACATCGGTAACTTAATTGCTGATGCTATGGATAAAGTTGGTAAAGACGGTGTAATTACTGTTGAAGAAGCAAAAGGAACTGAAACTTACCTTGAAACAGTTGAAGGTATGCAGTTTGACCGCGGTTACTTATCTCCTTATTTCGTAACCAACAGCGAAAAAATGACAGCTGAGTTAGAAAGTCCTTTCATTTTGATTTACGACAAAAAAATCAGCAACATGAAAGACTTGCTTCCAATTTTGGAAAAAGCAGTTCAAACTGGTCGTCCGTTGTTAATCATCGCTGAAGATATCGAAGGCGAAGCTTTAGCTACTTTAGTAGTAAACAAATTACGCGGAACCTTAAAAATTGCTGCTGTTAAAGCTCCTGGTTTTGGTGATCGTCGTAAAGCAATGCTCGAAGATTTGGCCATTTTAACAGGCGGTACAGTAATTTCTGAAGAGCGTGGTTACAAATTAGAAAACGCAACTTTAGATTACTTAGGTCAGGCTGATAGCGTTACTATCGACAAAGACAACACAACTGTTGTTGGCGGTAAAGGAACCGAAGACGATATCAAAGCTCGTGTTAACCAAATCAAATCTCAAATCGAGACAACAACTTCAGATTACGACCGCGAAAAATTACAAGAGCGTTTAGCTAAGTTAAGCGGTGGTGTTGCAGTAATTTATGTTGGTGCAGCGTCCGAAGTAGAAATGAAAGAGAAAAAAGCTCGCGTTGAAGATGCTTTACATGCAACTCGTGCAGCTGTTGAAGAAGGTATCGTTCCTGGTGGCGGTGTTGCTTTACTTCGCGCTGTTAAGGCTGTTGATACGTTAAAGGCTGATAATCCAGACGAAAAAGTAGGTTTCGATATCGTTCGTAAAGCAGTTGAAGCACCATTACGTACCATTTCTTTCAACGCTGGTGTAGAAGGTTCAATCATTGTTCAAAAAGTTCTTGAAGGAACCGGAAACTTTGGTTACAACGCTCGCACTGAAGTGTACGAAGACTTGGTAAAAGCAGGTGTTATCGACCCGACTAAAGTAACTCGTACTGCTTTAGAAAATGCAGCTTCTGTTGCCGGTTTATTGCTTACTACTGAAGCAGTAATCACTGAGAAAAAAGAAGATAATCCTGCTCCTGCAATGCCTGATATGGGCGGCATGGGTGGTATGGGCGGCATGATGTAATATCATCTGCACGTTAAAATGCATTCCCAAAGCCCCGAAGGTAACTTCGGGGCTTTTTTATTTTATATAATTGTAAGTTAAAGAAGCTTATACCCCTATTCTCTGGTGCGAGTATGTACTCGTGCTAGAAGTCTTTGTAAAAAATCGTTGTTTTACAATGTGCATTAGCCATTTTTGCCATTGTCAATCCCGTGCATACGGGATTCTCTTTCTATTTAGGAGTTAGCCAAAACTATAATCGATAACTACTTCGTAACTAGCAAGAG
>SBGQ01000030.1 GCA_006226965.1 bacterium | reverse complement strand
TTATAAATAATGTATTAAGATTCAACTTTTCAGTTGAGAATGGTATTTACGCTGGAATCGGAGGGGCTCTTTTACTAAAAAAATCCGGGGTTACTCTGTCAATAGAATGTATATAACTTTGCTCTAGCCTGTTTTCAACACTAAAATGCTGATCTACTTTTGCCGGCTGAGCGGCTAACTGCGTGCTAAATGTGTAACAAATCTGACAGGTTGAATCATTATCAGAAGTCCATTCTAATTCATCATTGCAATGCGATGCCTCATGATGGTGTATAATACTCAGCGAGATAGCTACAAAACTGTAAACTACTATGATTAAATAGGCTGAATATGGATGTTTGTTCTTGAACATTCTAAATGCAATATGATTGCATTAAAATAGATTATTTAAAAGGCATTTTCAAAATGTTCGATGTAAAACTCTGTTTCAGAAGGGGCATAAATTGCAATAACATCAAAACGGCAAGGTGAACCTTCCATTTTTCGCTCATATAGCCAGGCATCAGCCGCCTCATAAACATGTTGTTGTTTTTTTTCATCCACAAAATCTTCGGGATTACCAAAATTTTTGGAGCTTCTGAGTTTCACTTCAACAAAAATAATCTGAAAACCATAGTAGGCAACAATATCCACTTCGGCTTTCATGAAATGATAATTACGCTCTAAAATAGTATAACCTTTTTGCTCTAAATGTTGGCAGGCAAGGTCTTCGCCTTTTTTTCCCAAGTCACGATTTATTACTTCGGTCATTCTTTTTTGGTAAGGGTAAAACGTCGGTTGGTCTTAAACGCAATAAATTTCGCTTTTGTGCTAAGTTAACAAATTTACGGAGCGACTTAACATTCTTTTGAGTTACATAGGGTAAGATTGCATGGCTAAAGTCTTCGAAAAGCTCTAAGAGTTCCAAAAAATCTTCGATGCGCTGTTTAAATTCCTGTTCTTTTTTTTCATTCGGTGCGGCATCATTTAAAATCGTTAAACAATCGCGAAGATTTTCTCTTATGGGTGATATTTCCAATTTTTGACGTTCGCGAATAATTTTTGCTGCAGCTTCCCAAACATCTTTATCTGCGGTGAAGTAATCTTTTCGATCATTCTGAAAATTTACTTTTTGAACAAGCCCCCAGCTGATTAAGCTATGCAAATTCATATTCGCATTACCGCGACTAATTTCGAGTGTTTGCATAATTGCATCGGTATCAACCGGATCGGAAAGCGCAAACAGTAAAGCATGAATCTGAGCCATTGTTTTATTGATTCCCCAAGCTGATGCCATTTCACCCCAATACAAAACGAATTGCTGTAAAGCCTGCTCGTGAGCTGATAGTTCTTTATTTTCCATGCGTAGTTTTTTCTAAGCTCTGTATTCACGTCCAGAAATTACGCGAAAGATAACCAATCTAGTTGGTTAACCAGACTCTATCTCTGATATTGCCGGTTGTATCTGCCTCTATTCTGAAACGCAACCAATCTGTCTTTACTGGTTCTGATTTTCGGGTTATGAACGATTTAAACTGCTTCGCCATGCTTCTGTGTGCTTGTAAATTTCGGTCACTTCGCGCCACTTCTCTACTCATCACAAAAACAAAAGACAGCAAATCGTCATCACCCTTATTTCTTTCCAAAATTATTTCGGCATCCTGATACAATTCAAAACCTGAGATTTTAAGGAAATCTTTATATACCAGATGCAAATCATCTATTGCCGGGTTGAGATATAGATACGCTAAATCTTTAGCTGCAACCCTCATTTGCTGTCTTCCAATTCCTTTTGATGGTTTGAGTTTAGATAAATCTCCGTTTTCAGGTACGATATATCTAAACGACATATTCTTTAAAAATTCACTCTTCTTTTCACCGCTATTATAATTCTCATTCACCGCGGCCATCCACTGTACCCAAGCTGTAGAATCCAACTGAATCCGTTTTTGCAAATCTCCTTGAAGCATATCAACTATTCGGGTGTGAATTTCAAAAGTTGAATCTGCTTGTTGCACTCCTTTACTTACATCGAATACCAACACAAAAGCTTCTTGGTTCAGATTGGAAATTTCGAGATGAACATACATATCCTCTGGACTCGTAAAGCCTTCATTTACCCAAAATTTCTCGTACCAATTATTCATTTTTTTTTCTTGATACAATATCGACAACCATGCGTATTCCATTTTTGTAATACTCACTTTGTCTGAGCCTGAACGTGTTACATTATAAAAGTCCATTGCACCAACTTGAGCACAAAGGTTTATTGGCAGAAACAAAAAGGCTAAAATTAGAATTACTAAGTTTCGTTGCATTACTACGATTTTTAAACTATTTGAAATGCTTTTACAAGTTTCCGTATTAATTTACTGATTCTATTAGATTGAGGTTTTTATATCATTCAACGTGTCTAAAATAATTTACTTAATAAGTCTGTTATTCATCATTATTGTGTCTAGCAGCCGTTTATCAGCACAAGAAAATACTATTCTAGCACTACCACTAAATCAACATAAAATTGACATAGACGGTAAATTGGATGAATTAATCTGGCAAAAAGCCCCAAGTACAGGCCCATTTACACAGAAAGAACCTTACGAAGGAACACCAGCTTCTAATTTGGTTGAAACCCGATTTATTTATTCTAACGACTATTTGTATATCGGTGCAAAAATGTATCGAAACTCTAAAGACGTTCAACACATCATTTCCCGACGTGATAATTCAGCGAGTTCCGAACGAATAATTTTTTCCTTAGATACTTATCTGGATAGAATCACCTCTTATTCATTCGGGGTTACAGCCAGCGGAGTTCGCCTAGATTATTTTCACCCGACTGATAATCCCTACTCCAGAGATTATTCATGGAATCCTGTTTGGGAAGCGCAAGCTTACATAGGCGAAGATTTTTGGTCTGTTGAAATAAAAATCCCTTTTTCTCAACTTCGATTTAACGATGCTGATGAACTCGTTTTTGGTTTAAACATCAACCATTATGTACCAAACACTAATGAAGACGCTTTTTGGATACATATTCCAAGAAAAGAAGTGGGCTGGGCATCACATTTTGGGTATTTAAATGGAATAAAAGGTGTTAAATCGAGTGCCAGAGTTGAAATTTTACCTTACTATGCAACCGACTTAACACATCAAAACACTGTAGATTCTGAGAATCCTTTCGATGCAGCTTATTCTTGGCAAAACCGCATCGGGGCAGATATAAAACTTGGACTTGGAACCAATCTGACGCTTGATGCTGCTATTAACCCAGATTTCGGACAAGTAGAAGCAGATCCTGCTTTTGTAAACCTTTCTCAGTTTGAAGTTATCCAATCAGAGCGCAGACCATTTTTCACCGAAGGTTCTTCTTTATTTAGCGGTGGCGGTTCAGGGTATTTCTATTCAAGACGAATTGGTGCAAACCCGCGTCTTAATCCTGATGTTGATTATAAATCAGCCAATAACAGCACTACTATTTTAGCCGCAGGAAAAGTAACAGGAAGGCTTCCAAGCGGACTTTCTGTCGGCGTTTTGAGTTCCATTACCGGCGATGAATACGTGAATACATTTACGGTAAACTCATCGGAATACAAACGAATAAAAGTTGAACCTCTGAGCAGTTATAATGTAATTCGCTTGCAACAGGAGTTCGGCGATTACGGCTCAAAAACCGGCATCATTTTAACAGGAGTGAAACGAAGCATCGATCCAAATTCAGATATCAATGATATCTTAAATAAGCAGGCCTTAACGGGTGCCGCAGATTGGAATATTCGCTTCAATAAAAGAATGTATGAGTTAAACGGAAATATTGGATTCAGCTATGTTGAAGGGAGTCCAAAAGCTATTTTACGTTTACAAGAAAGCAGCGCCAGAAATTATCAGCGCCCTGATGCCAATCATGTTTCTATAGACTCAACACTAACCACACTGTCAGGATATACCGCAGAGCTTGAGGTTGCTAAAAAAGAAGGCAGTTTTTTATGGTCAGTCCGTGGAGAAGCCGAAAGTCCGGGTTTTGAGCTTAACGATATTGGCGTGGTTCAATCAGTTGATGAATACAATTTTCTTACAGGAATTGCTTGGCGAGATTTAACTCCAAACGCTTTTTATAATCGAATCCAACTTGAATCTGAGTTTTATTCCGTTTGGAATTATGGTCATATACGAAACGGTTCTTGGCTCACCTCTTCTTTTGAATACCTTTTTCCAAATTTTGCCAGAATAAGTTTAACACATGAATTTGGATTTGGCGGATTAAGTGATGATATAACACGCGGCGGTCCTCTTATGGAAAGACCGCAAGGACATTATTTTAATTTCAGCACCAATACGAACCAAGGCTTGGCAAATTTAGCCGGCACTACATTTACTTATTTTATAAATGGAGAGAATAGCTCAAACTGGAGCTTTGCGCCATATATAAATGGTCAATATGCCGGTAGATTTGAGTACAGAATTACACCGTCTTTATCTCATAAGCAAGATAATCGTCAATACATTACCACCATTTCGCGTCAAGATTCTCGGACTTTTTATAACCGCTATGTTTTTTCTACAGTTGAACAATCCACTTTCGCACTTAGAATCAGAGTTAACTATTCCATTACACCTGATATGAGTTTAGAAGTATATACCGAACCATTTATCTCATCCGCAAAATTCAGTCGATTTGGAGAATTATCAAAAGAAAGAACTAATACCATTCGCTATTTTGGTGAAGACGGAACCAGTATTAATCTTCAAAATGATGAATATTTGGTTACTGATGGGAACGAATCATTTACACTCGACGATCCTGATTTCAAGGTGTTTTCTTTTAGAAGTAATATCGTTTTCAGATATGAATGGATTCCCGGAAGTACTCTATTTCTGGTTTGGCAACAAAACAAATACAACCGACTTAACAATTATGGCCGATTACACTCGGGCGATTTATTCGAAACGTTTCAATCTTCCGGTTCACAAGTTTTTGCTTTTAAAGTGAGTTATTGGTTCAGTGGAGCAAGGCTTTTCAACTAACAGAACTTTTATAAAACAAAAAAGCCGGCTATCAACCGGCTTCCTTATATCTCGTGTGTTCTTACTCTGTTATCTATGGTCGGAAAAAAAATCCGGGGGTCACAAAACTATCTTCTTCCCTCAATGTAATTTTGTAACCCCCGTACTGTCTGAAAAAGTTTGCTCAAGTGAACGTCTCTCCTGATGATGCTCTGTCTCTTAATTGTGTCGTGTGTGTGTTAGGTATAGAGCATAAGACGTGTGAAATTTCAACTTGTTGCTACACCCTTTCATTTCTGTGGCATAACACACCACCACCTGTGTGATACCTCGCAACTCATCATAATTCTGTAATCTCATTTTGTATTCAATAAAATTAACTTTAAGATTCACGCTTCATTAATTGCACAAAAAAGCGCTTTTAGGAGGCTTATGGCTAAATACAAGTTTTTTGCAGAGGTTAACAAAAATTTTGACAAAGCTGCTGCATACACCAAACACCCAAAGGGTTTATTAGAACACATAAAAAGTTGCAATACCGTTTATCGTGTAGCTTTTCCGCTCAGACGAGATAATGGCAGTGTAGAAACTATTCACGGTTGGCGTGCTGAACACAGCCATCATAAATTACCGACTAAAGGCGGCATTCGTTATGCCATGTCGGTAAATGAAGATGAAGTGATGGCTTTAGCTGCTTTAATGACCTACAAATGTGCTGTGGTTGATGTTCCGTTTGGCGGTGCCAAAGGCGGTATAAAAATCGATAAATCAAAGTACTCACAAGCTGAATTAGAGCGCATTACCAGACGCTTTACGTTTGAATTGGTAAAAAAGAATTTTATAGGTCCCGGCGTTGATGTTCCGGCTCCTGATTACGGAACCGGCGAACAAGAAATGTCCTGGATTATGGATACCTATAAAGCCATGACTCACGATTTAAACGCTGAAGGTTGTGTTACCGGGAAACCCGTTGCACAAGGCGGTATTCGCGGACGAAGAGAAGCAACCGGTTTGGGAGTGTATTACGGAACTCGAGAATGTTGCAGTAATGCAGAAGATATGAAAGCCGTTGGTTTAACAACCGGAATCGAAGGTAAGCGTGTTATTGTTCAGGGTTTGGGAAACGTTGGGTATCACGCAGCTAAATTCTTTATGGAAGGCGGTGCGGTTATAACCGGAATTGCTGAGTTTGAAGGCGGTATTTTTAACCCTAAAGGCTTAGATGTTGAAAAAGTATTTCAACACAGAAAAGAAACCGGATCGATTTTACATTTTCCCGGCGCTCAAAATGTTACGCCAAGCACAGAATTGTTGACGTACGAATGTGATATTTTGATTCCGGCGGCACTCGAAAATCAGCTAAACGAAACCAACGCACACCTGATAAAAGCGAAAATTATTGCAGAGGCTGCCAATGGCCCTACGACTTCGGAAGCCCATAACATCATAAAATCGCGCGGCGCCCTAATAATTCCAGATTCATTTATCAATGCAGGCGGCGTAACCGTTTCCTATTTCGAATGGCTGAAAAATTTGAGCCACGTCCGATTTGGACGAATGGAAAAACGCCATGAAGAACGTTCCTATTTAAAATTGGCGCAAGCGATTGAAGAGATGTCCAGCAAATCGTTTTCCGTTGATAGAATTCGCGAACTTTCTCTCGGTGCCGATGAACGAGAACTCGTTTATTCGGGTTTGGAGGACACGATGATTGTGGCTTACAACGAAATAAATGAAATCAGAAAACGCAACGATGTGGATTTACGAACAGCTGCATTTATTTCCAGCATCAATAAAATTGCCGTTCTTTACGAACAAATGGGCATTTTCCCTTAATTGATACTATTCAATACCTAAAACGAAAGGCTAACAAATGTTAGCCTTTTTTAATTTTATGAATACACTCTTGCATATCTAATAATTT
>SBGQ01000116.1 GCA_006226965.1 bacterium | reverse complement strand
TATTATATATAATACCACTGTTATTATGCATCAAATTATTTTAGATACAAATACTGTCTTCTCCGCTCTTCGTTCTAAACAAGGTGCATCATATAGATTGTTATCGCTTTTAGGCACCGGTAAATTTGAAATTAATCTTTCCGTTCCTCTTGTAATTGAATATGAAGATGTTTTAAAAAGAAACAATAGCTCTCTTCAATTTAAAACCACAGAGTTAAATCAATTTTTGGACTTTGTTTGCTCAGTTGGAAACTTGCATAACGTTTTTTTCTTATGGCGACCCTTTCTGAAAGATCCAAAAGATGATATGATTCTTGAATTAGCTGTAAGATCAAATAGCCAATACATTGTTACCTATAATAAACACGATTTTTCAGGCGTTGAAAAATTTGGAATTCAACTAGTTACTGCCAAAGAATTTCTTCAAATCATAAAGGAGATACCATGAGTACATTAAGCCTAAGATTACCGGACTCATTACATCAAAAACTAAAAGAACTGGCAGAAAAAGAGTCAGTATCACTCAACCAATTCATCACATTAGCTGTAACTGAGAAAATGTCAGCTTTACTAACCATTGATTATTTAAAAGAACGTGCTCAAAAAGGAAATCGTAGCGATTTCGACCGAATTATGTCTGCTGTTCCGGATATTGAGCCAGAAGATTTTGATAAGCTTTAAATAAACCCCTATTTATACGCTTTCAGTAATCTCGGCCCGACTGACCATTGCAATTGTCCGCAACCGCTTTTTAAATCAGCCCAACTATCAATAGTTAACTCAAACAAATGGATGGACGCAGTGTTTGCTCTCAATGGAAAGGAATACGTTCCAACCAATAAACCGGCTAAAATTTCAATGCTTGGGTTGTGTCCCACCAACATCGCGGTTTCATATTCATCGCTCAATTTAGAAAGTACATCAGGGTAAGTAGAGCCGTCAAACTGATACAATTCTTTTCTCTCGTGCAGTTGTTTCGCTTTTATCAAACCAGACTTAACATGTTGCATTGCCGTTTCCTGCGCACGAACTGCTGTTGATGAAATAATAATTTCCGGCTTCACTTCTTGCTTGACTAAAAACTTAGCCATGAGCGGTGCGTCTTTTTTTCCTCTTTCATTGAGGGGTCTGTCGTGGTCGTCTAATCCCGCATTCGACCAATCCGATTTGGCGTGTCTCTGAAGTAATACAATTTTCATAAAAAACAGGCTCAGTAAAACCGAGCCTTCATCAATTTCGTGGATGGTATTAAGATTCGCTTTCTTCTTTCGGTTTGGCTTCATTTACAACCAATGCTCTATCCATGAAAAGCGTATTGTGTAAATGATCGATTGCAGCCTGACCCGCAGCATCATCTTCGAATTCAACAAACCCAAAACCGCGTGAACGTTTGGTTTTTTTATCACGTACAATAAATGCACGTGAAACAGTTCCGAAATGCGCAAAAAGATTTTCTAAATCGCTTTTTTTTGCCTTCCAAGAAAGATTTCCAACATAAATATTCATAGTCATTAACCTATATAATTGCGGTTGTCCATAAGCTGTATATGGGAGTTCAAAATACCAAAAAAAGGAGTATGGTATAGTAAATACCCTAGCTGTACTTAGATTTTTGTATCAAATACTTTTATTCCGGTCCAATTCGGTTTAAACTGGCCAACAAAGTTCAAATGAATAGGATGCGTTTGGTAAGCATCCAAGTCCTGCTTGCTTTCAACTTCGAGATGCAAGCTGGTTCCGTACGAGTTATCAACTACATCACGATCAATCCCAAACGGAGCACCTGCTTTTATCCATTTTACCACTTCAATTTTTGCCAAATCCGTAACAATGGCCTTAGTTTGAGCTTCAATTACATCAGAAGAAATATCCTCTTTGAAATAAAAAAATACAGAGTGTAAAATGGGCATATCAATTCAATTTATTTGTTTGATGGGCACAAGTTACTACAAGTTTGTGCACAAAATCTTCCAAAACATCCGCATTTAAGCTTATTTCTTTGCAACATTGACCTTATCAAAAACGAGGACTATTTTTCGGGATGGATAAAAAACATCTTTTTTGGGTAATCGGCGTTTTTGTACTCGCCTTCATGGGTTCTTTTTTGTGGCGATATTATCAACAAAATGACAATACCACTAACCTTTCGTCTTTTAACCGTGAGCTCCCCATTTCGAAATCGACCATTGAATGGGAGTTTGTTGCCGATTCAACAAAGCAAGAGCAATTCACACTATACATTTCACCGTTAACTTTAAAACCGGACAATACGCTCGATTTTTCCATCGCTTTTCCAAAAGCTCCGGTAGTATTAGAATCTATATTAGGTTCACAATTGGGAAGAGAAATCTTTCAAATTCCGTGGCAAACCATTAACTCGACCGATACGCTTTATTTCAGCGGAATAGATATGTCTCGCTTTAATCCTTTTGAGCCTTTCCGTTTTAATTTTGTGTATGAATACGATTCCGGTTACCGCGCTCGCCACCAAGTAGAATTTGAAATCCAATAAATAATGAGACGTCCTCCTCTAATTACCCTGTTTGCAACTTTATTATCTCTCGAAGCTTTTTATGAATTGGTGATTTTTCCCATCAGTATGCAACAAGAAGCATTTAAACCTTTGTTAGAACAATTTCCTGTTGATATTTCTTTACTTGTTCCGTTCGGACTCACAAAAGGTGTTTATGCATTAATCGGTGCAATGGGCTTGTGGTTCAGAAAAGATATCGTTCGTTATTACCTCATGATAGTTACCCCTTTATTTCCGGTTGTTTCGCTTTTTTTAACCGGAAGCCTAGGTTTAGCGCCTTTGGGATTTGCCTTTTCTTTGATGTACGTCATTTACCTGCGCCGACCGGAATACATTGATTGGTTTAATCACATATCTGAAGAATATCAGGAATTAAATACCCCTCTTTCTTTCGGTGATGTTAAAACTGAAGTGAAACCCCGCACAGTTATAAACACCTTGGGGTTGGTTTTTGGCGGCTATTTTTTGATTAATTGCGTCATTAGCTTCTCCATGTTCTCTTTGCCTCTTGATACCGACCTTTTGATTTCATTTATCATCCAACTCGGACTTTTTGCAGCGTTTACTGCCAGTGCACTTTATTTCGGTGATACATCAAAATGGATAGCACGATTGGGTCACCAACTTATACTTGTTGCTGTTACAGTAATTGTGTACTCCTTTTTATTGCTCAGCATCTTAGATACAGAACAGTCTGAACTATTAAACGATTTGTTCGGCGGAGCGCTTTCCGGCAAACTCGTTCTTCAGACCTCGCTTTATGGTTTATTTTTGTTGATGATTGGTATTCCACTTAAACGTTCAGGAAGTACGCCTCAAACAGAATAAACACCAACTCAGGACTGTAACTTGTTTTTGCTTTTACTCATTGATTCTGTTTCACCATAAACATCATCAACCGAATCGAGAAGAACGGGCTCTTTTTTCTTTCTTTTGATGATTCCGGCTATAGACTTCGAAAGTTCTTCCAGCTTTCTTTTTTGCTCTCTGAAGTAAGAATGCAAATAGATTCTTCCTCCGACAAAACCTGTTAATAAACCTACTAAAATAAAGATGGCTTTAAAGTCGGCGCCGAATATGGTTTTACCGATCAAAGAAAACAAGGCCATGGTTAATACTGACGGCACAGCTGTCATCAGCATTTTAATTCCGCGCCAATTATAGTTGAATGTAAATTTTGTGGAGTTTTTACCGGGTGTGAACGTTAAATGTCGGTACCCAATCTCACGAGAGCGCTGCTCCCATTCAAACGTAGATTTTGATTGAGATACTTTCCCGATTCCGCCTGTAGATGCACGAATCTCTTGAACAATATCTTCCCACTCGTCATCGGTAAAGGTTCCCGGAAGCACCCGAATATCTTGCAGCCAACTCGTACCTGTTAGCCACGAAAAATTAATCGGTTTTTTTTCGGTCGCATCAACCTGTCCTATGGCCTCCATTATAGCCGATTTGCTGATCCCGACTTCTTTCCCCAATTCAATCAATTCATCTTCACTTAAGGTTTCATGATCTCCGTATTTATCCATCTGAGCCTGAATTTGAGTGGCTTTAGCCATAATTTTTGAGATTTCTTCACGCGAAAAGGAGTTGCTCATATTCAACTGATTGGTTTTAATTCATATAAAAAGACAGCATGAATAAGGTAATTGAATTTTTCTTTTTTGATTTGATTTCTTGATTGATTTCATTCAAACGTTGTGTTGGATTTCGATTGAACACAACGTTTTACTTCTACAAATCAACCGAAAAGCCTACATTTCGGGAAATTAATTGAGGCATTCTTATGAAGATTCAGTTTGGACTATTAGCTCTTTCATTACTCGTTTTTTCGTGCAAACCCATGGCACAGAAAACATCTACACAAACATTTTCCGTTGATAATAAAACCGCAACGGTTTATACCACAGCATCAAATACAGACTTACGCTTAACTAAAACAGCGTCGCTAGAATTTAAAGACAACAAACAACCCCTCGAAACAGAAGTGGCTGTTTTTGTAAACCCGAAAAAAACGTTTCAATCATTCTGGGGTATTGGCGGAGCCATAACCGATGCTTCCTCAGAAACATTTGCCAAACTATCAGCTGAAAATCAGGCAAAATTTTTAAAAGCCTATTACGATAAAAACGAAGGAATTGGTTATACCTTGGCAAGAACAACCATTCACAGTGCTGATTTCAGTTCCGGAAGTTATACCTATATCGATGAAGGCGATAAAGAACTCAACACCTTTTCCATAAATCACGACCGTGAATTCAGAATTCCGCTCATCAAAAAAGCTATTGAAGCTGCAGGCGGAAAATTGCCTCTTTACGCGAGCCCTTGGAGTCCGCCGGCTTTTATGAAAGACAATAAAAATATGTTGCGCGGCGGAAAACTCTTGCCTGAGTTTCGCGATTCATGGGCATTGTATTACACCAAATTTATAAAAGCGTACGAAGCCGAAGGCATTCCAATCTGGGGTATTACGATTCAAAATGAGCCTATGGCTACACAACGTTGGGAATCAAGTATTTACACCGCAGAAGAAGAGCGCGATTTCCTGAAAAACCATCTCGGACCGATGATGCGTCGTGAAGGTTTAGGCGATAAAAAAATCGTGGTTTGGGACCACAACAGAGATTTAATTGCGCGCCGTGCAAGCGTTATTTTTAACGACCCGGAAGCTGCTCAATACGCTTGGGGTATTGGTTTTCACTGGTACGAAAACTGGACTGGCGGAGAAAATATGTACAGTAACCTGCGCAACGTGTACGAATCGTATCCTGATAAAAAATTACTCTTCACAGAAGGCTGTGTGGAAAGCTTTAACCCGGAACGATATCAATTCTGGCCAAATGCCGAACGCTACGGTCGCAGTATGATTAACGATTTCCAAAACGGAACTGTGGGCTGGACAGATTGGAATATCTTATTGGATGAAACCGGCGGTCCTAACCACGTTGGAAACTTCTGTTTTGCGCCAATCCATGCCGATACACGCACCGATGAACTTATATTAACTCCAACCTATTATTACATCGGTCACTTCTCAAAATTCATCCGTCCTGATGCAAAACGAGTAAGTACCGTAAGCAGCAGAAGTGCTTTACTCAGCACCGGATTTCTAAATGCTGACGGAACGATGGCAACCGTTGTTATGAATCAAACAGACAACGCCATAACCTATAAAATATATATCGAATTGAAAGCCATTGAGTTAACCATTCCTGCGCACGCGATACAAACCATTGTTTACTAGGTTTTTGGTTAAGTCTTAAGATTTAAGTGATTAGGTGTAAGTTTTTCTTACACCTTTTTTTATGCTTTTATTATTTGGGCATTCCCCATTAAAAAGCCTTAGGCTTTTTAATGGGTCGGGCTATCCTTTCGCAGGAGCTCAATACTATCCCAAATGCGAAATTCGACTACGTTTCGAGTGTATCTTATTTATTAAAGATGTTGGTTAACACCTTTTCTTGAGCGTCGTATTCAAAAATGCTTGATTCATAACCATATGAAATTACCATTAAATACACATGCTTCTTAACAGGATGCTGTCTAGGTAATTCATTAATGTAATAATATGGCTCTAATTCCAAAAAAAGCGAGGCTTTTTCACTTTCTAGGTCTAATACGTAGGTCTCGTAAAGGTTACTACTGAGAAGAATATTATTATCATTTACCTGATAGTATGTAGGGTAACCTTCTATCTTATTCTTTTTGAGTAACTCCGTAAACTTAATATTATCTACATAATTTAAGTTTTCATCATACTTATATAACTCTAAAATACTATTATTATCCTCATCTCTATAGTTGTAAATTGCCGCATAACCTTGTTTATTTCCTAGTTTGGTTATTTCTACAGGATTATAGACAATTGTCGTATCACTCCGGAGTATTTCTTTCCAACCCGACCCATCCAGATTCATTTCTATAATTCCTCGCCGTAACCCTATTAGAAGATTCGACCTCATCGTATGCAATATTTTTGACCCATCATAACTAAAAATTGGAAATTGTTCGGTTGAGTTTGAACCGTACAGATTATTCTGAGTCCCTCTTCCTGCCAGATAGTTCAATTCTCTGGTATGCAGATTAAACTTAACAATTCTCCCATCTGCTAAATTTGTATTACCGATTAATAACGAATCATTCGAACTAATATCATTGGGGAAAAACGATATCCCACCAAATGAATAAACCTCGGATGAATCTTCGTGTAACATACATAATTGAAATGATTCACCCGGCAAACGTCTTTCAAAAATAATCATTTTGCCATCAGAACTATACATGGCTTGATCGGCATAGAAATTGGGGAATTCTGGAACTTTTATAGGATCTGGAGCAATATCATTGTTTGTTAAATCCTTGCAACTTACGATTAATAGAAAGTTACATATGATAAAAAACAGATTGCGTTTGTTGGCTCTCATGTAATAGGACTCTTTATTATAATTGCGAGCCATAAAATAGCTATTTTATTTAATGAAAGTATGATAACACCAACGTTTACAACATAAAGTTTCGATTCAACTTCTCTTATTTGCTTTCTTACGTAATCAATAAACCCTTCCGCATAAACGGTTAGCTATGAATTCAACTCTTAATAATCCCTAATGCGAAATTCGGCTACGTTTCGAGTGTTAAATCCGACTCATGAATTTGCCAAACCTGTTCAGTATCAAATACAAAAACACCCCAGTCTACAGAACCGTCTTCATACGTATCTGACCGCCCGACAACTTCACCGATTTTACCCCAAACTTCTTGGAGTTCAGGGTTTCGGGAAAGAATTTTTACCACCGATTTATAGCTTATTTCTTTTTGCATTATTTAATCAAACTTATCGGCAACACTTGTTGAATAGGTTGTGCATCCGAAAGATTTATCCCTTGCACAACTACAAAGTAAATACCCGATGCTAAACCCGACGCATCCCATTGAAACGAATGTGCCCCAAATGCATACGTACTAGTTGGTTTAACGGTGTGTACTTTTTGTCCGATGGAGTTCATCACAAAAATGGAAAATTGGGATGACTGTTGCACCGTAATCGAAAGTGTTGTTGTCGGGTTAAACGGATTCGGATACGCTGAAACCTGAATACTTTCCGGTTTTAAAACATCTTCATCCTCAATAGATGTAAAGGTTGATAGGATTGCACTCATATCCATTGAAGGAATTCGAAACAGCTCGATATCCTCTCCGCCTAAAACAGAAAACGGTATAGTTACATTAAAACTTTCGGACGACATGCCGACTAAGCCCAAATATTCCGCATAGGTGATATGGATTCCATATTCATCCAAAAGTGGAATAGTGAACACAAAAGAGCTGCCTATTATAGGTTTAACTTCTGCTTTAATCGTTATGCTTAAACTGAGTTTCGATTGAATAGCGTTGTAATAGTCCGCTGAAAATTTGAGCGAATCTACTTTTTCATAATCCCAGTTTAACACTAAATCTGCACTATCCGGGTAGGTCACAAATTGATTTTCCGGAATAAGAGAATCCGGAAACGGAATTTTAACCGTAATTGCCTTTAGGCTTAGTTTATCGTTAAAAGCCTGATTCTTGATATACACGGGTACACTTAATACCGAATCGATATGGCCTTTTATTTGTTCGAGTGAATCGAGCGCTACGTTTGGTAAGGTTAATAAATTCACAAAAATGGTATCCCCATAAATATGGTCTTTAAATGTTAACGGGTAATACTTTGGTTCATCTAGAGAATCTGCGGGAGTAATAGCATAGGGCTCTTCTTTCACGAAATTAATTACACCTTGTGTGCTTTCTCTTGCTTTTGTAAGAAAAGCTAAGGGCTGAAACCAAATTTGAGCAATGGTTTGATTATCAACTTGTAGCGGGAATCGCTTTAATTCTGACCGACTTTCACCAAACAGGTATATGCTTTCAAATTGTGCAAATGAAGGAATACTGCTAAGTAAAAGCAAAGCAATAAATAAGACTTTTTTCATACTCAAAAATTAGGTTCAAGCACAATACACAAATATGCTGATAAACCCCTAAAACAAAAAAAGCCCTTCTGAAATAAATCAGAAGGGCTTTTCCACATTAAAGCGTACTTATTTAGGGTCTAAAATCATTTCGATTCTAGCTAAAGCATCTACCAAGTGGTTTTTAGTTGATGCATCACGCACTTTACTGATAGTTGAACCGATATCAGCTTTTAATTTCAATAACTGAGCACGAGCTTCCGGTCTGATTTCAGATTGAGAAGCGTTTACTCGAGTTCCGCCGCTGTATGCAAATACAAACGATGGTAAATTCGGAGCATCGCCGGTTAATAAATACTCTAAACGATCGATGTGTGCACGTTGTAAGTTTCTGCGATACACATCAATGGTTCCGTTAGATTTTAACTCCGACCAAACGCCGGCTGTAACATCACTCATTAAATCGTTTAAGGTATAAGCCTTGCTGCCCATTAATGCTTCTGCTTCTGTTAAGCGTTGCATTTTTTCCATATCTAATGCCAAATACAATGCGCGAGCTTGTAATGCACGAATTCTTTCTACAAAACCACTGGATTCTGTTCTGCTGAAAATTTCTTCGTTAATCATCCAATCCGGAGTATTGAACGCTTCTTTAATCAAGAACTGAACAGCGCGTTTTTGTTTTTCTTTTGGAACTACTTCGTAAACTGAACCGGCTTGGTTATCGTATTTACGAGTTTCGTAAACACCACCGATATTTGTAGCTACGTGGCCCATATAACGGTTCCATTGTCCTAAAACCTGACCATAAAGCTCAGCCAATTCATCATAGCTTTCGCCACCTTGGTTAGTCCATGTCATTAAGTTTGGCACAATGCGTTTTAAGTTTGCAATACCGTAGGTAGATGCTTTCATAGCATCATCACCCAAATCTTCGGTTTGTGAGTTCGGGTCTACGCGGCTTGGGTTACCAAAACGATAGGTTTTATCGCCGGCTTTAGCTTCAATCCATTTACGTAGAGTTGCTGTTTCATCATCAGATTTTTTCACGTTTGGAATAGCACGGTAACCCCAGTTGATTGCATATTTATCATACAAACCAATTCCAGGATATAAACTTACGCCTTTGTCTTCCGGCTGTGCAATATAGTTGAAACGTGCATAGTCCATAATAGCCGGTGCCGTACCCATTTTTTGAGTAAAGGTAGCAGAACGTAATGAATCAACAGGATAAGAAGAAGACGCTTTCATGTTGTGCGGTAAACCTAAAGTATGTCCCACTTCATGTGCAGAAACGAAACGAATTAACTCGCCCATTACTTCATCTTTAAACTCAACGCCGCGAGCTTCCGGATTAATAGCTGCTGTTTGTACGAAATACCAGTTACGTAATAAGTTCATTACGTTGTGGTACCAACCGATATCACTTTCTAAAATTTCACCGGAACGAGGGTCGTGTACGTGTGGACCGTAGGCATTTTGAATATCAGAAGAGAAATAACGAATTACCGAATAACGAATATCTTCCGGGCTGAATTCAGGATCTTCTTCAGGTGTTGGAGGATCCATTGCTTTAATCGCGTTTTTGAAACCGGCAGCTTCGAATGCTTTGTTCCAATCTTCAACACCTTGCTTTAAGTAAGGTCTCCATTTCATCGGAGTTGCAGGGTCGATGTAGTACACGATTGGTTTTACCGGTTCTACCAATTCACCGCGATTGTAGGCATCCCAATCTTTTGGCTCTAATCTCCAACGAGTGATGTATGTACGAGTTTTTGCTTTTTGAACATCTAAACCGTAATCCGTTTGAGTAACACTAAAGAAACCAACACGGTCATCAGCAATACGGCCAATCATCGGAACTTTTGGAAGTAAAATCATAGAGTGATTGATTTCCAAAGAAATGCTACCTACGGAGTTGTTTGACGGTGCATTTGTAGCATTGTATGTTAATACAACTCGGTTCTCAATATTTTTTGGATACGAATTGATGCTTAAGATAAAACTGCGGTCTTTATCTAAGTTTCTCACACGAAAACGTTCTCTACTTCTTTGGTCTAAACCGAAAACAGGAACATCAGCAGATAATAAACCGTCAACTTCGATTACAACACCGCTTGAGTCTTTACTCAATGCTTTTATTTCAAACGCCTGAACAATTGGTTCGAAGTTAGAATTGCGAACAGATTCGAAAATAGGGAGCGAATCAGCTGCTACGTTTTGATAGCTAACAACACGCATCAACACTTTTTTGTCCATTTTTTCGAAGCGGAAAACTTGAGTATTCAGTTCTTCGCCACCGTACCCTAAATTAGTTGCGGTTTTCGCAATTCGGGTTACGGTTAAAATTTCACGACCAAACAATGAGTCAGGAATTTCATAGAAGTAAGAATCATCTACTTTATGTACAGTAAATAAACCCTTGTCTGACTTAGCTTTAGCTGTAATTACTTTTGAATAAGGCTGAATGCCTTTACCCGGTTTGCCACCGGCCGGATTTGCACCTGCTGCTGGCTTTTGTGCTTTTTTAGCACCCGTACAAGATGCTAAAAGTGCCATACTCAATAAACCGAGAAGAACGGGAGATTTTACGTTCATACTACTTTGTTGATTTGTTAATGATAAGTGATGTTCGAATTTTAACTTTTTTAGGCAACAACGTTGTTAAAGATTGAAAACGAAACCCACAGATTCGTGTCTTTCAAGTAAAAAATGCACACGCTTACATTCTTTTTGTCTTTTAGCTGACATTCAACCTCTTAAACACCATTAACATTTTTAAATATGTCGCTCTTCCGACTTTTCTTGTTTCTGTGATATGGTAAGCTTGGCCTATTCAAAACAAAAAATCATATAAGACTATGAAAACTTTACTTCTTTCATTTTTGACGCTATTCCTGTTTGTACAAGGTTCACAAGCTCAAACCTCATTTCCCGCAAATCCGGAAGATATCTCACCGCTATTAGTCGGAGAAAAACTTCCAAACGCTCCGGTTTTTACTCCAACGGGCGAGAAAAAAATGCTTGCGAATATTATGGCTGAAAAACCAACCGTGGTAGTTTTCTTTCGTGGTGGTTGGTGTCCGTATTGTAATGCACAATTATTAGATCTTCGAAAATCACTAGATTCAATCGTAGAACTTGGATTTCAATTAGTGGCAATAAGTCCTGATTCGTTTGAAAAAACCGGCGAAAACCTAAGTAAAAACAATCTAAACTTTACGCTATTAAGCGACCTGACGCGTGAAGCTATGATAAAAGCCGGTATAGCATATCAGGCTCCGGAAGGTTATAAATCAACTATTACAAAATACTCAGAGGGCAAAAATGTTGATTTACTGCCTGTTCCAAGTGTGTTTGTTGTTGATACCGATGGAATGATACAATTTGAATACGTCAATCCCGATTTCAAAACCAGAATCAGCAAATCTTTGTTGATAAGTGCCTTAAAAGGAATTAAAGGCCAATAATTTATCGGAATTTTGTTGCATAGGCCTGAACACGATTCATGCAATTGAGTTCAGGCTTATTTTTTGGCTTAGTTTCATCAAAATCTAAAGTATTTCATCAATTCATCAAGAAAATTAACACGAAAGTTGCGCCCAATTTGCTACATTGAAGCGATTGAGAATTTGTGTCAAAGTGAAACTTAAACATCGTCTTTTATTATTAGTTTTTGGAGTATTAATTATCTCCGCGTCTGTTACCTGGTTTGGAATAAAACCGGCTTATGAAACAGCATTAGTTGAGGAGCGCATTGAAAAAGTATCGCAGCTTCATACTCAGATTTTGAATGAAGCCGATATTCGAATTCGCGATTGGGTAAATGTATTAGCCGATGCAGGTGTGGCTCTAAATAAAAACCCGGAATCGCTGCAATCCGTTTTAGAAACCTATATTCGACTTTTCCCCGATATCGTTTTTCTTCGAATTGTTGACCCCAATACCGGAGTTTTTACTCAAATAAAGCAACTATCATCCGGTTACAATACGATTGAAGACAATTGGAAAATCGGTTTGGTTGAAAGTAATACCGTTCCTAATTTGGCATTCAATTGGTTGTTTGAGCAGAACCTTTTATATCTCACCTACTCGTTCGAAGCACAATCAACAACGCTTGTTATGAATGTGCTTATTCAAGATTCAGATATTTTTAAACTGATTACAGAGGTTCCGGTCTCTGAAAAAACACAAGTTGCTGTTTGGAAACAAGGAATTCCTATCTATTCAAACCAAAAGATTGAAGATGTTAACGATATTGAGCCCAGTAGTCTGCAACGTGTTGTTAAACAGGAATCAGGGCATATATTAACCTATAATTCGTTTAGTATTGCGCCCTATCAATATGGAATTACCGTTTTAGAAAGCGATATTATTGCTCCGATAGAGTCCTTGTTCAATCGTTCGCTAATCATTCTGCTAATATCCATGCTTGTTATCGGAGTTGGTGCCGTTATCGTTACTTCCGTAATTGAAAAACCTATTGCTACTCTTGCACAAGAAATTGAACCTTTCGGGAATTACTCTTTTGAAAATGCTATCACGATTTCAAGTTTACCCGATTTAAAACCACTGAGTTTAATCATCGAAGAAATACGTCAAAAGCTCCACCATTATCAAAAAATAAACATCGATAAAATTATTTCTGAGGAAGAACGGAATCGTCTGCTTATGCGCTATGCCAACCAGATGGTGGCTATTTTGGATGAAAACGACAATTTTGTGTTCACTAATGAAAAGTTGGAATACTTTTTTGAAGAAATCGCATTTTCGTTACCGAATAACTGGAGTGCTTTAGAAAAAAATTCACTCATTACAGAAGAACAACGAGAACGCAGAAAAAACACCAGTTCCGACACAGGTTTGTTTTATACGGTTATGGATTGGCAAGCAAAAACCATCGACCGCCGCGCTTACCATTTTAAAGTGTATAAACTCGACATCAGAAATGCGGAGAATAACGGCAGCTTAATCATTTTCTATGATTTAACCACCGAACTTTCGATGGATATCAAACGAAATGAACTCATTTCTATAATTGTTCACGAATTAAAAAATCCCGTTGCGTCCATTATTGGGTTTTCACAGCTCATTCAATCAGCCCTTAGCGATAAAGACCGCGAAAAACTTTACGTTGAATATATTCTGAACAGCGCCAGTGAAATGAATGAACTCATTTCAAGATTTCTGCAAATCAGCAAATTGGAATCCAAGGCTATACAATTAGAAAAATCTCCGATTTTTGTTCGCGGTATTCTTCAACAAATTGAAGACTCTTTCCAAGCTGCCATTTTGGAGCATAACATCACTTTAGATATCTCTGTTGATGATGATTCTCAGTTTATTTTTGCTGCGGAATCGTTAACCATTGATGCTATTCGAAACTTAGTCTCAAATGCTATAAAATATGGTGATGACAGCCGTACGATACGAATTGAAGTTAAACGCCATAACCAGTTTATCTGCTTATCTATAACTGATTATGGATTTGGAATTCCTCAGGACGCTTTAGATAAGGTGTTTGATAAATTTTACCGAGTAAAATCAACCCAAAGTTTACCCGGAACAGGATTGGGATTAGCTTACGTAAAAGAAATCATGGAACGGCACAGCGGAAAAGTAAGAGTTGAATCTGAGCCTGAATTTGGCGCTCGTTTTATCTTATATTTCCCAATTGATGAAGAATTAGACGAAATCTCTGCCGAAATAAATTAATCCAATGAAATTTTACGCACTTTTATGGGGAATCATTGTTTTAATGAGTCAATCCGGTGTATGGGCTCAACAAGTTCCGATAACTATAAAAGCATCTGAACTACAAGCTGAGAGTAAAAAGCACTTAGGAAACGAACAGTATTGGCCTATTTTGAGCAATTTGGCTACTTATCAGGCAGAATCAAATACGTTTCTCATTAAAATTGACGTCCAAAAAAAGCTTTCCGAATTTAAACAGGAAGCCGAAAAGGTTGAAAAAGGACGAAATCTGTATTTCAACCTAATAAAAAACGGAGCTAAAGTCTTTGCATCTAAAGAGTTAACAAACTACGACAACAGCTACAATCTATTTCAAAAAGCTGTTAAGGATGGAGTTTTTGATACAGCAATTAATGAGGCTAAACAATTAGACGCCTCTCTAAAAGCGTTAAAAATCGCAACCGAAACCAACCGAAAAGAAGCTGTTTCTGCTATTTTAGCCAGTAAAACGGGTGATGTATTTAAAAGGAAAGGAATCATAAGCAACTGGGATGTTTCCGAAAAAGGAGATTTGTACCAAGAGCAAGACGGTATAAAAACCTTAAAAAAATCTTACGCAAAACTCGATTTTACCGACGGTAGTTTTGTGATGATAAATCCGGAAACTATCGCTACAGTTAAGACATCCAAAATCGACAAACTTTCAAATACCTCAGAAACAGAAATACAAATAAGCGATGGCGGACTTTTAGCTTCTTTATCTGCTAAATCGCGACAATCTACCGAATTCGTTGTAAAAGCTGCAGATAGTGAAACCCGAGTAAATTCTTCAAAATTTTGGGCTGAAAAAGGTGCCGCAGACCGGGTAACCTATTCTAATTATGAAGGCGAAGCAATTGTTCGGGTTGCCAGCGCAGAGGTAATGCTTGGAAAAGACGAAGGAACTATTGTTGAGCGAGGCAAAGAGCCTTTACCTCCTGTAAAATTACTAACTGCTCCGCTTTTAACTTGGCCTGCATCAGACTCATTAACCTACGATCCCGTTGTTTATCTCACTTGGAGTACGGTTTCTGAAGCCAGTCGCTATGAAATCGAGTTTTCTCCAAGTCCGGCTTTTACATATGGAATTAAGCGATACGAAAGTAAAACCACTTCTCTTAAAGTGGACGGAATAGAAGAAGGAACTATTTATATACGCCTTAGAGCTTATGATAAACTAGGTTTGCGCGGTACTGACAGCCCAAATTATCGCCTTTTAAAAAACAAAGACACACAAGCGCCTGCATTATTCTTTAAAAATGGACTTTCTCAAGATTATTTTACCAGAAATGAACAATTTGTTTTAGAAGGTATTACCGAACCCGGTTCTGTTTTAAAAGTGAATCAAACCGAGGTAAACGTTCAAAATGGCGGTGAGTTTTCGATTTCCATTCCGATTCAAAAACCGGAAACGCCTTTACAAATTGAAGCTATTGACCGTTCTCAAAACAAAACAACCATTCAAAAGCGTGTTGTTAAAATTCAACCGGAACAACTGTGGAAATTGAATTGGTCAACATCAACTATTGGTGAAAAAATACGCCGTGCACCTATTATTCAGGTTTCAGGAAAAGCGTACGAGCCGCTATTGGTTGAAGCTTCCGTAGGTACAAAAGTATTTAAAGCAGAATGCGGTCAGTCTTGGGACTGGGCATTACAATTACAAGCAAGTGGTGCCGATTTTATTCACATTCGGTTTATCATGAAAAAAACGGGTGAAGTTATCGCGGAAAAGCAGTTTATTTTAGAATAATATGATGAAAAAGTGTGTTCTTATTGGTCTGATATTGGGAGCGTTAAGCTTTCAACATCTATTTGCTCAGGAAGTGTATTTTTCGATTTCCGGGCAGCAGGTTCGGGTACAATCCGGCGATAAAAAAGGGGTGTACGATTTATGGCTACGTCCGAAAGCCGATACCGTAAAAGCTCTCCCTAAATTTGAAATTTATGATGCCGGAATCGGTGGTTTCGCTGATGTTTTAGCAGGAAAACCAAGTACAACAACTACGTTTGAACTGATTCCTTTCGAAAAATTATACACCGTACAAGGCAATTCCGTTCGGGAAATTACCGGAACAGACAGTGTTAAAGGCTTATCCATTTCCATTCTTGCTGAACAAAAATACCTGAACCGTTGGGTAGAAATTCTACAACTGACAGAAACCGCAGAACAAGGTTGGATTCTACGAGCAAAAACAGATAACGGCGACGATGTAAACAACTTTAATGTGCGTTTCATCAACCAAACAGACAAATTATTCGATTTAGTTTCGATGGATTTGGTGATTGGACTCTACAAAACCAATCCGAATACGCGTATTCAATTAAAACCTCTTTTTGATAAAGTAGCACCACAAAATTTGGTCGTTACCGGTGAAGAAGACACCAAAGTTTCTGTACTCGATGCCTTTGGTGACGTCATCACGCCCGAAAATGTATTTCAAGTACAACGCTTTGGTTTGGAGAATTCATGGGCTTTGGAATTAAGCGGCTCTTCTGAACGCTTAAACAACATGGTAATTCAGACTGAAAACGGAATTACACCATGGATTATCAGCCCGATTATCAAACAAAGTGAAACACTTTCTGCACCGACTTTAATTTCGAATGCCGGAAAAGATTGTGATCAATTTCAGTTACGAGTGAATGCCAATACCTATGAATACGCGCCGGAAAAAACAATTTGGTTGCTCGAAAACAGACGTTTTACCGGAATTGAAACCCAGCATAAATTCACCCAAAAAGGAAGTGTAAAACTTCAACTTATAACACCAACAAAAGGACGATATACCCCTCTTTACAAAGTTACTGAACCAACTGTTTTTGTGAATCAAAAACCGAATTTGGTGTTAAAGGGGTTCAAATCGATAATTTCCCCAAGTGAAGTTCTTGAATTAAACGCTCAAGAGTCATCCGACCCGGAAAACAGCGAATTAAGTTTTGCTTGGTTTGTTGATGGCGTTTATCGTGGAGATGCGCCGCTTTTAAACTTTTCGGCCTCTACCTCAGGAGACTACAGAGTTCGATTAATCTTGGACGATAAAACACCGGGTTCTGCTTGTTCAACGGTTGACAGCACCTTTACGATTCGCATCAACACACAACCTTATGGGGAAATCGAACTCAATCCGATTGTAGCATTAGGTACTCAAACCCGTTTTACAGCTGCTTCATTATTGGATTCTGACGGTGATTCTTTGGCTTTTTCATGGGAAGTAAACGGCATTCAGGGTTCAAATACTTCGGAAAGCATTTTAGTGAACCATGCCGAACGCGGTACATTCGACGTAAAATTAACGGTGAATGATATTTCCGGAACAACCAATGCTTCTTTTGAGACAATACGCAGTTTTAAAGTTAACGGCGCTCCGGAACCGGCTTTTACGTTACCTAATTTGATAGCTCCGGATCAGATTTTAAACCTAAATGCTGCTCCAAGTACCGACCCAGACCAAGATCGATTATCCTATGCTTGGGCAATTTCTGACGGAAGAACATCTCAAAATCCACAATTTGCACTCGCTTTTGAAAAACCCGGAGATTATGAAATAACCTTAACCGTAAATGACAAACAAGGTGTTTCTAACTCCATCAAATCCATCAAAAAAACGATTAGAGTTAACGAAGAACCAGTACCTGTTATAACTTCTGTTGATAAAACAAATGACGCGTTAGTTGTATTTCGTGCAGATCAAAGCTCTGATTCTGACCAATCCATTGCGGTTTATTCGTGGAATTTTGGTGATAACTCAACGGCGCAAGGTTCACAGGTAAATCATCAATATTCCAGAGCCGGAACCTACACGGTTACCTTAACGGTTGATGATGGTCAAAACATGGCAAACTCGGTACAGTCCATCCAAAAAGAAGTCATCGTTAACAAAAATCCGATTGCACAATTTTCAGTAAAAACGCTAGTTGCTCCAAACGAACGCTTCGTTTTAGACGGCTCAGAAAGTAAAGACGAAGACGGAAATGTAACTCAATACCTATGGTTTCATCAGGGAAAACAAATTGGAAGCGGTGAGCAGTTTACCTATAGCATTGCAGAACCCGGTGAGCATGTAATTCAGCTTCAGGTGAAAGACGATTCCGGTTTTGACTCAGCAATTCATAAAAAAACACGAAAAATTCGTGTGAACTTTCCGCCAGAAATTGAATGGACAGCAACGCCTACTGTTACTGAGCCCGGTAAAAAAACGATTTTTTCGGCTGGCAATTCTTTCGATTTTGATGATAAAAACCTGAACTTTACTTGGGATTTCGGCGACGGAAAAACTTATACAGGTGCACAAATTTCTCACACCTTCTCACAATCGGGCACATTTAGCTTCAAAATTACCGCAGATGATAATAATGGTTTAACGAATTCAAAAACTGTTTACGAAGAAACCATTCGGGTAAACGCCAGCCCTATAATTGTAACTGAACAACGAATTGTTACCAACTCAAAAGCTGTTGTTCTTAATGCCGCAAAAAGTTATGATGCTGACGGCTCACCTCTAGAGTTCACCTGGATTCTACCGGATGGAACTAAACAATCTGAACCGCAACTCACATGGAATGCTCCGGCTGGCGGTTATTATAAAATCGGACTTACATTAAACGACCGAGACGGCTTGCAAAACAGTACTATTTCTACCGGAATTGATGTGTTAGTAAATAGACCTGTAGTTGCTTTGGTTGATTCATTGATTGAATCATGTACAGGGCAGATTATCATTTTCTCCAGTGCCAGAAGTTACGATCCTGATGGCGACCAATTCTCCACTCAGTGGGATTTTGGTGACGGAAATACGTCTCGAGATAACAACCCTTATCACACATACGAAAAACCGGGTGTTTACACAGCTACTTTAACCTTGCACGACGGCATATCAGCAGAGCCAACCATTGCAAAAATTCCGGTTAAAGTTTCCGGTTCACCTACAGCAAGAATTAATTTTGTTGACACAACCATTTGTGTAAACACACCGATGATTTTTGACGGAAGTAAAAGTACCGACCCGAACGGACCAATTGGTGCTTATTCTTGGGATTTTGGTGATGAATCGGTTGGATTCGGAACCCAGGTAACTCACCTGTTTAATAGAGCCGGAACCTACACGGTTCAACTAACCGTAATCGGTTCTGATGCAGGTAATTGTAGCAACACCAGTGTAACAACGGCTACCGTTCGCGTTGTGGAAGGTCCTGAAGCTCGTTTTGAAGTTCCTGAATGGACAAACCCGGGTGAAGTTATCACGCTCGATGCTTCGAAGTCTGTGCTTAACGGAACCTTAAAAGGTGCTCAGTGGATTGTAACCAATCCGGATAGCTTTGAAACCAAATTACAAGGTTTACAACAGCGCTTCACACCACAATCATCCGGAAAATTGACTATTCAATTGATAGTCGAAGTTGAATCCGGTTCTGATTGTAATATCTCATATGCAAAGAAAGAAATGCGAGTGAACTTCCCGCCTGTGTTAGCTTGGGATAAAAAACCGATTTATGCACATAATAAAGCAGTAAGAGTTCGTGCAACAGGTTCCGGCGACCGAGACGGATTTATTCAAACCTATACTTGGACTCTTAACGGCAACAAAATCGAAGGCGGTTTGGAAGTTCAATTAGGATTCTTAAAACCCGGTAATTACACCTTAGGTTTAACGATAAGCGATAACTCTGGAGTAACTAGCGGAACCGTTTCTAAAACCGAAACATTTACAGTAAATGCTCCGCCAATTTCACAGTTCAACTTACCGAATGTGATTTACAAAGGGGAATCTATACAGTTAGTGCCCTCAGAAATCAATGATGCTGAGGGGCAAAAACTGACCACTACATGGATGGTAAACGGTTCAAAAATGGATACAACAGCCTTTGTTGCCACTGCAAATGCCTATCAAATTAAATTGATACAAAATGATGAAAGCGGTTTAGAAAATGCGGTTGATTCCGTTTCTAAAATGGTACATATCGTTCAACCGCCAAATATGCTTTATTACGCTCCGCGAAACGTAATTCAGGGATATACAATTTCTGCAGCTACTTATCATGCTCCGGAAAAAGTGTTTTTATCTATTGATGGAAATCAACAAAAATCCTGGACAGCTACACAAGTCGGAAGTTTTAATCTTAGCTGGGTTTGGACTCCACGTGATACCGTTTTGGCGCAAACTAGCTTTCCGGTTGAAGTATTCGAACCATTAGCTTTGGTTGATGATAAACCCGAAGCAGTAATCGTAAAATGGAATCCTGCCAACCCTTTTGCATCGCTTACTTTACCTGCATTAAATCGTCCTAATCCGGATGCTTTAGACAGCGAATGGTTCGGCACAACGGGTTCACTCGGCTATGGAACTTCCTTAATTGTACCGGTTAAAAAAGGTGAAAATCAGTTTACTGTTGTGGTTAAAGAATTCGACGTTGAAGGTTCAAAACCGCTTCGTTTTACCGTAACCGTTGTTGCTGAATAATGCGTTTAAATAAAGCTATTTCTGATACCGGATTATGTTCTCGTCGCGAAGCAGATGCGATGATCGAACAAGGGCGCGTTTTTGTAAACGGGAAAAAAGCTACAATTGGCGTTCAAGTTGAAAGTTCTGATGAAATTCGTGTGGACGGACGCATCATAAAAGACCGAACTCAGGACATTTATATTGCTCTGAATAAACCTGTTGGGATAGTTAGTACAACAGAAAACACGACCAAAGACAATATCATCGATTATCTGAATTTCCCAAAGCGCATTTTCCCTATTGGCAGACTGGATAAAGATTCCGAAGGTTTGATTCTGCTCACGAACAATGGCGACATCGTGAATAAAATTCTACGAGCCGGGAATGAGCACGAGAAAGAATATATCGTTACGGTAAACAAACCTATTTCTGATGAATTTGTAAAAAGCATGAGTTCGGGGGTTCCGATTTTGGGTCAGGTTACCAAAAAATGCTTTGTAAAAAAGGAAAGTGAATTTGTATTCCGAATCATTTTGATTCAAGGATTAAACAGACAAATTCGCCGTATGTGCGAGCATTTTGGATATGATGTTGTTCGCTTACAACGTATTCGAATTATGAATGTCGATCTAGGGAAATTAGCAGTTGGCGATTGGAGAGAATTATCTGATAAAGAGCTAAAAGCTATCTTCGATGCCATTCAAGATTCATCAGACGGGGCTGAAAAAAAACAATCGAAGCCCAAACCTAAACAATCATCAAAACCCAAAAGAAATAACGAAAAACCGGCAACTGGCAACTCAAAAAAAACATTTAAATCAGCCGGGAAAGAAAATCAAAAACAGAAAAGAGAGAAATCGTCTAATCGCAGAGGAAGAGGACGATAAGTCCGGGTTTTGAATCACCACTTTATGTACATATATTTGTACATAAATATGTACATAAACTTCAACTATGCTTACTACAACTATTTCTGATTTCAGAAAAGACATCAAAAGTTATCTTGATAAGGTTACTTTAAACTTTGAAACCTTAATCATAAATCGAGGAAAAGACTCTGGTGTGGTGATAATGTCTTTAGAAGAATATAATTCTTTGCAAGCAACCCAACATGAGCTTTCCTCTAAAGCAAATGAGCTCCGACTCGATTCCGCTATCGAAAAACTGAAATCAGGCTCAACTTTTCAAAAAGAGTTGCTCGAAGTATGAAATTCGTTTTTGTTGATGAATCATGGGAAGATTATCTGTTTTGGCAAAAGACGGATAAAAAAATGCTTCAGCGAATTAATGATTTATTGAAAGACATCTCCAGAAACCCATTTAACGGCATAGGCAAACCTGAACCGCTTAAATTCAAATATCAGGGATTTTGGTCAAGAAGAATAAACGATGAGCACCGCCTCATTTATCAAGTAAAAGAAGACGAGATTCTTATTGCTAAATGCCGATTCCATTATGATTAGCTAAACCACCGAGCGACCTTCAAACGCTCTGGATAAGGTTGCTTCATCTACAAATTCCAACTCTGAACCTAATGGAATTCCCTGTGCAATTCGGGTAATTTTAATCTCAAACGGGCGGACTAACTTTTGAATGTAAAAGGACGTTGCCTCGCCTTCTGCATCCGGATTTAGAGCCAAAATAAGTTCTTCAATTTCTCCGGAACCCACACGCTGAACCAATTCTTTTATGCGGATTTGATCCGGCCCGATGCTTTCCATAGGTGAAATAACACCGCCTAAAACGTGATAACGTCCTTTAAACTCGTTGGTTCTTTCGATAGCATACACATCTTTTATATCCTCAACCACACAGACAATCCCTGTATTTCTTTTTGGATTTCCACAAATCGGACACGGATCTCGGTCTGTAACGATGTGGCAAACAGAACAAGTTGTTGTAGATTGCTTTAAATGAACCAAGGTTTCTGCCAATTTTAACACACTGCCTTCATCTTTTTTTAGCAAATGCATGGCAATGCGTTGCGCCGATTTTCTACCCATTCCGGGCAACTTTGCTAATTCTTCAATGGTTCGCTCGAGAGCTTCTGAAATGAGTTGCATGAACGTTTATAAACCAAATTTGCTGAGGTCGAATCCGCCCGGCATCATACCTTTTGTTAAATCACCCATCGAGTTTTGAGCCTGTTTTTCAACTTCATCTAAGGCTTTGTTTACACCCGCAACTATCAAATCTTCGAGCATTTCAGGGTCGTTCGGGTCAATTAAATCTTTATCAATCTTAACGGATAACACTTTTTTTAGGCCATTCACAGTTACTTTAACCATGCCGCCGCCCGACTCAGATGTATATTCTGTTTGAGCTAATTTTTCTTTCATTTCGGACATTTTTTGTTGCATTTCCTGCACTTTGCCGAATAAATCTGCCATGTTTCCTAACATAATTTCTACCGTTTTTTAAATATTATAATCTAATTCAGCGCCGAATAATTCCACAACAGCACGTAAAATCGGGTCTTTTTCTTGGAGTTTTCTGAAACGCTCGTATGGGTCGAGTTGAACCGCATCTTTTTGCTGAGCAACCAAACGAGAATCAACCTGAACGCGTTGCCCGATACATTCCGATAAAACCCGTGCAATATCGCGTTTGTTTGTATCAATCAAATCTGCTGTAAAATCGTCGCTCACTTCCAATACGACCGTGTTTTCCTGAATATCAACCGGACGTGTGCGCTTTATTATTAAATGAAATGTGGGTTGTAACTCTGTTTTAGTACGATCTAAAAACTCATCCCAATTTCTGGTTACCAAATGCAATGGCACCGGTCCTGAAAGGGATTTCTTTTCTGTGATTTCGGCTTCCGCGGCGTCTAATTTTAAAGCTGTCGAGCCATCTATTTTTGCTGATGCTTTACCTGTTTCCAACTCATCAACCTGAACAGATACAGATTTTAATCCGCCTTGCACTCGTTCTGAATGTGATGCTTTTGTTCCGCCTTGAGGGTTATTTTGTAATTTTGCGCGATAAGCATCTGCAACAGCATCAGCAGACTTTGCCGAAGAACTTGCCCCTGCATTCATTGGCGATTCTGAAACGGGTAACGTGTTACTTTGAGGAATTACCGGAGCACCACCAGTTCGCAATGCTTTTAACTCTTGTAATATCGCTTTTAACCCGTCAATTCGTTGCATTTTCACCATTTTTAGGATGATGAGCTCAAAATGAATACGCGGCTGATGCGCATCTTTAATGGAAATTTGTCCTTCTGAACTTAAATGCAATAAACGTAGTAAGTCGTCTTCACTAAACAATTTCGCCTGTTCGATATAACGGCCTTTAGTTTCTTCCGAAGCTTCGATCAACTTAATATTCTTCGGGTCTTTAGCGAAAAATAAATTTCGCATATGCTCGGTTAAGCTCACCAAAAACTCCTGAATATCGTGCCCTTCCTGCATCATCGATTCAACCAATTGCATGGCAGCTGTTGAATCATGCTTATACACGTAATCAGTCAATTCAAATAAGCGGTCTGTTCCTACAACATTGAGCGCTTGCAGTAAATCGTTATGGGTGATGGTGCTACCGCAAAATGCAATGGCCTGATCCATCAAACCAAGCGCATCACGTAAAGCTCCGTCCGCTTTTTTTCCTATTACATGAAGTGATTCCGTATCAATAGTAATGTTCTCGTCCTGTGCAATTCTCTTCAGCTGAGAAACGATTTCTTCAACTTTAATTCGACGAAAATCAAAGCGCTGTACACGAGATAAAATGGTAGGTAAAACCTTATGCGGCTCTGTTGTAGCAAATATGAAAATAACGTGCGGAGGCGGCTCTTCAAGAGTTTTCAACAATGCGTTGAAAGCCTGCTTGGTAAGCATATGAACCTCATCAATAATATAAATCTTGTATTTACCGCTTTGTGGAGGGATGCGAACCGTCTCTCTAATTCGATGTACATCTTCTACTTTATTGTTCGATGCAGCATCAATCTCAATAATATTTAAGGTATTACTTAAAGCCTCGCCGTCAACGGAATCATCTACCTGATTAATTGCACGAGCTAATACACGAGCCATCGTTGTTTTCCCCACACCTCTCGGACCACAAAACATATAGGCATGCGATAATCGATCCTGCTCAATGGCATTCTTTAATGTATTGCTTACATGCTCCTGAGAAACAATGTCTTCAAAATGAACTGGACGATATTTTCGGGTTAACGCTCGGTACTCTCCGGCCATAATACACTGGTAATTTTTAAGATTTCTTAGGGTTTGAAGGTACTAAATTTTAGACTTTATTCGTGAAACAGAATGCCTTTTTGAAGGCTCAAGTATCACGTAATTTAGCCGACATTTTTGCCATAAAATAAGTTTTATAGAGGCTATCAATTCATTTCCTTTTCAGGAATTCCGTACTTTTTGCTCCGAAATTAATCTTAACACTTGTATCTATTATGGAAGATTTAGCTGGCAAAACTATCAAATTAGCCATTATCGGTAGCGGTCCTGCAGGACTCACTGCTGCAATTTATGCGGCACGTGCCGACCTAAAACCTGTTGTATTCGAAGGCCCTGAACCCGGCGGACAATTAATGACTACAACTGATGTCGAAAATTACCCGGGTTTTCCAGACGGTGTTATGGGTCCTGCTATGATGGATATGTTTCGTCAACAGGCAACCCGTTTTGGTGCTGATTGCCGTTACGGAATGGTTACCAAGGTTGATTTATCATCACGACCATTTTCAATAACTGTTGATGAAGAATTCTCATTTAAAGCAGAATCTATCATTATCTCAACCGGTGCATCTGCAAAGTGGTTAGGTATCCCTAGCGAATCTAAACTTCGTGGGTACGGAGTATCTGCATGTGCTACTTGCGATGGTGCTTTTTTCAGAAATCAGCATGTAGTAATTGTTGGTGGTGGCGATACAGCTATGGAAGAAGCTTCTTTCTTAACAAAATTTGCCAGCAAAGTAACAGTTGTTCACCGCCGTAATGAATTCCGTGCTTCAAAAACCATGCAACACCGTGTATTAAACAACCCTAAAATTGAAGTTGCCTGGGAATCTGAAATTGAAGAAATCTTAGGCGAAAAAGTGGTTGAAGGAATTCGTCTTAAAAATATTACTACCGGTGAAACGAAAGTTTTAGCGGATGTTACCGGTGTATTTATGGCGATTGGTCACAAACCAAATACCGATTTATTTAAAGGTGTTATTGATATGGATGATGTCGGTTACATCAAAACTATCGGCTCTTCTTCTTACACTAATGTTGAAGGCGTATTTGCTTGCGGCGACGCTATGGATAGCGTTTATCGTCAGGCAATTACTGCTGCAGGTTCCGGCTGTAAAGCTGCCATTGATACCGAGCGTTGGTTAGAAGAACAACACGCTTAAAAATTGAATCAGCCCATTATTTTCCATAAAAAAACCCGCTATGTGCGGGTTTTTTTATTTACTTAAGATGTGGGTCTGAGTCTTTCGCTTCGTATTTCTGCAAATTCTCAAACTTATATTCATCAAGATTCAATTCACTTGCCCTGTCACCAAATTTTTGGATAAAGAAATATAAAATCGGGATAAAGGATACATAAATCACCCAAGTCGGCAAATCAAATACAGTAACCAAAATCAAAGAAAAAATACTTACTACACCGACTAACATCGAGTACGGCAGCTGTGTTCTCACATGTTCAATATGATCACACTGACTTGATATCGAACTCAAAATAGTTGTATCTGAAATTGGTGAACAGTGATCACCCCAAACGGAACCGGCTAATACAGATGCCACACTTGCGTAAATTAATTCATGAGTTACAGCATAATCTAAGCCGTTTGCTTTACCTAAAGCCCAAGTCAAAGGAACGACTAACGGCATCAGAATTCCCATTGTACCCCAACTAGAACCTGTTGAGAAACTCGTTAATCCGGATAAAATGAAAATAACAACCGGTAACCAGTACGGATTCAAGGATTCACTAAAAACAGAAACCAAATAATCTGCGGTATGTAATTGAGAGGTGAGTTCACTCAAAGCCCAAGCCATCACTAAAATGATTAAACCATCAAACATGGTATGCATACCGCTCATCATTGCTTTAATCATGCTGTCCACATCCATCAACTTTTGGAAAAAGGTCATACTGAGCGCAACGGTTAAGGACATTAAAGAGCCCCAAAGCAATGCCGCATAAGAATTTGAAGATGCAATAATATCTCGTAACGAATCGCCCGTTCCGGTTATATATAAGCCAACAATTGTTGTAAATACTAATACAAAAATCGGAATCAGAGCATTTAAATAACTAGAATGAACTAAACCGTCTTCTTTATTTCCATCTTCCGACCAAACTCCATACTTATCAAGCGTCGGATCATTTTTTGCTTTTAACAACTGAATTCTGGATTTCAACATAGGTCCAAAATCTTTACCTGATGCTGAAATTGTAAACACAAAGAAAATGGTTAAAAACGCATAAAAGTTATACTCTAAAGAACCAAGAAATACCGAATACGCGGTTTCATGGTAATCCGGCATTTTAGATTCAGCATCAGAGATATAACCTAACATAGCACCAATCCAAGTACTCACAATAGCTACTGTTGCAACAGGTGCAGAAGTAGAGTCGACTAAATAAGCAAGTTTTGCTCTAGTGATTTTCAATTTATCTGTTAACGGACGCATGGTGTTTCCTACTACCATTGTGTTTGCGTAATCATCAAAAAAGATTAACAAACCAACTAAAGAAGTCATTACCATACCTTGGCGCTGTGTTTTCACATATTTAGAAACCACATCAATAACACCTCTTGCACCGCCGTTTTCAGAAATAATCCCAATCATGCCACCAATCAGAACGGAAAAAAGCATAATACTTACGTGGTCAACAGTAGCAATTCCCGGTACAATGTAATCAGTGATGGTTGTAAAAAATCCGGCTCCCAAGCCTATCATTCCGTTATCAGCCACAAGCCATGCGCCAATCCAAATAGCAACAAACAAGGAGAACAATACTTGACGCGTGACTAATGCTAAAACAATGGCAATAATTGGAGGTAATACACTAACCCATGTGGCATCGCTACTTTTCCCGACAATCTGCTCAACCTCTGACATAACAACTGTTGCGCTGTCTTGTGCCGAAAGTGAATTCGAAAAAACTACAACTATACCTACTATAATTAATGCTAAAATGTAACGATGCGTTTTTTGCATATTAACAAGTTGAATGAAAAAAATAAGTGGGGCAAAATACAAACCTATCGCATTAAATCTAAAGATTTTTTGCAAGCGCTTTTTTAAACCCTAAGCACATTAAGTATGTATTTATTAAGCCTTAAAAGAAGTCCCGCAACCACAGGTTTCCGTTGCATTCGGATTTACAAACTCAAAACCGCGATTATCTAAACCGTCACTAAATTGCAACTCTGTTCCTTCGATATATAATAAATGGCGTCTGTCTAAAACAAACTCAACTCCATTTACTGTATAGACATCATCATAGTCTGTTTTATTATCGAGTTCTAAAATGTAACTCATTCCTGAGCACCCGCCACCTTTAACGCCAATTCGAAGCACTTTATCAGCTTCTGAATTATCTGATAACACTTTTTGAAGTTGTTTTGATGCGGAATCTGAAATTTTAATCGGCTCAGCAACCGGGGTAAAAACAAATAAATCTGACATAATTAAACAGGTCTTGCCAAGGTGAAGAATTCGGCTTTCTCATGGGTGAATAAATTCAGCACACCCGCGCTCACTAAATTTACGAGTATTCTGGAAGCTCTGCGATAACTAATATTCACCAGATTCGAGAACTCATTTACTGTAATTCGTTCGTATTGATTTAAAAATCGAAATAATTTTTGCTCATTGGGGCCGAATTCGAATGTTACACCTTCTTCAGATGTGCGATTTTTAAGCACTTGAAGCATTTCTTTACTCGCTTTTATGCTTTTATCGTTTACTCGTACAAAGCCGGCCCATTCATCGCCTAAATCCACAAAAACCGGCTTATCTTCTGCTTCTTTGATTTTTACCAGAACAATTTCTTTGTTTTTAAAAGGTATGATTTCAATTTCAGGCTCAATAGCGGGTTTTAATAGATAATTAGTGGCTTCTGTAAGCAAAAAATGTTGCTCATAATAACTTTCAACACCAACCAAGCTACCGTCGTCATCAATTCCGATAATGAGAATTCCACCATTCGAATTGGCAAAAGCGCACATTTCACGAGCTATTTTTTCAGGACTCGGAATAGTTCGTTTAAATTCCAAAAACGAACTTTCACCTGTCTTTATCAGATTTCTTAAGTCTTGAAGGTTCATTTTAGAACGAACCGGAAAAATCTCTTGCATAACTCGTCAAGAACAAAGTAAAGGGTAATTTCTATATCAGCTCGCCATCAATATAATGTAATTTTGATGGAATGAACGAACGGGAAACTAATTTCTGTGCTCTTCTTTAGGATCGCGAGTCATGAGTTGGAAAACAGCATCTCTAGGGTCAAAATCTTCGAAAAGCACCTTATATACAGCCTCTGTAATTGGCATGGTGATCCCAAGTTTTGTTGCCCAGCCATGAACAGATTTGGTTGTTTTAACACCTTCGGCAACCATATTCATGCGTGCAATTATGGCATCAACTTTTTCGCCTTTACCTACATGATAACCCACGTATCTGTTTCTGGAGTGTTGTGATGTACAGGTTGCAATTAAATCTCCCATACCTGCCAATCCTGAAAACGTATCTTGCGATGCACCTAAATGCATTCCAAGACGACGCATTTCTGCTAAACCACGAGTTAATAAAGCAGCTTTAGCGTTATCACCTAAGTTCGCTCCGTCTATTACTCCCGCTGCGATAGCGATTACGTTTTTAACTGAACCTGCAATTTCTACACCCATTACATCCTGATTTACATACACACGAAACATGGGAGTCATGAATGCTTCTTGAATAATTCTTGCTGTTGATTTTGAGTTCGCTGATGCAACAACTAAGGTCGGCTTGTTTCTTGAAACTTCTTCAGCATGAGACGGTCCATATAAAACGCCTATATGATCTTCGATAATTTTTCCATTCAGTACTTCTGTAAGTACCTGAGACATCGTCATAAATGTTCCGTTTTCAATTCCTTTTGAAACCGTAATACAAATTTCATTTCCGCTAAGCATCGGCTTCACCTTAGAAGCTACTTCGCGTGTTGTATGAGATGGCGTTGCAAATACAATTAAATCGCGCTCTTGTAAACATTCTGATAAATCGGTGTGACTTACAATGCTATCAGGTAAGGTAACACCCGGTAAATAGGTCTTATTTTCGTGGAAATTATTTATTCCGAACGATATTTCTTGCTCTCTAGCCCAAATGAGTACATCGTGTTCTGCTCGAGCTAGAACAATGGCTAATGCGGTTCCCCAGCTTCCGGCACCTATTACAGTAACTTTCACGTTTCTATCCTTTTATTTCTCGCTTTTCTTCCAAAAAGCAGGGATTTTGTTTTCATTACCGGCTTTTAAGCGGGTAATATTCGAACGATGTTTATAAATCAAAAACACACACAACAATGTTGCCAAAACAATCAACACATAACTGATGTTCATTCCAAATCCAAACTTTAGAATGAGCAGCATAATCGGGTAAACTATTGATGAAATGATTGAAGCCAGAGAAACGTACCGGCTAGAAAACATGACAACCAAAAATGTTGTTGTCGCAATTCCAATTGAAATAGGCTCAACTCCAAATAACATCCCACAAGCTGTCAACATCCCTTTACCACCTCTAAATTGTGCGAAAATAGGGAGCGTATGCCCAATAACTGCCGTAAAACCTAAAATGATTTTTAATACAGATTCGTTGCCATCCATAAACCATTGCGGTAGCTCACCAAAGTAAGGCGCTAATTTCATGACCCACAAGGTTGCGGTGAGGCCCTTAATAAAGTCGATTATGACAACAAAGACACCTGCTTTCCAGCCAAGCACTCTAAATGTATTTGTAGCGCCGGCATTTCCACTGCCATGCTCACGTAAATCAATACCCTTCGTTACTTTGCCAACCCATACAGATGACGGAATTGACCCAACTACATATGAAATAAGTACTAAGACAATAAATGAAAGCATAATGTATTTGAAAACAAGTTATTTCCCCTTAATTCGTAAAATATACTAAAATGAATAAGCCATAAAAGCACTTTACGCTTTTCTTTGATTATTCTATTCGAGAGCTTTTAAATAGGGTTTTATTTGCTCCAGCGTTTTAGGACCGATTCCTTTTACTTTCAACAACTCTTCGATGGCTGTAAATCCGCCTAATTCAATACGTTTATCAATTATAGCTTGAGCCGTCTTTGGTCCTATTCGTGGTAATGCCTCCCACTCTTTTGCATCTGCTAGATTAATATCTAAGCTATTTAACCCTAAGCTCACTTTAGGTTTAGTAGTCTTTTTAGTTGATTTCTTTTCAACCTTTACTTCAACCACTTCTGCTATCGGAGCCGGATTATATCTCGCAGTTATCAAAGAATCGTAAGACTGTTGCATCTGCAAGGTTCGTTTATCAATTAATGCATTAAGTTCCGCATAATCATATGTATCTCTGTTTGTGAACACATATAGCTTGGCTAGACGTACTGTTTCGACACCGATTATTAATGAGCATAAAACCAAGATGGCTAATCTTTCTTTTTTACCTAAAGAAATTCGCTCATAAAACAGATATAAAGTTCTCTTGTCTGGTAGTTTTATCATACTTGAATATGACAAAACCATTCGAATTGAGCAAAATATCGCAGGAAATATTTTTTTTGACACGCTGCGTCATATTTTTCTTGACATTTATGACGCAGTGCGTTATATTTGTTTTGAAATTAATTAAACACGATGAAAACCCGAATAATTAAACGTTATCCAAACCGCAAACTCTACGACACACTCACCAAGAAGTATGTTTCATTAGATGATGTGGCATTTCTTATCAGAAATAATGAGCAAGTGCAAGTGATGGATAACGAAAGCGGACTCGAAATCACCAATCAGATTTTAACCCAAATTATTTTCGAAGAAGGAAAAAAAGGGAATTCTGCAATTCCGGCTGAAGTACTTCACGATATGATTCGTTGGGGCAATACAGTAATCGACCGCGGAGTCGATCAGGTAATGAAAGGTGTTGATAAACTGGTTCAGGATTCACTTTCAAAATGGATTCCTCGTTCAAATAAAGAAGAAATTGCTCAGCTCGAACAAAAAGTACAAACCTTAGAGCACCTTATCGAGCAGCTTTCAGTTGATGTAGAAAACAAAAATTAACCTCTAAACGGAGAACACCAATGGCTAAAGAAAAAAAAGAAAAGTCGCTTATAGACATCAAAGACATGGAAAAAAACGTAACGGATAAAGCACGTGAAATCTGGTTAGCCGGATTAGGTGCATTAGCATCTGCTAAAGACGAAGGTGTACGTTTATATGATTCACTCGTTGAAAAGGGTGAAGCTTTTGAGAAAAAAGGCAAAAAAGAAATCGAATCTTTGGTTGATTCTGTTAAAACAATGGCAAAAGACACCGAAACCAAAGTAACCAGCAAAGTATCTGAAACTTTAGACGATACCGTAAAGCAAGTTCTAGATCGCTTCGATATCCCAAGTCGTGATGAAGTAAAATCACTTATTTCTAAAGTTGAAACGCTTACTAAAAAAGTTGAAGAACTTTCTAAAAAGCCTGCTGCAGAGAAACCTGCAGCAAAATAACCCAAAGTTGAATGTAGTTACACCGGCGTGAAAACCGGTGTAATTGTTTTTTAAGGGTAAGAAAATGTCGGATAAAGTAAAAGAATTAGACGAAGCGGCTCGAAAAGTTTGGCTATTTGGCTTAGGAACTGTAGCAACGATTGAAGAAGAAGCGGCGAAATTGGCACGCGATATTAAATCGAAAAGTGAATCCATAAAGAAACAAACGGAAGAAACCGCAAAAAAAACAGTTGATGAGGTTGTAAAAAAAGCAACTGCGGTTCAACAAGATATTCAAAACAAAGTGGATACCGCCGTGGAAGATGTTGTAAATCACGTCGGAATTCCAACACAAAAACAAGTACGTGAATTAAGTTCAAAGATTGACGCTCTCACTCAAAAAGTAGAAGCTCTTCATAAAAAATTTAATTCAAAATAGATTTAAGGCTTCCGGCTTCGGCTGTGAAGCCTTTTTTACTTCTGATCAAAATAGTGTTCAGAAGGTAGCTTTTAAAACCTGACTCTTTTAATTTGGGTCGAACAGGCGGATAGACAGGAAAATATGAGTACAAAAAAACTAGGTTTAGCATGTGCCGGCGGCGGCGTTGAAGGTGCCGTTTATGAAATTGGCGCCCTTTGTGCATTGGAAGATGCTATTATTGGATTAAATACCAAACAAATGGACGTTTATGTCGGCGTTAGTGCGGGTGCACTTATCTGCTCGAACCTAGTTAACGATATTTCTCCCAGAGATATGAGTCTTGCCATCCTATCGCACCTTGATGGAGTTAACCCAATCTCCCCGGAGATTTTATACAAGCCAAACTTGAAGGAAGTAGCCGGAAAACTATTTCAACTCCCCGGTAAATTTATTGATGTCATTCGCTCCTATACATCAGATATGCGAGATAATTCTCTTTTTGGGGCTTTAGCAGACTTTACAGAATTGCTGCCAAACGGTGTATTTGATAACGCTCCTCTAGAAGCCTACCTAAGAGACAATTTTAATAAAGACGGTAAAACAAACGATTTCAGAGAACTAAAAACCATGCTTCGTATTGTCGCCGTTGACTTGGATTCCGGAAAAACTGTTCGTTTCGGCGAAGACGGATTCGATCATATACCTATCTCAAAAGCAGTACAAGCCTCTTCTGCTTTGCCAGGAGTGTATGCTCCTGTAGAAATTGAAGGCCGACAGTATGTGGATGGTGTAGCTCGAAGAACGATCCACGCCTCCGTAGCTTTTAATGAAGATGTAAAACTGGTTATTGGAATAAATCCGATAGTTCCATTAGAACATGATCTCGAAGAATCTGAATTCGGCTCGCTAGTTGATAAAGGCTTGCCAACGATTTTATCTCAAACGTTCAGAATGATGATTCATTCCAGAATGAAAGCCGGGCTAAAAGGCTATGCACAAAAATACCCTGATGCTGATGTCGTTATATTCGAACCGCCTGCAACGGATTACCGCATGTTCTTTAATAATATTTTGAGTTTTTCAACACGTAAAGAAGTATGTGAACACGCCTACCGTCTTACCTTACTAGACATCAAAAAAAGAAGAAAAGAATTAGCTCCAATTTTAGAAAAGCACGGTTTTATGCTTAATGAAATCTTATTAGAGCAAGATGAGTTTATCCTTTACAAAGAAAAAACCGGTTCTACACGAGAACAATTTAATTCCGCACTGAACCGGTTGGATGTTTTATTACAACGTCTGGAAAATTAGCCACCACCATCTGGTTTTTTGGGGTTTGTACCTGAATCTCCCCCTCCATTATCAATTGGTGGCGGGTCTGGGTCTGGACTAGAATAGTTTATTAATACATTTTTCTTCAT
>SBGQ01000086.1 GCA_006226965.1 bacterium | reverse complement strand
GTTTATTAAAAATAAAAATACAAAAAAAATGATAAGGCTATTAAAAATAATAGTTTATTTAATTTTGATTTTTCCCCGCCTAATTCTAGGCATAGAAATATAGCGCCTTGTCTTTCAATAGCTTGTACTTAATTATGGATTTTCTAACCTTTAATAAGGCGTATTATTGTAGTGAATGATTTGGAGAAATCGGACATAGAAATAAGAATTTTCAAAGTTAACCAATCAATAAGTTCCAATCTTGAATATTTTTGAGATACCTTTATCGGGATTAGCTCGTTAGCGATTGAAAATCAATTCATAAATAGTGCAGACATGAAAAAAATAGTATTACTCAGTTTGGTGTTGCTTCCTTTGGGAGTGAAATCACAAGAATTAAAAAACAGAATACTTACCGTTCACCAACACGGAGAATTGGCTATTCAAGATTATATCTCGTTTGAAGCACAAAAAGGAGATAATGTTATTACGTACAGCGACTTTTTCCAAAGTGTGCAACCTCACAGTTTCTTTGTTTTTGTTGATGGGAAACCTGCACAAGCACGTTATTTGAGAGATGCCGACACCGATCATTTTCAAAAGCAATTTGTTGGTAAACAATTGGTAATCTATACCGAAACGCAGCCGTTTTCCGGAATTCTTAAGGATTTTGCAAAAGGTGGTTACTGGTTAGAACAGGCCGATAAAACCATCGTTTTTATTGCAAATCAATCGATTAAGGTGATTCAGTATCCTGCTTTTAGTGCCGATTTCACTGATAAGGCACAATTGGAAATCGGGTTTTCATCAAAGAAAAAAGAGAAAGAGTCGGCGATAGTTTTATATAATGCATTTGGAGTGAACTGGAATCCATCATACAAGTTAATTTTGGACAAAGACATGAAAACTGCAACGTTTCAGTCGCTTGCAGGAATTACAAACGAAACGAATACAGACCTCTCAGATATCCAGTTACGATTGGCTTTTGGAAACTTGCGTCAGGATAATCGTCCGGTTTCGCCAAGAAAATATGCAACGGCTAAAATGAACACAGAAGCCGATTTTATCGTGGGTTCAGCGCCCGAATTGGCTTCCGTAGGTGATGCTTATGAGTTAGTTTATCCTGAGAAAATCAGTTTAAAAAAGTTTGAGAATAGAAAATTGGTGTTGGACGATGTACAAAAACTTCCTGTTAAAAAGTGGTATGAATTTCAGAGTTATGGCTCCAGTCGTGAAAAAGAAAACCCATCCGTAAAACTGGAGTTTAATCTTTCTGAAAAAAACGGATGTAAGTATCCATTAGCAGGCGGAGAAATGGACGTTTACCAACAAGCCAATGACGAGCTGAAAAGTATGAGTACCACAACTATTCTCAATAAAGCTCTTAATGAAGATGTAGAGTTAGATTTAGGGAAAGCAATGGATGTGTTTGTTTCTGAGACTATTGCAGAAAACACTCAGGTAAACAGTAAAGTATATACAGCATCCTTTAAAGTGGAGATTAAGAACAGTAAAAAAGAATCGGTTAACGTTTTGGTGAAGCGCGATATCGGAAGCAATACTAGTGTAACAGAGTCGAGCCAGAAATACGAACAAGTAAATGCGAATCAGATTCAATTTTGGGTAGAAATCGGTGCCGGTAAGTCCGTATCATTTAGCTACTCAACCAGAACGGAATATCGATAACATGCATACAAAACGGATTATTCCTTGTCTCGACGTTAAAGAAGGTCGCACTGTAAAAGGTGTCAATTTTGAAGGATTGCGCGATGCCGGAGATCCTGTTGAACTAGGAGAACGTTACAGCCGCGAAGGTGCTGATGAATTGGTTTTTCTAGACATCACTGCAACTAAAGAAAAGCGAAAAACACTGCTTGAGTTAGTAAAACGAGTAGCGGAACAAATTTCTATTCCGTTTACTGTTGGCGGAGGAATCAGTTCTGTTGAAGCGATTTCTGAGTTGTTAAAAGCCGGCGCTGATAAAGTAAGTTTGAACAGTTCCATTGTTCGAAATCCCGACTTGATAAAAGAAGCCTCAGAGCGTTTTGGTGCACAATGTGTTGTTGCTGCGATTGATGCGAAACGTGAAACCAACGGTTCATGGAATGTATATGTAAAAGGTGGTTCAGAACGTACCGATTTAGACGTACTTGAATGGGCTTCAAAGGTTGAAGAACTGGGAGCAGGCGAAATTTTATTGACCAGTATGGATAGGGACGGAACGAAAGCCGGATTCGATGTAGAATTATTGCAAGAAGTGAATAAGCGAGTTCGAATTCCGGTTATTGCCAGTGGTGGTGCCGGGACGATTCAGCATTGTGTGGATGCGGTTGCAATTGGTAACGCAGATGCTGTTTTAGCGGCCAGTATTTTTCACTTCAAAGAAATTGAAATCAGAGATTTGAAATTGGAAATGCAAGCGCAAGGTTTAGCTGTGAGGATTTGAGGTTTAGGGTAAAAAGATATTTAGGAGTAAAGGGAATCCAGTTTCAGGTTTCAGCATTCAGGTTTTAGGTTTTTAATCAACCATCAGAAATCAGCCATCATCCATCAAAAAAATTCTACAATCCGACATCCGACATCCGACAATGCTTACTTTTCGGGTACTAATCCCCACTGATTTATCCATTCCAATTGCTTTTCACGTTCACCCATAATAACCACAGAATCTCCTTCTTCAATTAATGTTGATGGATCCGGATTACTAATCGATTGCTGATTCTGTTTAATAATGGCAACTACACTTAACCCAAATTCTTTTCTCAAATTAATATCAACCAGAGATTTATCTAACCAAGGTTGTCCCGGTTCAACGGCGTATTTATTCACGCACATTCCTTGTAAAAGTCGGTCTGCCATCGGATTTTCGGCTTCAATTCGCATTGGGTTTCTAAGCGCTTCATAATCTTCGTTTCGCATAGAACTCACCATTTCGGTACGTCGTTCTGAATCCACACCAAGTCGGTTTAACACACTATCAAAAATAGAAATGGACGTTTCGAACTCTTCAGGAATAACTTCATGCGCACCAAGGTGTAATAAATGTTCTACTTCGCCCACATAGCGTGTTCGTGCAATTATATAGATATCAGGGAAGTTTTTAGAAACGGTATCAACAACATGGCGAACCGCTTGCGCATCCGGGATTGAAACAACCAAAATGCGAGCTTTCGAAATATTTACGTGGTCTAAAACCACACGTTGAGTGGCATCACCATAAATAATGACAGTTCCGAGCTTCTTTTCGAGTTTTACCGTTTCCGGGTTAAATTCGATTACAGCATAAGGCATTCCTAAGCCTTTTGCTGCCTGTGCGACAGCTTTCCCGATAACACCGTAACCTACAATTACAACGTGTTCTTTTAGCTCTTTTTTTTCTGATTTGGTTACCAAATCGAGCGCAACTTGTCTCTTCCTTTTGGTATCAAGTAAAAAGGACTTATCAGCCAGCCAAAAGAGTGCAGGAGTAACAGACATCGAAACTAAACAAATCGCCAACACTATTTGATAGATTTCATTATCAATTACCTGATTGCCAAATGCGACTTTCGATAATACGATTGAGAATTCACCCACTTGTGAAAGCATAAACGCAACGGCTAAACTTTGTCCGGTTCGGTAACGGATTAACTTTAAAACACCAAAAATGACACCGGCTTTTAACGTAATCACACCAATTACACCCAAAACAATAATAAGAGGGAATTGAACAACAATTTGTAAATCGAGCAACATTCCGATTGAAACAAAAAAGAAAATGGTGAACAAATCACGGAAAGGAATTACTCCCGAAGCTGCCTGATGAACATAAGGAGATTCAGCCAAAGTGAATCCTGCTAAAAAGGCCCCTAAACCTAAACTTAAACCCATTTCACCGGAAAAGATGGCAACTCCCGCACAAATCGCAATCGCAAAAACAAGGAAAAACTCATTGTTTCTAGTCTTTGCAATAAACTCTAAAACAGGATTGGTTACAAATTTGCTCAAAACAACTACTAGAGCAATGGTCGCTAGCGTTTTAAGAATTAAAATCATGGCTTGATAACCCAGAACATCCGAACCTGAGTTCATCATAGGAAGAACTAACATCATCGGAACCACAGCTAAATCCTGAAAAATGAGAATCGATAAACTGGCTTTTCCTTCTTTGGTGGATAAATCACCTCGATTCAATAAAGTCTTTAAAACAATTGCCGTACTACTCAATGAAGCGAACATGCCTAGGAAAAACGCAATCTTCCAATCCGTGATAAATGTCATAATTCCGGCAGTAAATAAAACAGTAAGTAAAACCTGTAGTGTTCCTCCGATAAAAACTTCGTATTTGATGGCTTTTAGTGAACCAATCGAAAACTCCATCCCGATAGTAAACAGCAGTAGTACAATCCCGATTTCTGCCATAATTTCAATTTCATCGGGGCTGCTTACCCAAGCCATCCCGTGTGGACCAATAAACAATCCGGTAACAAGAAACGCTAAGATATTGGGCACCTTAAACTTTTGCGCTATAAACAGAATAAACAGACCGATTACAAAAATTATAGCGATGTCTTCAAAGACCGGGATTTGCATAGAAAGCAGCAAATTTACAAGCATAGGTTAGGTAGTTTTATTAGATAACGGTTTTTGTTACTTTCGGAAATGTTTTCGAATAAATATAGTTTTATTAGATGGGTATTCTTTGGTATGGCGTTAATTGCCTTAATGGGCATAACATACATGAATATACACTATGTAAACCAAGTGAGGGAATCTACAAAAGAGTCAATAATTGAAAAAAAACGTGAACAAATTCGCACGTTTGCCAATCAGGTTCGTTCTCGTTTTCTGGATGTGCCTCGTGAAATTTGGAATGCTGATATTGAAGAGCTAAAAACGAGCATTGATAAATCAGGCCAACTTCCGGAATCGTTAAATCCACTTTTACAAAAAATAGCATCAGATAGTCTATATAGCGGCATTTATTTTCATTCAGCGGAAACAACTCCATGCGAAAGCGGAACTGGAACATGGGAATTCAGTAAAGAATTAAATCGCTTTGTTTGGGTGAATGCATTCCCGGATGTAGTTTGCGACGGTATGAGTTTAGCGAGAACACGTATGAAAGTGCTTTTAAGTGAGTACAAATGGAATACTAAAACTACATTTGATACACATAGGAGTATGAACATTGCGATTGTTTATCCAAATGAACACCGCATTTTAGGGTATTTAGTAGTTCTGATTAACTATGATTATTTGTTGGATAACTATCTCAAAAAAGAAATTGAATCAGTTTTTCCAACAGAATCAGGTTTGTTTACGATTTGGATTCACGATTGGGTGACAAACAGAGTTTTGCTTACAAACAACGCCAATGAAACATTCGAACGCGATAAAATTCAGATTGTAGATCGTTTTCCCGGCTTATTTGATAACTGGAATATTGTTGGCTCGGTAAATTCTACTGTATCTGCTTCAGATGTTGAAGTTCAGACAACCAAAAACCTGATTATTCTGGCTTTGACCGTTGCGTTATTACTTACCAGTTTGGTTTTTATCATTTATTCAGCACAAAAAGAGCAGGAAATTTCAATTCGTCAATCAGAGTTTTTATCGAATGTAACACACGAACTCAAAACTCCATTAGCGGTAATTCAGGCTGCGGGAGAAAATATAAAAGACGGACGTGTAAAAAATCCTGAGCGATTGCACTACTATGGGAAACATATCTATGATGAAGCCATTCGTCTGAAAACCATGATTGAACGTTTGTTGGATGTGGCTCGATTCGATTCCAATCAAATTAAAGCAAGTCCGCAACAGATATTTGTAAATCAAAAAATTGAAGAAATTATTGAACGCGAATTGCCCTTCTTGCAAAGCAAAGGTTTTGAACCGCAGCTTTCTTTAGGAGCCGGAAATCTTACAGCATGGGCAGATTTGGGTCATTTTGAGACGATTCTCACCAATTTAATTGAGAATTCCGTGAAGTACAGTTCAGATAGAAAGTTCTTGAAAATCTCATCTGCTGTTACTTCAACGATGGTTCAGATTTCAGTTGAAGATCACGGGAATGGTATTCCTAAATCGTCAATCCCTCACATTTTTGAAAAATTTTACCGTGTAGAAGATACACTAACTGCTCATACTAAAGGTCACGGTTTAGGTTTATCCATTGTTAAGCAAATGGTTAATATAAACGGCGGGAAAATTAGAGTAGAAAGTGAATACGAAAAAGGCAGTATATTTACATTCGAATTGCCTTTAGCGGATAACCGAACATCATCACAGAAAAAAACAAGAAAAGAACAAACGCAGGCTCACTATGTTACAAACACAGCAGAATCAGTCGTATAAGAACAAACATATTCTTATTGTCGAAGATGAACCAAGTTTAGTGTTCACTTTACAAGATACTCTTGAAAATGAAGGTTATCAGGTTTCCGTTACTCATAATGGGAATGATGCGTTAGCGGTTATCGCAAAGAAAGCCCCGGATTTAATGCTTTTGGATATTATGTTACCGGGAATGAGTGGCTATGAAATTTGTAAGAAAGTTCGTGAAGATAAACACCTGTTCCCAATTATCATGCTCACCGCTCGCGACCAGGAAATCGATAAAGTAACGGGTCTAAATATTGGCGCTGATGATTACATCACTAAGCCTTTTGGGGTGAAAGAATTGTTAGCTCGTATTCAAGCACGTTTGCGTCGTTCCCATACTTATGTGAAAACCGGGCCAATAAGTGAGTTACAATTAGGTGAAGTAAAAGTTGATTTGATTAATTCTGTTGCAGTTCGTCCTGATGGAAATCAAGAACTCACAACTCGCGAAGTAGAATTGATTCGTTACCTCTATGCCTATGCAAACGAGCCGGTTTCCAGAGATGCTTTATTAGAACATGTTTGGCGTTACGAGTTCAGTACCAACACGAGAACGGTTGATGTTCACGTTTCAAAGTTACGTTCGAAAATAGAATTAAAACCCGAAGATCCGCACTTCTTAGTTACACTGCACGGTGTCGGGTATATGTTGAAAAACGTTTAAATAAAAAAAGCCGCTTAAGCGGC
>SBGQ01000080.1 GCA_006226965.1 bacterium | reverse complement strand
CACAAAGTATTACAAAGGCTGCTGATGAATTGCATTTAACACAGCCGGCTATCTCCATTCAATTAAAAAATTTTCAAAATCAGTTTGATATCCCATTAATTGAAGTGGTAAATAAACGCATTTTTGTAACCGATTTTGGGTATGAAATAGCTGAAGCTGCCGAAAAGATTTTGGCTGAAGTACATGCAATTAATTATAAAATGCATGCTCACAAAGGAGAGTTAACCGGAAGGTTAAAGTTAGCGGTAGTCTCTACCGGAAAGTATGTGGCACCATATTTTATGGCCGATTTTATGAAAAAAAATAAAGGGGTTGAACTCGTTATGGATGTAACGAATAAGGCTCAGGTTTTACAAAGTTTGGATCTAAATGAGGTTGATTTTGCTATGGTGAGTGTATTACCTGAAACCATGAGTGTTGCAACAGTTGAATTGATGACAAATAAGCTTTTTGTGGTTGGCAACTACGATCAGAAATTCAGCAAAAAAATGTATGATAAAACTATTTTTGAGTTCATTCCGCTCATTTATCGAGAAAAGGGGTCAGGTACCCGACACGTTATGGAAAAGTACATCAAGAAGAGTAATTTACCGGTACAGAAAAAAATGGAATTAACCAGTAATGAAGCCGTAAAACAAGCCGTAATAGCAGGTTTGGGATTCAGCATTATGCCTTTGATTGGAATCAAAAATGAACTGATGAATCAACAGTTACAAATAATTCCTGTTAAAGGATTTCCAATTGAATCCACTTGGTTTTTGATATGGATGAAAGACAAAAAATTGTCTCCAGTTGCAAAAGCATATTTGCAGTATTTAGAGAAAGAAAAGACTCGAATCATTCAAGAGACGTTTAGTTGGTTCGAATCGTATCAGTAATGCCTTATTCCTGATTAGAATACACAAGCAGGATTTCCATGTAAGGTTCAGGTTTCATCCAATGATTGGTATTGGGCGGAATTTTGCACACATCGCCGTCTTTTACATGCACTTCTTTTTCACCAACAAAAATGATTCCTTGTCCTTCTGTGATATAACAGATTTCCCATAAGTCATGCGAATGCCCCCAACCTTCGTTTTCAAAAGTGAGATGTTCGGCGATGATATTCCCGTTTTTTTCGAGCAAGGTTCGCATGGTTCCGAACGAAGTTTTTCGCATGATGTAAGTGTGTTAAGTTTGAATTTGTACGGAATCTACTCTTTTTGGTGAAAAGAACAAGTTTTAGGAATTCTTTTTTAGTTCGTAATTAGTACTTCGTCCGCCGGCTAATTCTTTTTGTAATACATCTTTAAGGATAAGATCATTTATATCCCGAATAGCCGTGTCTTTTGAGCATTTAGCAATTTTCGCCCATTTAGATGAAGTTAACTTCCCCTCGAAACCATCTAACAGTTTATTAACGAGTTTCTTTTGACGTTCGTTTAAACTGGTTTTAGCGTGAGTTCTCCAAAACTCAGCCTTTTGTAAAACTCGGTTTAGCAAGGTATCGGTTGCTCTTAATGCGTTTGTCAAACAACTTAAGAACCAATTGAGCCATACTGTAATGTTCAAATCACCTTTTTGTGTCTTTTCAAGAATATCATAATACTGCTTTCGCTCAATGCGAATTTGTGCTGACATACTGTAAAATCGTTGATTACTTTTATCTGATCTGGCGAGTAATAAGTCGGTTAGAGCACGCGCAATTCTACCGTTTCCATCGTCGAATGGGTGTATGGTAATAAACCATAGATGTGCAATGGCTGCTTTTAAAACCAAATCCAATGTATGTTCCGTGTTGAACCAAGTAAGAAATTGGTCCATATATTGATCTAAAAGAGTAGCATCAGGAGCTTGGAAATGAATGTTTACTTTATTCATTGTTCCTGAAATAACTCGCATAGGACCATTGTTATCTGTTCGCCAATCAGCCACAGTAATTCGATGCAAGCCACTTCTACCAGTTGGAAAAAGTGCAGCATGCCAATTGAACAAGCGCTCTTTGCTGAGCGGATCAAAACAATGTTGAGTGGCATCGAGTGTCATTTCTACAACACCGTCCACATTCCGGTCTGAATCAATTGAATCACTTAATTCGAAACCTAATTTTTTGGCAATGGAAGAGCGAACTTCATTTAAATCTAGGTGTTCTCCTTCAATTTCGGATGATTTAAGTACATCAAGAGTAAAGGTTTCGAGTTGGGCTTCATTACGAAGTTCGAATCCTAATGCTTCCATCTTACCCATTAAGCGACCTTGCAGATTCCGCACTTCACTCAATGAGTTCAGAAATTCATTGGTTTGCCAAGTGAAATTTGGCCATTGGTCGAGTTGATGGATATAGAGTTTCATTCGTCGCAAAATTTGCAATGAATATAGGCTTTAATCCTTGCAAATAAAAAATAAACGTTGCATAAAATACGACGATTAGGGTGGATAATCGTCGCATGAAATTGGTTATCAACGATTTAATGGAGATCTATTTTTATTGATTGGTACTTCGAAAGTAGTAACATCAATTGAAATCTTTTTCTTGAATGTAGCTATCTAGAATGCCAAAACGAAAATATGAATGCATATCAATTATTGATAGTAGTCCACCAACTTAGTACATGTTGTGCTTTTTCAAACTTAAAACCCAATTTATTTAGGTTCGAAATCGATCATCCATTCAATTCCATATTTGTCGCGAAACATAGCGAAATAGGAGCCGCCCGGACCTTCCGCAATAGGCATTTCGATTTCTCCACCGGCTGAAAGTCCATTAAATAGCGTGATTGCTTCTTCTGAACTTGCTGCATGTACTGCAATTTTACTTCGGTGTTCGTTTTCGTTGGTGCGACCCATGCTTTCCGGAACATCGTTTGCCATTAAACTGCTTGCTCCGATAGGTAAAGCAATATGCAAAATTTTTTGAGCTTCCTTTTCTGAAACAGGGAATTCCGGTCCGGCAATATCTTTAAATCGGATGATTTTAGAGAACTCTCCGCCAAAAACAGATTTATAAAAATGAAATGCTTCTTCCGCATTTCCGTTGAAATTGATATGAGGATTAATCTGTGCCATAGAAATTGTGATAATCGGTTACAAACTCAAAAGTGAAGGTAGAATGTAATGCAAAAGAAGTTTGTTACAAATAGCGATTTAGAAAGTGCTTGATGATGGTGAACGGTATCATAGCGTAAGTCACTTCGTATTGGTTTTTAAGAAATACCATTTTTTATTAGGTTGCTGCGACTTAAAGACCTTTTTCTTCTTCATTATCCAAATTTCAGTATACGTTTTATTTGTAGGCTCTTTATCCCATTTGTCAACATATAGTAAAAGTGTATCCGATTTGATATTCCATTTACCTGAGTATTCAAAAAATGCACTAGCGCAATCAGAATACTTGTTTTGCCAGATAAACGTAGAGTCCGCATAAAGCTTAAGTTCATCTTCAACTATGGTTTTATCTTTACCTATTAGTGTGTTCCAATAGTGAATTAAGGTGTATTCGCTTTTTAAAAAACTCTCGTATGTATATAAGACTGAGTTCGAATCTTGAGAATAAGATGTGCCTAAAAAACTGAGCGAAATAAGTAAGGTGAAATAAAGTTTTCTCATGTTTACATGTGAAAAGATAAGACCAGTTTGTTTAGGTTTTAAAAGCCCGCTTAATGGTTGTCTGTCACGAGTAGATACTCGCGCCAGAAGGGGTTATTGGTCACGAGTAGATACTCGAGGTAAAAGGAGGGTGGGTTAAACGTTTGTTAGACACTAGCACTCTCTAACTCATTCTCTAAATATTGTATCACTTCAACTGTTTTTGATAAGTATTCCTCAAGTTTATCAATTGTAATTTCAGAATCTCGACCATGAGCAATGTTGTGTCTATCTTTTAGAATGTAATTTATTGCTGTGCTTCGGTTTTCTTGCTGTAAAAAGTCTCTTAACCCATTTTCCCACCATTTGGGATTAAATGCTATCGTTACTTCTTTTATTTTTTCAGTATTTGTGTTTTGAAGCTTGTAAAGCTGTCCTTTTGTATAAGTTAGAACAACAGATGAATGGCAATTTTTTTGTGCAATATCGCTAAAGGTGTGATAAATTGCATTTTCAATAAATCCTGAACTTAATACACATAGATATTTTGCAAGGTGAGACCTCAATTCATCATCAGGTTCAAATTCCTTTGCTTTTACAATAAGGTTTTGAATCTTTTTGTATTGCTTTGTTAATTCACTATTGACGAACATAACCTTCGATATACTGATTAAATAATTTATGCCTCAATTCGACTACCTTTTCATCAGAAGTTGCTCTAGTTATTGAATCTACAAAATCTTGATTTCTATATAATTTGTCTAAGTTTCTGACGAAATTGTCAAAATCAATATTTTTGTCAATTTGCTTTGCAATTCCAACCATTAAAACTTCAAATACTGAAGCATTAAAAACTCTTTCAGGTCTAAAAGCATTCTTTCCGAATTTTTTTAAAATTAAATCAGATGTTCTCTTGAAAATTGATGAAAGATGGTTAATTTCGTTTTCACTTGGGTTTTTGTATCGACTATTAAACTTATTTAAAAACTCTTTAATTGGTTTAGAGTAATTTTCTAAATTTGAGTAGATTGCAAAAAATCTAAGTATCATTTCTTGGTCTTTTAGTCTATTGTTTTTCTTACCGAATAACTCTCTCCAAGCTGGATAGTCATTTAATTCAGCAATCAATTCATTCATCTTACCAATGTAAATAGCAGACCTTATTTCTTGAGGGGTTAATTTTCTACCGCCTGTATTAAGTCGTTCAAAGACGTGATATATGCTCGTATTGTCATCATTTGGGGACTCTTGTTTGATTATTGTCGCGTGAATAATAGAATCATCGAGTTTTATTCTATCTTCTTCTTCAAGTTCATCATAAGTCTTATCTTCAAACTGTTTTTGAACATTTTTGAGTCTAAATACTTTTTTTCTTGTATCGCCAACTTTTGGGTTGAAGAAGCCTTCATAAAAAAAGAGTAAAGACTTTAGTCTTTGTTGACCGTCGATTACTGACAATTTATTGGAATCACCTTCTTTAGCTAAAAATACTCCTGGAACAGGTAGTCCTAATAATAATGATTCTATTAGTCTTGCAGCTTCAGCTTGATTCCAAACATAGTCTCGTTGAAATGGTGGAATAAAAATATCGCCACGCTTTAGTCTCTTGACTAAACCATCTACATCATAATCTGCTCCATAACTTGAAATGTCATAAATAATTGGAGCAGATGATTCTTCTGTATCATCAACGTCAATGATTGGTTCATCTATTTCGTCAAATTCATCTCCATTCATAATAATATTCTTTTTTTAAGATTGCATTTAACTTACTTATAAGCATACTTGTTCGTCCATTTAGTGCAGATATACCCCAAAATTGGTGGAATATGTGCACTAAAAGTTTCGTTTATATTTCAAAGCAGTATACCTAAGTGTCCCTTATTTATCAAGGTGTTTTGCTTAAGGGTTGAAATTATATTAAACGGACTCACTCTCTCTCGCAAAAGGTAAACGAGTTTTTGGCGGTAAAACATGTGAATAGGGGAGTCTCATAGTGCTTAGTAGTTTACCGATAATAGCAGTTTAAATGACTTCGGAATTAGTAAGAGATGCCCTCATTCGAGGGCATGACACCAACTCTCTGTTGGCTCAAATTCAGGCACAAGTAGTTACGCTCCCTCGCAAAAGGGATAGGAGCGGCATCCTTTTTGGAGCATCAGCGAGAAAAAGATACAGCGGATAGCCCGACCCGGAACGAGCGCAGCGAGTGAAGGGATTTGCCCAAATGATTCATCACATTTAGGTTTTATTTGTTCGTGATTTGAAGTGGAGTTTTAAATACTGATTTCAGTAGATAATGTGTTTTTATGAATCAACTATAGCGCTCTGTTTTTGGGAGAAATAACTTTCCAATAAAACGGCCGAGAGTATAATCATACCTCCGATAATGGCATTTGAATCCGGAATTTCTTGTAAAGCAATCATGCCAATCAGGATTCCATAAATGGGCTGTGAGCTGCTCATGATACTTACTGAAGTAGTTGAGAAGTGTTTAAAACTGTAAATAAATAGAGTGTGACCTATGCTTGTGGTTAACACAGCCAAAGCTATCAGAGCCGGAAGTTGATTCACAAATTGATGACTTTGGATAAGCCAATAGAATGGGGATAATAGGGTTGTGATGATTACCAATTGATAAAACATAAGAACCGAGCCGTTATAAGTTGCAACCAATGACTTGGTTAAAATATTTCGAACGGAGTAAAAGGTGGCCGACAATATTCCCAAGAGCACAGCAATAAAATGCTGATTACTGAAATCAAACTCAGGAACCAATATGAATATGCCGGCAAAGACTGCAATTCCAAGAAACAGCTGAACCCTTTGAAAGGGAACTTTTAATAGCAGAGGTTCTAAAAAGGCCGTGATAACCGGATAAGTGAATAGAGAAATCATCCCAATGGCAACAGAAGAGAGTTTCAAGGAATAGAAATAGGTAATCCAATGAAATGCCATCGCTAAGCCAGTGATTACTAGTGTAAGTATATGTTCACGCTTAATTTTCAGGTTATATTGTTTCCACTTACAAAAAGCGAGTATGATTAATGAAGCGATTAGTGCCCGCAAGCCAATGGTTATGGGAACCGGTAAATCTATGTATCTCCCTAATGGACCGGATGTGCTAACCAATAGAATGGCAAGGTTTAGTTCAAGAAGCTGCGGGTACGTTATTTTCATGTGGCAAAGGTAGAAAACACAGGATGAATTTGCAGATAATTGATTGGGAGTAAATGGGATTTGGGATTTCTGCATTGATGATTTCAGCTACATATTGTTGGTATAAACCTCTTTAAGTGAATTGTCACGAGTAGTTGTGCAGCAAACACACATACTTGTACCAGAATGGGTGAATTTTTCTATAGGATTTACACTCTCTCGCAAAAGGGATGCGGCGGGCTTGGTGCGAGCGAAGCGAGCACGGAGCGTGGCTACGCGACCCCAAAGCAGCCCGACCCGAAACGAGCATCAGCGA
>SBGQ01000060.1 GCA_006226965.1 bacterium | reverse complement strand
AGCCATTTGTTTAAATGCTTGATTATACGTTGTCATAAGTTCAATGTAATGAGTATTCGCATGAATAACTGTCCACTAAAAGGTAGCAAGTTCAGGAATGACGTTTACGTGGTTTTGTGGGGCGCTTCGCTTATTGCGTTCGTAAGTGATTCGTAGATTCTGGCTTTCGCCAGAATGACGTTTGCGTATTAATCTTCTTTTAGTTTTTTGAGCAGCGCGTAATCGGTTAAATCGTACTGTACCGGTGTTACAGATGCGAAACCTTGTTCAATGGCAAGCACGTCTAAATCGTCGCCGTCTTCCAATATTTCGAATTTTCCGGTCATCCAGTAATAGGGACGATTGTACGGGTCTATGCGTCCGTCGTATTCTTCTACATAACGGCTTTTTGCCATGCGTGTCCATTTTATTCCTTTAAACGGTCCGGCAGGTATGTTGGCGTTCAAAATGGTTCCTTGCGGCAGCCCGTGTTTGAATACTTTTTCTATCAGAATTCGAGCGGTTTCCTGGCAGCCGGACATATCCGGGCGTTCATCAAAAGTGGTGCAACTTACCGCAATGGCGGGATAACCCAAGATGGCGCCTTCGGTTGCTGCGCTCACGGTTCCCGAATACAGCATGTTAATTCCGGCGTTTGAACCGTGATTAATGCCGCTCAAAATTAAGTCGGGTTTGATATCGAGTAGTTTATCGTGCGCGAGTTTCACACAATCGGCAGGCGTTCCTGTTACGGCGATGGCATCCATCCCGTTCGGCATTTTTACTTTGTTGGCGCGCAAAGGCGTTTGGATGGTAATGGCATGTCCCACAGCGCTTTGCTGGCGATCGGGCGCAATTACAATTACGTTTCCGAATTCTGATGCAACTTCAGCCAATTGCTGTATTCCGTAGGAGAAAAATCCGTCGTCGTTGCAAACGAGTATGTTTTTTTTAGACATAAATCAGGTTGGTATTAATCGTATTGTTCTTGTGGGCCGGGGAATTTTTTGTCTTTTACGTCTTTCACATACGCCCCGACGGCTTCGTCAATCACGGTGTGTAAATCGGCATAACGGCGTACAAATCGAGGGTTAAATTCGCGGTTTAAACCCAACATATCGTGCATCACCAAAACTTGTCCGTCGCAATGGACTCCGGCGCCGATTCCGATGGTCGGGATATGGAGCGATTCCGTGACTTGTTTTGCCAATTTGGAAGGAATTTTTTCGAGTACAACGGCGAAACATCCCGCTTCTTCTAATAATTTGGCGTCTTCAATAAGTTCTCGCGCTTCTTCTTCTTCTTTTGCACGCACTTTATAGGTTCCGAATTTGTAGATGCTTTGAGGCGTGAGTCCGAGGTGACCCATTACCGGAATTCCGGCATCCACAATTTTTTTTACGGTATCGGCGATATGGCGTCCGCCTTCTAATTTCACACAATGTGCGCCGGTTTCTTTCATAATTCTTCCGGCATTGATTAAGGCTTCTTTTGAAGTTACCTGATACGCCATAAAAGGCATATCGGCTACGACTAAGGCGCGTTCAACCGCACGAACTACACATTGGGTATGGTAAATCATTTGATCTAAGGTGATGGGCAAGGTGGTTTCGTGTCCTGCCATTACATTGGCTGCGGAATCACCGACTAAAATTACGTCCACTCCTGCCTGGTCAATCAGTCGCGCCATGGTGAAATCGTATGCGGTTAACATGCTGATTTTTTCACCGTTTTGTTTCATATCAACCACGGTTCGGGTTGTGATTTTTTTGGCTGCGTTACCTAATTGAGTGCTCATATCGGTTCAATGTGGTTATGGGAAGCACGTAAAATAGGTGATTTGTAAAATGAAAGTTTGTAAAAGGTGATTTATGTTGTACTGAAAACAAAAATTCAGTTAAATCTCATAGAGGTTTATAATTTCCAAATCGGCAATCATCTTAAAATCATTCACATTTCTGGTAATCAGAGTACAATTTTGGCTTATTGCAGTTGATGCAATTAATGCATCAGGTAACTTAATTTTATGTTCTCTTCTTATATAAATGGCCACTCTAACAATTTCATCTGTTAGTCCATAAACTGTTGAATGATTGACAAAATCATTCAACAAAGCATCTTCTTCTTTACTTCCTTTAAATCCTAAAAGTTCAATTTTTGTAATGACTGAAATTTGAGGTTTTTGCTGAAAAATGTGATTGATAAACTCAAACCCTTTGTTAGATAATCGGTCGTCAAATAAATCAATAATTACATTACTGTCTAATAAATACGATATGTTACCAGCTATTTCTAGAATCTTCTATCTCTTTATCTAATGCTTTAGCTGATATTTCTGACAATTTACCCTTGTATTTATAAGCCATACTCTCTTGAACTTCGAGTTTATTCTCTAAAACTCGAACTAAATCAAGTGCTTCCAAATCTTTAATGAGTTGTAGCGCTTTTTTATTCTTTACTTGAATAGTCAGTGTTTCCATAGGGATTGTTTTTACTGAAAGTACATCAAGTAAATAGATTTACAAAACAAAAAAGGCTGCAAACGCAGCCTTTTTCTTACATCTTATCTTTATCCACTATCGCCGCGGAGGCTTCCATTTGGCAAGCTAACTGCCCGTCAACGGTTGCTTTTGCAATCATGGTTGCGAAGTTTCTGCGCATGGCGCCCACTTCCACTTCCAGTTCCAATTTATCTCCGGGAACAACAGGACGCTTAAATTTTGCATTCGAAATACCAGTGAAAACGATAAGTACTTTTGAAGGATCTTCCACTTTTTCTTTCATCAGCATGATGCAGCCGAGTTGAGCTAAGGCTTCAAGTTGAAGAACTCCCGGCATTATCGGAGCGCCCGGAAAGTGTCCGTTAAAAAACTCTTCGTTTGCAGTAACGTTTTTGTAACCTTTAATGCTGTTTTCAGTCATTTCGGTTACTCTGTCCACCAATAAAAAAGGATAACGGTGTGGAATGTAATTTTTGATTTCTTCGATTGTCATCATAAGATTTAACCCAAAGTTGAATGTAGTTTTAAAATTTAAGCAACGGTTCCGATGTAAATGTAGGCTATGCCACCGGAAAGTGAGATATAACGTTTCGCGCTGAATTTGCCTGTTTTTTCCATCAATTCTACGAATTTCCCTGCAGCCGGGAATCTCGCTGAGGTTTCAGGCAAATAGGTATAAGCGTCTTTATTTCCGGATAAAAATCCGCCAACTGCCGGCATTACGTATTTGCTGTAAATCTGGTAAGGAAGACTCATAATGCCTTTTGGCTGACCAAATTCGAGTACCACAACTCTTCCGCCCGGTTTTACCACGCGAGCCATTTCGGAAAGCGCCTGAACGGGATCATCCACGTTTCTGATTCCAAAAGAAATGGAAGAAATATCGAAGGTATGGTCGTTGTAAGGTAAGTTCATGGCATCAGCCACTTCAAAATCGATATCTAAGGCTTTTTTCTTTGCTTTTGCAGGAGCAGGATCAATCATTTCCTGGCAAAAATCAGTGCCTTTCACATAGCCTTCTGCCCCAACTTTTTGCTTAAATGTGATGGCTAAATCACCGGTTCCTGTAGCACAATCAAGTACTTTATCGCCTTCTTTTGCACCGCTTTCACGAACGGCAATTTTACGCCAAAGGTGGTGAATGCCAAAAGAAAGAACTGAATTTATTTTATCGTAATCGCTTGCAATGGATGCAAACATGGATCGTACTTGTTCGCTCATGAATTAAGCTTCGGGGTTAAGGTTAAAAACGGGTCGTAAAATACGGATTTTCTGTTATCGGATTTTGTAATAATGATTATGCGGGTGTTTCAGTTTTGTGGTATTCTCTAAATCCTAAGCGCAAGAGGGCTTTTTCTTACTCCTTTTTCTTCAACGGATATTTTTATAATCGTCATTTCATTTCATGGTACTGCGTATCACTTCGTAGTACTGCGGTGTCCTCGAATGAGGGAATCTTTTTGAGATTTCGACCTTGTTAACGCTTATGGATGCTGCAAAATCCCAATGAACTTGAGACTCCAGTATGCTCGGGAGTGACGAAGTGTGATGAAATGACATCAATGTCTAAAGTTCTACGAGTACCGTAATCCCGAATGCGTTCGTATTGACATCTCTCAAATCCTCTTCTGTTCACATTTTGTGATAATCTTGAAATTCTAGCGTAAGTGGGCTTTTAGGTTCACTTCATCATTACATCATCTAATCATCTAATCATTTTTTCATTGCTTTCTGAATCCCAATCTTCATCTCTTCAATAGCTTTTACAGGAATATCTAGTTTGATCGCCTCTTTCATACATACCCAATACAGAAACTTTTCGTGGCGATGTTCCAATTTAAAAACGGTACCGGCCAACCAATTAACCGCACTTTTCAAGGTTCCGATACGAATCAAAAAGAACCATACTACCGAAATAATCAGGTTTAAATACATCCCGTTTCTGCCTAAAAAAGTAATCGTCAGAATAGATAAAATAACTTGTCCCCATTGCAAATTCATCAGGTTCATGAGTCCGTTTAAACCCAAACCGTACAATAGATTTCGCTTTGTCAGCATCAGATAAATAAGAATCAAAAACACCAAAAAACTCACCCAAAACGGTGCAACTAACAAGGAAACCAAAGCCAAATAACCGCTTAATGCGACTTCTGCATCAGACCACGTTTCAACAATTTCAAAAGCTTTCTCTTTAGACCAGATTTTAAATAAACCCGGAAACGTTTTATCTAACTCAGAACTTCGAACTCGAATCCAACCGGATTTTGGGAGGAAAAAACCTTGCGGAGTTTCCAGATAGACATTCTCTTTTTTTTCTGTGAATTTCATTAGGCTACAGCCAGTGTAATAATTCCAATTTGTTTTGCGCCACCCTTTTGTAATGCCGATGCACAAGCGAATGTGGTTGAACCTGTTGTAAACACATCATCAACCAAAAGAACACATCTATTGGTTAATAATTCAGGTTCAACAACCAAAAAAGCTTCATTCATATTCTCTATTCGCTGCAAATGGCTAAATCGGGTTTGCGTTTTGGTGAATCGAACTCGTGTAAGTAAGGATTCATCAAACACCGATAAATTTAGGGCTCTGCCTACTCCAATTGCAATTTTTTCAGCTTGATTATATCCTCTGATACGCAATTTCTTACTATGTAAGGGCACTCCAACTACGATAATCTCCTCTGCTTTTTCTTCCCAAAGCGCATATCCGGGGTTGTTCTTCATGTGGTTTCCTAACTGTATTCCCATTTCAATTCCAAGCGCCCCCAAACCATGATATTTTAAATGATGCAGTAATTTTTGTAGTGAACTACCCTGATCAAACTTCCACATTGCTTCCTGAAAATAAACTTGATCCGGTAATAAAATTCCTTCGCATGATTTGTTTTTATGCGGATTTGGGTCAGGAAAACGTCGTTTCAAGCAATATTCGCAAACATATTGCTCCTTATCATAAAGCCTTGAATCGCAAACCAAACAAACTGTAGGAAAAAGTAAAGTCTCAAAAGCGTTAAATATCTTCTTGATCATGTTGTACTAGCTCTCCTTTTATCTGATGAATGATATCCTGATTTAAGAAATACAGAAATAATGCGAGTAATAAAAGTCCGACAACAAAAATTTCTAACGCAAATACCGGAAAGAAAAACTTTAAGCCTGAAAATAAAGCAAAAACCAGCATAGATGTCCCTATTGCATTAAAAAGCATGGTTTTATGAATGTAAGCGAACACCGACTGGCGAATTCCAAACTCTTTATTTACAAGTATGTGCGAATAAAACACAAACACAATTGCTGAAATTAAAGTTGCCCAAGCCGGACCTGTAAAACCCAACCACATCACAAAAGGAACACTTAACATCAGATTAACAACTAATTCTACCAGTCCGGCTTTTAAAACCAATTTGTTTCTGCCTTTTGCTAGAAGCACCGTATCCGATAGAAAAAATTGTACTAAAACAGCAGCTAAATACACCCTGAAAACGGACGATGATGCTTCATAACCGCCAAATAGAAGCAGCATCAACTCCTCAGAAAAAACAAAGATTAGTGCTAATACAGGCCACAAAAGAACAGCTATACTTCCTGAAATCCGAGAAATAACCGGCATTGCTTTCTGAATTTCACCACGTTTTAACAAACTCCCGATTTGAACAATCAAAGCTGCTGAAACCGATGCCATTAAAGCAGATAAAAACGGGATTTTACGTGCGCCGACTACATACGCTGCAAAAATTGCGTCATCTTCATAAAACCAGCGAATTACCCATGAATCTAACTGCAATGCGGCGACCCCAGCCATAGAAATGAACATCAAACCTATCATATATTTTCCGTCAAGCTTTACTATCTCAGCCAATCTGTTCCACTCGGCTTCAACAATATCCCGATACGTAAACGCCAGTAAAAACAATGTTCTGGCAAAAGGTGCGGCAATCAGAGTTAATGTCACAAATTCAAGTGAATAACCTAAATAAAACGGTATTACAACTGATGAAAACTCGATTCCGTTCGAGACGATATTGTGCAGAAACAACCATTTCTTTCGATGTTTTACCACAAAAATGGCTTCAATTGAACTGGTAATTCCTGAAAAAAAAAGGTACACGGAAAAGTTTCTAAATGCGTTTTGTAAACCTTCCGCATGAAAAATCTTTTCCCAAAAAGGAAATCCCAACCACATGGTTAATGCTATAAACAGAGAAAAAAACATACTCCAAATGAGTGCGCTCGTAATTGTGTTTTCTCTTTTCTCGTGTTGCCCTGCTCTGAAATAAATCATTCCTGTAAGCGCAGAAGTAATTATGGGGCCCATCAAACTATATAAAATCCATACGGTTCTATACGCTCCGTATTCGTTTTCAGGCAATAAACGTGTGAGCACCATCGAAACCAATAAGGCTGAAACAATGGATACACTTCTGGCAGCAGTAATTGAAGTAACTCGTTTAACTAAATTTCCCTGGCTCACAATCCGTAAATATTGACAAAATGAAGCGTTTTTAGGCTTTTATCATTTTCAGATAATAACGATTTTAGCTACTTTCAAACTTAGGTAAAGTCTGTGGCTATAAAAACGTTTTTA
>SBGQ01000129.1 GCA_006226965.1 bacterium | reverse complement strand
ATTTAATATTAAATTATTTTAGAAAGGAATCATATGATTACCGGTTTCCATCACCTTACAGCAATTTCTAGCAACGCAGCACGAACGGTAGACTATTACACTCGCGTACTTGGACTCAAAATGGTTAAACAAACCGTAAATTTTGATGACCCCGGTGCTTGGCATCTCTATTTTGGCGATAGGACGGGAAGACCAGGAACAATCTTAACATTTTTCGAATGGGCGCAATTACAACGTGGTTTACCCGGTATCGGTGGCACACATCATGTGGCTTTACGTGTTCCAGATAAAACCATTTTATTGAAATGGAAAAGACGTTTAAATGATTTAGGATACCACGTAAACGGTCCCTTCGACAGAAATTACTTCGAGTCAATTTACACAACTGACCCTGACGGTCTTATTATCGAATTGGCAACAGATGGGCCCGGTTTTACAATTGATGAACCATTTGAATCGCTTGGCGAAGCATATCTGACTCCCGCCAGTGATAAGACTAAAGAAGGAAGAGATGCCGAAACGATTTCAAAAATTACTTGGCCGGATCCTGTTCCTGAAATTACACCTGATATGAAGCTGGATTACGGAATGCATCATATTTCAGCAATTTCTAGCGATATTGAACGCACGGATGATTTCTATCAGGATGTACTTGGAATGAGACGCATCAAAAGAACAAAAAATTATGACGACGGTTCAGCACCGCATTGGTATTGGAGTAATCAACATGCTGATTTAGGTAGTGTAATGACCTATTTCGAATACAAGCCGGGCACATACCGTCAGGTAAAGATGGGAACAGGAATGACTCATCATATTGCTTTTTCTGTGCCGGATAATGAAACCCAAATGCAGATGTATGAAAAATTACGTTCTAAAGGTTATCGAGTAAGTCCTTTTATGGATAGAACCTACTTTAGAAGTATTTATTTTAACGACCCAGACGGGCATATTCTGGAAATTGCGACAGAAGGTCCCGGATTTTCATTCGATGAAAAAGAAGAAGAACTGGGGACTAATTTAATGTTGCCCAAACAATTTGAGCAATATCGTTCTCAAATTGAGCAACATTTAAGTCCTCTGAAATAGCTTAGTAAATACTCAATTCACCTTGTTTAACTTTCGGGAAAGTCAGGGTGAATTGGGTTCCTAGCTGAGGTTTGGAACAGATTTTAATTTTACCGTTTAATTTTCTGGAAATCGATTTCACAAGGCATAATCCCAATCCGACACCATCCATATTCGTTTTGATGCCTTTATTTTTTACACGATAAAAGCGTTCAAAAATCCTGTCAGCGTGTTCAGGTTGAATTCCAAAGCCATAATCTGTTATAACAAGTCCTTGTTGATTGTCGGACTGGAAAGGTTTTAAAGAAATGGTTCGATTTTGATTTCCGTATAAAATGCTATTTAAAAATACTTGCTTATAAGCCAGCTTGATAAGCTCTTCTGAACCATTACAGATAAGATGATTGTGTACATGATTCTGAATAGTTAAATCATTTTCGATCAGCAGTTGTTGGTTGGAGTCGATTAAAGATTCAAGAACAGACTTAACACAAACCGGGTGTAAGTCTTCATGAGCTTCGGATGAGTCCAGTTTAATCAAATACAAGATTTGATCAACAAACTCAGACATTCCGGTTGCATAGTTTCTTGAAAGTTGGAAATATTCGTCTTTGTCTAATTGAAGATCTTTTCCATAATTGATAAACAAATCTGAAGTAGCAATTAAGCCTACAATCGGATTTCGAATTTCATTTACGATAAACTCAATCAACTCATTCGCATTGTATTGTTTTTCAGTTGTTTGATAAACGGTTCCTTCGAAAGTAGCAGTCCCATCACTTAATTCACTAATAACTCCTTTAACGGCATAATGATTAGATGTGCTGAATTTTTCTAGAAGAATATGAGTTTGGTCTTCTAATTTGCAACAGTCCGTTTTACTGGAGTGGCAATAGTAATAATCAAAATGTGCTGTAAAATCTTCCCAGAAATCAGCAATAGATTTTAATGAATACGCGGTTTCACCTTTTGAATCCCAATTAGTTATAAAACCGCTTTGTAAAATTGTAAACGTAATTTTTTCAGACATGTACTAATAATTTGCCGGAAGTATAAAGAATCAATAATTACAAAGAATCTAATGTAAATTGTTTTTAATGTGATTTGATTTTTCACAAAGCTGAAGCATCTTCCAAAGTTAGATTTCAACCCAAAAAAGTAGACTATGAAAAGAACCTATGTAGCTTTACTCGGATGTTTATTACCCGTTTTATCCTTTGCACAGGATAAACCATTCGAGCAGATGGAAGCGTTTAAACCGTTTCAATTCCCGACACAAAGTCAGTTTCGTTCTGCAAGTGGACGTCCTGCTGCTCATTACTGGCAAAATGAAGCACATTATAAATTAGCTGTTGACTTAGAGCCTTCTACGCACACAGTTAAAGGTAATGTTACCATCACTTATAAAAATAATTCGCCTGATGAGTTGCCTTTTTTATGGATTCAACTAGATCAAAACCTGTTTTCTCAGTCATCAAGAGGAGCGAAAACTACTCCTGTTGAAGGTGGTCGTTTTGGTAACAAAGCCTTTGACGGTGGCTATTCCGTTTCAAATGTAAAAGTGAACGGCAGTGATGCAAAGTATTTGATCGATGATACCAGAATGCAGGTTTTCTTAGAAAAACCAATGCAAGCGAATGGCGATGAAGTGAATATTTCGATGAACTATGAATTCGTTGTTCCTGAGTACGGCAGCGATAGAATGGGGCGTTTAGAGGTAAAGAAAGGAACGATTTACGAGCTCGCACAATGGTATCCAAGAATGTATGTGTATGATGACATCAATGGATGGAATGCTTTGCCCTATTTAGGTGCCGGTGAGTTTTACTTGGAATATGGCAACTTCGATTTTGAAATTACAACTCCATGGAATTATGTGGTTGTTACTTCTGCTGAATATTTAAATAAAGAAGAAGTACTTACAAAAGAGCAATTAAAGCGTTGGGAAAAAGCCGCTTCAAGCGATAAAACAGTAGAAATTATCGCGAAAAAAGAAGTTGGGGATAAAAAATCGCGTCCGGTTTCAAAAGGAAAACTAACGTGGAAATTCAGATTGGAAAACTCCAGAGATATAGCGGTAGGTATTTCGAACGCATTTATATGGGATGCTTCACGGATAAATTTGCCGTCAGGAAAAAAAGCAATGGCTATGTCCGGTTATCCTGAAGAAAGTATCGACAGCGAAAAAAGCGGATGGGAACGTTCAACGGAATACACCAAAAACAGTATTGAAAACAATTCTTATTGGTATGAATTTCCTTGGCCTGCAGCTGCAAATATTGCCGGTATTGTCGGCGGTATGGAATATCCGGGCGTTTCATTTTGTTCATGGAAAAGCAGAGGAGCCGGACTTTGGGGTGTAACCGACCACGAATTCGGGCACAACTGGTTTCCAATGATTGTAGGAAGTGATGAGCGCAGATACCCGTTTATGGACGAAGGTTTTAATACGTTTATTAATATTTACTCAACGGAGAAATTTAACAATGGGGAATATAAGCCAAGACGCCAAAATGCTGACGGTATCGTTCCTTATATGTTATCCGAGAAAGTAGAACCCACAATTACTTTTCCTGATGTGTTACAATCCAGAAATCTCGGCAATGCTTACTATTATAAAACCGCATTGGGCTTACGTATGTTACGCGAAGACATTATAGGTATTGATCGGTTTGATTTTGCGTTTAAAGGTTACATCGCAACTTGGGCGTTTAAACATCCGACTCCGTATGATTTTTTCCGATACATGGAAAATGCTACCGGTGAAAAATTGGATTGGTTCTGGAAAGGTTGGTTTTTTAATACTTGGTTATTCGATCAATCTGTTGATGACGTACAATATGTTGAGGATAATCCGAAAGAGGGTGCAATTATTACGATCAGCAGTAATGAAAAATTAGTTTTCCCTAGTTTCATTAAAGTGACTGAATCCAATGGTACAGTTCACGATGTTAAACTTCCGGTTGAAATCTGGACAAGAGGTCCGGTTTGGAGATTGCGTGTAAATTCTACAAGCGTTATTCAAAAAGTAGAACTTGACCCAGAATTTCGCTTTCCTGATATAAACCGTGAAAACAATGTCTTAACTCCAAGCATGGAAAAAAAAGAGGCTGATAAGCAATAATTTCGCAAATTAAGGTTGCCCGATGTTGCACTTTATCGTAACATCGGGCAAAATATTGATACAAAAAGAGTTCAATCATGTCAGAAGAAAAAGACAAAAAAAATCAAAACGATAAAGCTCAGATTGAAAAACGCCTGCTTGAAGAACGCAAAATCTTTCTTTGGGGTCAGGTTGACGACGATTCTGCAAAACATGTAATTGACCGATTATTTTATCTTGAATTGCAAGATCCGGGAAAACCGATTCAATTTTATATAAACAGTCCGGGTGGTTATGTAACATCCGGTATGGCGATGTACGATGCCATGCAGGCAATTTCATCGCCTGTTCATACCATTTGTATGGGTTTGGCAGCTTCTATGGGTAGTTTGTTACTATCAGGTGGCGAAAAAGGGCATCGTTACATTTATCCGCACGGAAAAGTGATGATTCACCAACCAAGCGGCGGCGCTCGCGGTCCTTCAGTTGATATTGAGATTCAAGCTCGCGAAATCATCAAAACAAAAGAGATTTCGGCAAAAATTTTAGCCGATAATTGCGGACAGAATTTTGAAAAAGTAATGAAAGATTTCGACCGTGATTATTGGATGGATTCTGAAGAATCACTCAAATACGGAATCGTAGATGGAATAATGGATAAATTTTAGTCCATTACTATTCTTTCTTATTAAAAAGGCAATCGGTAAAGTATCGATTGCCTTTTTTTATGTTCTGGAGTGAAAGTTAAAGAGTTGGAATTTGTTTCAAAAAGAAGGAGAGATATAGAAAAAGTGCAGCATATTTAATTAAAAAGGCAACCTGAATAATTTTATTCCATTTTCCAGGTAAGGTTTTGTTTGCAAATGTCTGCTGAATTTCCATTTTCCGCAAATGTCTGTATTTCCACAATAATCCCCTCTGAAATAGATTATCTGGGATGAATAGTAAACTTGCCTGAGTAACAACTCCCATTTGTAACAATAAATAATCATCCAAAGTCGGAATTTTTCCATAAGCGTAATACATCAAGGTGAGGTAAAAGAACAATAAAAGTGAAAACCCGCCAAATACATATTTTAAGAGTAAGTTGAGGCCTTTGTTGATGGAGTAAAAGATTTGGTCGTTAATGAGATTGTGTCGTAAATCTATCTCATATTTTTCTTGAATGGTAAACAATCCAAGAGCAGTTGAACCCGATTCAAACTGGATAATTCTGCCAAAAACAAGCGCATTGAATAAACTTCGATACAAGCCAACTCGTGTTCGTTCATCGTATTTCTCTCTCAATTTTACCCAATAAGCGCGTTCCGATTCCATCATTTTACGCCATTTATCTTTTCGGATTTCTCGTTTCTTTTTGAGTTGCCAATAACTAAATCGGTTTTGAAGTCCGGATAAAATGGAGTCTAATTTACTTTGCTGGAACGATGTTCCGTAACGATTCTGTCGACTTGTGTTAGTTTTTGTTTTTGCTTTTTTCTGATTGGTGGTTGCTTGAGAAAACGACGGTGCTGAATTAGCTGTGTGAGAAGTCGATTGTTTAGGTCTTTCAGCCGTTGTCGGGTCTTGCTTTTTTCGTTTTGTTGTACGTTCTTTTATTGAACGGAGATAGGCATAAGCTGCGTTTATTTCAGCAATTTTAGCATTTGCTCGATGTTTTTCATCATGGTGTTGATGTTTATCCGGATGCCAGATTTTCACCAATTCCCGATGCTTTCGCTTTATAGTTTCAAGCGAGCTTCCTGATGGTAATCCTAATGTTTCATACGCTTTGTGCAAACGGCTTTCCATGCACAAATGTAACAGTTCAGGTTAGCGATTCAAAGGGAAGTTGATGGCATCGCTTAAGAGGTTGGTTTCGTCGTGATTAAAGTGACTGGCCAATAAAACAATCTTTCCGGCTTCTTTTTCACTTTTTAGGCGATTTGCTAAAATTTCTCTGGTTTCGGCATCTAAGGCCTGAAAAGGTTCATCAAACAACAAAATTTTAGGATTTGTACACAATGCAGCACAAATAGCTGTTTTTTTTCGCATTCCCGATGAATAGGTACGAATTATTTGTTCACTGCGGTTATCAAAATTAAACTCGACTTTTAATTCTTTTTTGATGATTCGCTGCTCATCTAAAGGGATTCCTTTTTCTTCCATTTGCCAATCGAGTAACTCCTCAAAACTCAACGTTTCAGGTAATTGAAACCAATCAGCCACTATGCCAATTTCTCTCAAATACTGCTCAGGTTTTTCCCAAACATTAGTTTGATTGATGATAATTTGACCTGAATCAGGGCGAGATAACATTCCGAGAACCTTCATCAGTGTACTTTTACCGCTTCCGTTTTGCCCAATCAATCCGGTTATAGTTCCACCTTTAAATTCATAAGAAAAATCCTTAAAAATCGGAGGAGCCATTCCATATTGTTTACTGAGTTGTTTAACGAGTAAGGAATCAGCCATAACGTTTTTTTGATTTTAAATGATGGTAAATTGCTTGCATAAAACTGTTTATAAAAGTGAATAGTAAAATAAACAGCAAAAGTTCGATGTGTTGGCCATTAAACGAATCAAGCAGAAATAAGCTAATCGCTGTTACAGGAAGCCATCGAATCGCAATCAGAAAATGAGTAATTAATGTTTCGGTAAATTGATTTTTTTGATGTAAACCAAAACTGCCCATGGTTTCATCAAAAAACAAATGAAATTCGAATAACAAGCTCAATAAAATAAATCCAAGGGCTATGTCCGCATCGAACCAATCCGGCGAAATGAGTGCTAAAATCCAAACTATGATAGAAATACCTAAATAGATTCTGGATGTTGAACGGATACGAAGGTGTTGTGTCAATAAATATCGAATTCTGGTTCGCATGAATGCCGGAATCCAAAATAATGACTCTGCCGGTACGGGTTTCATCGATTGTATCGAATCCTGAACCAAAAAATACTCATCATAAAAGGCATTATCCGAAACAAATGTGGGGATAAACCGGGCTTTTAGCGAAGATTTTGTAAGTAAAAACAATCCTAAACCACATATTGAAAATAAAATCACTAAAAGATTCATCACTTGAATCAGATTTAAAGAAAGTGATTGAGTAATAATCAATATGGAAAAAAATGAAGAGATTATTGTTCGAACTAATGTTGGAATACTCCCCATAGGTGAGCTCAATTGTCCGGTTTCTTTTGCAAATGCACGAATCTTATTGCCGCGTTTTCCGGTTCTCCACAATAACGATTGGTGTCCGACGCCCCAAAAAGCTATGCTATTCAGAACGAATAATGCAGGCGGAACAATAAGAAATGCAGGAAGAAGATGAGAAACCCATGTGCAAATAAGTACGCAAATCACCCAAAAAAACAAAAAGAAACGAACTCTAAACAAGAGATAGAAAATTATCTTTGATGGAGTGTATAAATGCCAGTAATGAAAATTAGAAACAGGGAAAAACAAATAAACCCACATTGTCGGAAGGCTTAATCCAATCACAAATAAGCCAATAAGCTGAATTTCTTCAAATCGATTTAACGGGATAAATAAGGCTGAAATAAGTAATGGCAATAGCAAAACGACATATAACCACCAATTACTTTTAAAAAAAGGATTCATGAACAGACTTTTCTTACTCCAAGTTTACGCAATGTTTCATGAAATTCTTGCTCAAGACCTTGTATCTCAATGGTTTTGTATTCATTTCGATAAGCTTTGTTCGTTCTTAAATGTGCAAATAATACAGCATGATTCTCATTCTTTTCCTGTATTAAGAGTCTCATAGCAGCATCATAATCTCGTATCGGATGCACTTTAGTAAGTACTTCACTAAGGTTGTTACTGGAATCCAGCACAATTGTATTTGGAAGCCTTTTTTCAGTCTTTGCCTTTTTTGCAAGTCCAAAGTATTTATTTAAAGCATGTGTAACCATTGCGGTTGCTTTAATTTTAGCTTGTTCTGAATACCCTGCAATGTGTGGCGTTGCTATAAAAGCATGAGAAACAAGTTGGGGATTGAGCTTGGGTTCATTTTCCCAACAATCTATAATGCAGTTTGTTAAGGTACCGTCTTGCATTTTTTTTAGCAGAAATTCTTCGTCGATAACTCCGCCTCGTGCAGCATTTATCACCAAATCAAATGAATGATTTCCGATAGACTTTTCATTAAATAGATGGTGAGTAGATGCATCATAAGGAACATGAAAAGTGAGCATATCACAAGATAAAACTTCATCAAAAGTGGCTGAATGAAACGTTTTTGAACGTTTTTCACGCGGGGGGTCGAAAAGAACTGTTTTTATATTGAACTTTTTTGCCAGTGTATCAACTTCTTTGCCAACATTCCCAACACCAATAATCCCAAGTATTTTTGTTGATAGGTCTATATGATTGGCATCAGCCCAAAGCAGCATTCCGGTGAGCACATATTCAGCAACAGCTTTTGAGTTACAACCCGGCGCATGAGCAAAATGTATGTGTTTTTTTCGAAGTTCTTTTTTGTCGATGTGATCAAATCCCGCAGAAGCTGTTGCTAAGAATCGAATAGAATCTGGGAAAGTTTGAATAAACGTTTTATTGACTTTAGTAACTGTGCGAACTAAGATTGCCGATTCATTACCGGAAAAACCATTTTTCAAGGTGCTTTCTAGTGTGTGAATGTCCCAATTCTCACCAATATGTTCTTGTAATTGATAAATATGTGGGTCAGCGATAACCAACATATCAGCAGATTTACTCATTAACGTTGAAGCGCTTTCGGTTTGTTCAAAATTTCGTTGAGTAAAATGGCTTCGCGAACATGCTTGGGATCTAAAAGTGTTTCAGTATCTATGGTTTCACTTAAAACGGTTGATTCGCTAGGATGCGATGGGTTCGAGTCTGAAACATGATGCTCAAGTCCAACATCAAAATGTTCTTCGTGGTCGATTGCTGAATGAAACTCTAAATGGTTGGAACGCGGTTTTCTTGGAAGTAGCGGCTTTTTCATTTCCATTTTTTCACGAAACAAGCTGCTTTTGGGCTTGGCTGTCGCTCTGGATTTTCCGCTATTATCTTGAAACGGAATTTCAAAAGAAGAATTAGTTTCCTCTGTTTCAATCACTTCATTAGATGCTTGTTTCTTTTCGAGCAGGTTTTCTAACTCTGCAAACAAATTATCTGTTGTAGAAACTCTTGGGCGTTTTTGTTGCTCTTGTTTTTTCTTGGAAGTCAAGGAACTGTAAATAGACCAAATGACTGATATCACTACTATAATTTCAAAAATACTATCCATACTCTATCAAACTAAGATTTCTATTCCGTTGGCAGCAAATGGTTCTGTATATTTTCTTTTTTGCATTTGGTTGCACAAGTTAGTTTTATTCCCGAAATAATGGAAATAATAAACCTTTTGAATAAAATAGTTTTAAGTTTTTAGGAAGTATTGGAGATTAATACACATGTCAAAATCGTACAACGCCGTTGAATTAATTAGAAAAAAGCGCCAAAAAGAATCTCTCTCAAAAGAAGAGATTGAGTTTTTAATTCAGGAATACACCGCTGACAGGATTCCGGATTATCAAATGAGTGCCTTTTTGATGGCAACGTTTTTAAACGGGATGAATAATGATGAAGCTTCAGCATTTACAAAAGCCATGTTGTATTCAGGTACCGTTTTGGATTTATCTGAAATTCCGGGCACAAAAGTGGATAAGCATTCAACAGGCGGTGTCGGCGATAAATTAAGCTTAATTCTAGCCCCAATCGTGGCTGCTTGCGGCGTTCCTGTGCCTATGATTTCGGGACGAGGTTTAGGGCACTCTGGCGGAACTCTAGATAAATTGGAGTCAATTCCGGGTTTTAATGTGAATCTTAACTTGGATGATTATCGCAGAGTTCTTGCTAAACATAAGATGGTTTTAATTGGTCAAACCGAAGAAATTGCACCTGCTGATAAACGTATGTACGCTTTGCGTGATGTTACCGCAACGGTTGAATGTATTCCGTTGATTGCAGGAAGTATTATGTCAAAAAAAATGGCAGAAGGAATCGACGCATTGGTTCTTGACGTAAAATGTGGTGACGGAGCATTTATGAAAACAGTTGAAGATGCGACTTTGTTGGCACAAACGCTGGTTTCAATCGGTGAATCATTCGGCAAACAAACCATTGCATTTTTAACCAATATGGATCAACCACTGGGTTATAAAATCGGAAACTGGTTAGAAGTTGAAGAGAGTATTGACGGTTTGTTGGGCAAAGGTCCGGATGATATTATGGAAGTAACACATGTTTTAGCGGGAACCATGATTTATTTGGGAAAAAAAGCTTCAAGTATTCAGGAGGGCATTCAAAAAAGTAAGGCCTCTATCGCTGATGGTTCAGCTTTCGCAAAATTCAGAGATATTGTAATAGAACAAGGTGGAGATGTACGTTTTATTGATCATCCTGAAAATTATCCGAAATCGGCTCATGTGTCTGAATTTAAAGCAGATAAAGACGGGTACATTTCTAAGTTAGATGCATTCTCTTTTGGTATTGCCGGATTAGAACTAGGTGCCGGTAGAAAGAAGAAGGAAGATCGAATTGACCCAACAGCCGGAATTGTTTTAGAAAAGAAAGTTGGTGATAGAGTAAGTAAAGGTGAAACAATTTTCCGCTTTTACACGAACAGACCCGAAGCACTTGATACCGTTCATGAATTGATAGCCAAGGCAGTAACAATTTCAATGATTGGGCCAAAACAGCCTCAAATGGTATCGCATAAAATTGACAAAAACGGTATAATGCCATTTAACCTATAAAAAATCAATAAGTAAGGAACAGATCACTATGTGGAAAAGATTTGTCAGAGCTATAAAATCCATTTTCGGCGGTGTGGTAAGTACAATGGAAGACCCCAAATTAATATTGGAGCAAAATATTCGTGAATTGAATGATCAGGTTCCTAAAATGAATGAAAACATCGCAACGGTTAAAGCCAGTGTGATGATGCTCGAAAAAGAAGTGCGTCGATATGAAACACAACTCACAGAAGTAACTGCGAAAATTAGATCAGCAATTAATGCGGGGCGTGATGACATTGCTGAATCGTATGCAATGCAAATGCAAAAAGCACAGGAGCAGTTAGCTAGTTCTAAAGAGCAATTAACGGTTGCACAACGTGCTTACGAAAAAGCTCTTCAAGTGAAAAAAGCTTTTATGCGTGAGAAAGACCGCAAAATCAACGAAGCAAGAGAAGCTTTACGTGCTCATGAAAGAGCAAAATGGCAATCTAAAATCGCTGATGCGATGGAACAATTTGAAGTGGGCGGCTTAGACCAAACTCACGATGAAATGATTTTACGTATTAACGAACAAGCCGCTAAAAATGAAGCTCGTATGGAAATGGCTTTAGATGGTTTAGATACCCAAGCCATGCAAATTGAAGTTGATGCAGAAAAATTACGCGCTCAGGAATTGGTAAAACAGTTCAAAATGGAAATGGGTAAATCTGAGGCTAAACCATTATTAGATTCAGTTGACGAAGAAGCTCCTGAAGCAACATCATCAAAAACATTAGGCAAACAAAAAACTCAATAGTTTTTTATTGGGAAGAGTATGAATCAGGCTGACTACGATAAGATTAAAAACGAATACAAAGACCATTTCAAGAAAATGAAAGAGCTTAAGGATCGTCTCGCGCAAGCCAAACATACTCAACGAATTACAAAGGCGATTCAGGATATGGACGCCAAACCGGTAATGGAGTCAATGGATGAAATGATGGACGTACTTCGCGAAAAAGTGAGTATGGCAGAAGCAAAATTATCCATTGCACTCGATTCGGTATTCGAATCAGAAGCGGAAAAAGCCGAGCAGGAACTTTCAGAAGAACAACGAGCAGCTTACGAAGCCGAATTAAAAAAACAACAGGCAAAAGATGCTGTAGCAAAGATGAAAGCAGAAATGGGAACCATTAATGCAGAATCCAAGAAAAGCGAAGTCGAAGATTTACAAGTTGCAAAAACATTAGGTCCTAATGCGCAGCAAGAAACATCACAGGCAGAAAAAAAATCAGATGTTAAAAAGACCATAGGTCCAAAAGGGTAACGATTACTATGTCAGAAGAAAACATTAATTATACTAAAGAGGCCTTTTTTCACCCGCTAAATTTGGGAATCCTTTTCGGTGCCACGCTCACATCCTTTTTTTTGAATGATGCGGGAATGATTCCAAATGTGATTCTGACGATGACTTTTGGTTTAGAGTTGATGTTTTTAGGTACTGTTCCGCGTTTGCCGAACTTTAGAAAAATGATAAAGCTTCGAAAACTAAAAGAACGTGAACCTGTTCTTGAATCAAAAAATATCTTTAATACTCTAATCGAATCTGATAAAAAGCGTTTTTTGATTTTAAAGCATTTGACTATCAAAATTCGCGAGAACTTCGAAAAACAGTCGTATTCATCACAAGGTTTATTGCAGAATATTGAGCAAAAAATTGATGGATTGATGAACAATTACATCAATTTGCTTGATTTGAATAACAGATTCAGACTGTTCATTCAAACAGCAAGTAAATCAGCTTTAAAACAAGAGATTGATGAAGAGAATGCTGAATTGGAGCAGATAGAATCAGAGCGCTTAAAAGAAAGAAAGCGTCGTCGTATTCTTATATTAAACAAACGTTTAGAGCGATTTGAATCGGCTGAAGAGCGTTATCAGATTTGTACAACTGAATTGGAAACCATTGAAGATGCTATTCGCTACATCTTTGAACAATCAATGACAATGAATAATCCGGAAGAGATTGGCTTCCAGTTAGATAACTTACTCATGGAAGTTGAAGAAACATCTTCAATAATTGAAGCAATGGACGGTACGGGACTCGATGATTTTGGTATATTTAAGCAGAAAGATGATTTGGATACTTCTTTTGAAAATGAAGAAGCACCCGAAGCATCACAACGCTTAAAAAGTGGGTCTTAAAATGAGTAAACATGTATTTGAAACCTTACTTCTGGAAGTTGATGAAGAAGGTTTGGCGGTTATCACTATAAACCGACCTCAAAAATTGAACGCGTTAAATTCGCAAGTGTTAAGTGAGTTGGAAGATGTAGTTCATGAAATTAATGACCGAGAAGATATTTTTGCAGCAATATTAACAGGAAGTGGTGAGAAAGCTTTTGTTGCCGGTGCTGACATCGCAGAATTACAGGATTTGAATGCTCCGCGTGGTACAGTTGCTGCCGAAAGAGGTCAAGAAGTTTTTGCTCTTATTGAAAATTCAACAAAACCATTTATCGCTGCGGTTAACGGTTATGCACTAGGTGGCGGTTGTGAATTAGCCATGTCTGCTCACATTCGTATTGCCGGCGAAAAAGCGGTATTCGGCTTACCTGAATTATCACTTGGATTAATTCCGGGATATGGCGGTACTCAACGTTTGAGCCGTTTAGTCGGTAAAGGAAGAGCCTTAGAGTTTATTTTAACCGGAGCGCAGATTAAAGCTGAACAGGCTTTAGCAATCGGGTTGGTAAATAAAGTTGTAGCCGTTGGTGAAGAAGTGAAAGCTTCAAAAGAAATGTTGAAAGTAATTACAACAAAAGCGCCATTGGCAGTTAAGAATGCAATTAAAGCAATTCAGGCATCAGAATTAGACAAAGAGTCCGGCTACAGAGCGGAAGCAGAATTATTTGGAAATTTGTGCGCAACTGAAGATTTTACAGAAGGCACAACTGCTTTCCTTGAAAAAAGGAAGCCAAATTTTACCGGACGTTAATACACGAGAATGGATATAAGCGAAAGTCGAAGTAGTAGAGGAGTTATTTCATGGTAATGGAATGGCTCCTCATTGTTTTAACCATTTACCTGAGTGGTTTTTTTTCAGGTTCTGAAATTGCCTTTGTTTCGGCAAATCGATTACGATTGGAACTTTTCCTAAGAAAAAATACAACCGCTGCGGGTTACTTGTCTAAATATGTTTCCAATCCTGAATCATTTCTCATTACAACTTTAGTCGGAAATAACATCATTAATGTGCTTTATGCAACCTTAATGACCTTGTACCTCTCTGACCCGATTGAGCATCTAATTGAAAGACTTACGGGTGATGTGCCTTCATCGCTTATTGTTTTGTTGATCCAAACTACAATCGCTTCCCTGATTATTATGTACTTAGGTGAGATTATACCTAAAGCCATATTCAGAAGTAGGGCAGATAGTATTTTGCCAAAAATTGCAATTCCAATGCAATTGGTTGAGTGGGTTTTAAAACCTTTTATAGGTTTGGCTAACTGGGCATCACAATTATTATTGAAAGCATTTAATGTAGAATCAGGTAAAGTAGAAGATATTTTTCGTCGTCAGGATATTGAGATGATTATTCAAGATATTCAGGAAAAAGGCGCTTCCGATATTGACAAAGAAGATTCTGAATTACTTTCAAATGTATTGGAGTTATCGAACAAACGTGTAAAAGATTCTATGATTACACGTACTGAAATAGTAGCTGTGGAAAAAGAAACACCTATCAATGAAGTGCTTAAAGCTTTTGTTTCAAGCGGTTACAGTAAGCTTCCTGTTTACGATGAATCTATTGATAACATTATTGGGGTTGTTTTCGCCGGCGATTTATTCAAACGTCCGCAAACGCTGGAAGAAATTCGTCGCCCGGTTAAATTTGTACCTTATTCAAAACGTTCGAGAGATTTGTTAGCAGATTTTAGAGTATCCAATACATCGATGGCAGTAGTGCTCGACGAATATGGCGGTACATCCGGCTTAGTAACAATTGAAGATTTGATTGAAGAAGTGGTTGGAGATATCGAGGATGAATACGATACAACCGATCAAATTATGAAAAAATTGAATGACACTACATTCATTTTTAGCGGTACCGTTGAGATTGAGGACATTGTAGAAAAATTTCCGGAAGTCGATTTTGTTGATGATTCAGCTGATTATGAAACTATTGCCGGATTTATCATTCATCACATTGGAAGAATCCCAAAAGTGAATGAAGAACTTATTATTGGGACTAAAAAAATTATTATCAGTAAAGCATCACCTGCCAGAATAGAAACGGTAAGAATTATCTTATTAGAAGATTAACTTTTACAGTTTGTTCACGTTCAGGGCTTTCAAAAATGGAGTTTTATGCTAGAACACTATCCGAATTGGGCGCAGCAATTTGCTGAAAAATATTTTAGTAAAACAGTTAATCAGTTCATTTTGCACGGAAATGTTCATGACTATGTGCATTACAGACAGGGTTCTCAATCAAAGTTTGTACGCTTAAAAGAGTTTTTATCGCACGAACTTTTTGGTTCGAGAGATATTGTATTGTTTTACGATCGCTCAAGTGGTGTTACTTTCAGAGATGAAGCTTCATACAATGATTTTAGACGTGCACTAACCGGTTACGATTCATTTAACGGAACTGATTTTTCACAAAAAGTACCTAAAGATCCGGTTCGTGTTTTTGCCTTACTCGAAAATTATGTTCGTTTAAGAACATCAGACGGAAAAAGTATTGCCGTAATTCTCGATTTTGCTGAAACCATTGTCCCGATGAGTGATAGTTCTGCATCTTCATCAGAGGATAGAAACGCATTAGTTTTCTTACAAAAATGGTCACACGATCCGCAACTTTTACAATCGGATTATTCATTAGTACTGTTGACAGAAAACTTAAACGATCTGAATAAAAACTTAGTTCAATCGCCTTACAATGCAGAAATTAAAATAGATTTACCACTTTTGAATGACAGAGAAGTATATATCTCTGATTTTAGAAATCGTTATGGTGAAGCGTTTAAATCTGATGTTTCTGATGTTGTTTTAGCACAACAAACAGCAGGTTTGAGTTTTGTGAACTTAGAAAGTTTACTAGCCGGAGTTGTTGAGAACGGTAAAACTCTTTCACAAAAACATCTTTCCAAAACCAAAAAAGAATTAATTGAAGCCGAATCTTACGGATTACTGGAATTTGTTGAAACCAAGTTCGGTTTAGATGTAGTTGCCGGACATACCCATGTAAAACAACATCTTCGTGAAGCTGCAAAAGCCCTTGAAAATGGTCGCCCGGATGTTTTACCAATGGGTTATCTGGTTTGTGGACCAGTTGGAACTGGAAAGACTTTTTTAGTGACCTGTTTTGCAACAGATATTGGTGTTCCGATGGTGAAATTGAAAAATTTTCGCTCGCAATGGCAGGGTGTAACTGAAGGAAATCTTGAAAAAATCCTTCACATTTTAAAAGCTATGGCACCTGTTGCAGTTATGATAGACGAAGCAGATGCCTATTTGGGAGACAGAAATTCAGGTGGTGATTCAGGTGTATCGAGTCGTGTTTTTGCTACAATTGCAAGTTTTATGAGTAATACCGAAAACCGAGGTAGAATAATTTGGTTTTTGATGACTGCTCGTCCCGATTTAATGCCGGTCGATTTAAAACGCCAAGGTAGAGCAGAAGAACACCTCGCATTATTTTATCCGAGTACTCAAGAAGAGCGTATCGAATTATTTACAGCCATGAAAAAGAAAACCGGGCTGAAAATGACAGATGAAACAACGCCTTACAGTATTTCATCAGGCCAATACTCACTTTCAGGCGCTGATATGGAAGCGGCACTAACACGTGCGAAATTTAAGGCAGCAACTAAAGGGGAAGAGTCCGTTTCAGCAGAAATTATTGATGAAGTTTTGGCTGATTTCATCCCTCCGACATATCCGGAAGAAATTGAATTGCAAATACTTAGTGCTGTAATGGAATGCACTTCAAAAAGTTTACTCCCTGAGCCTTATAAAAGTATGAGCAGAGCGGAAGTTGCCCAGCGAGTGGAAGAATTAAAGTTGATGATTGCCTAGTTGATAAAAGCGTAGATTTAATCAAAGATTTCAATTTTTTTGCGAGAGGCTTAGCTTTCAAAGTGGTATCTTAGCCCAACCATTTTTTAAGTAAATCACTCTTTCTCCATGCAACAATCTATCGATCAACTCTGTGTTAATACAATCCGCACATTATCAATGGATGCGGTTCAAAAAGCAAATTCTGGTCACCCGGGCATGCCAATGGGTATGGCTGATGTAGCTTATGTGCTATTTCAAAAGTTTATGCGCCATAATCCGGCAAATCCTAAATGGGTAAATAGAGATCGTTTTGTTTTATCCGCAGGGCATGGTTCCATGCTTCTGTATTCAATGTTGCATTTAACGGGTTATGATGTCACATTAGACGATATCAAAAACTTCCGCCAATGGGGAAGTAAAACTCCTGGACACCCTGAATTCGGCCACACTCCCGGTGTTGAGACTACAACGGGTCCTTTAGGACAAGGTTTTGCAAATGGTGTAGGAATGGCATTTGCTGAAGCACACTTAGCGGCAAAGTTAAATACACCCGATTTTCAGGTAATTAATCATTATACCTACGCAATCGTTTCAGACGGTGATTTAATGGAAGGTATTTCACATGAAGCAGCCTCATTTGCCGGACATCAGAAACTTGGAAAACTTATTTATTTGTATGATGATAACAGTATTTCTATTGAAGGAGATACTGCGGTAGCGTTCACCGAGGATACTCAAAAACGTTTTGAAGCATACGGATGGCATGTTCAAAAAATTGACGGACATGATCGTGATGCCATAGAAAAAGCGATTAAAAACGCACAGGCTGAATCAGGAAAACCATCTATAATCTGTTGCAAAACAAAGATCGGATTTGGTTCACCAAACAAAGAAGGCAAAGAAGAATCACACGGTGCACCGCTTGGAAAAGACGAAATCAAACTAACAAAAGCTGCTTACGGTTGGACCTTCGAAGAAGATTTTTATATCCCGGCTGAAGTAAAAGAGCAAATGAACATTGCTTTGACTTATGGAAAACAACGCGAACATGAATGGCTTGCCATGATGGAAGACTTCAAAAAGTCTGACGAAAACGCATATTCAGCTGCGGTTCAATTGTTAAGTAGTGAATTACCAAAAGGTTGGGACGAAAACCTTCCTGTATATGCCGCTGATGCAAAAGGCGTTGCAACGAGAAAAGCATCCGGTAAAACACTCAATCACTTTGCTAAAAAAATCCCGTTCTTATTGGGTGGATCTGCCGATTTAGCCGGTTCAAATTTATCAGAAATCGAAGGTGAAGCATTTATTCAGGCTGATGATTACAGTGTGAGAAATATTCACTTTGGAGTTCGTGAGCACGCCATGACTTCAATTGCAAACGGTATGGTTATGCACGGTGTTTTAAAACCGTACGTAGCAACGTTTTTGGTATTCTCCGATTATTCAAAACCCGCAATTCGTGTAGCTGCATTATCGAAAATTGACCCGATTTTATTATTTACACACGATAGTATCGGTTTAGGTGAAGACGGCCCGACTCACCAGCCGATTGAGCATTTAACCGCTTTACGCGCCATCCCAAATGTAATTGTTTTACGTCCCGCTGATGCAAACGAGGTAGTTTATTCTTGGAAAATTGCTATTGAAACCAGAAATGCTCCGGTTGCATTGGTAATGACTCGCCAAAACTTGCCTATTTACGAGCGTAATGACTCCAATCCGGCTAGCTTAACCGAAAAGGGTGGATATATTTTATCTGAATCTTCCAAAGCGCCACAAGTCATTTTAATCGGAACAGGTTCAGAAGTACAATATGCGTTAGAAGCGCAAAAAGTTTTAGAAGCAGAAGGAATATCGGCGCGAGTTGTTTCCATGCCTTCATTGGAATTATTCAACAAACAAGATGCAGTTTACAAGGAATCAATTCTTCCAAAATCTGTAACTAAACGAGTGGTGATTGAGGCAGGAACAACAATGCCTTGGTATAAAGTTGTTGGTTCAGAAGGGGCAGTAATTGGTATTGATCATTTTGGTGCATCAGCTCCGTTTGAAGTGCTTTACAAAGAGTTTGGATTTACGACAGAAAACGTTGTAAAAACAGCTAAATCAATTCTTTAATACAGATATTGAAAACAAAAAAAGCTGATGGTTTTTAATCATCAGCTTTTTTTATGACTGGAAATTACGCTTATTTGATTGCAGGTTGAGACCAAGTCGAAAAATTGTTTTCATAATATACTCTCACTTCATCTAAATCACCAGAAAGGGTGGCTGAAGTTGAAGATGTACTGGTTAATTGCCACATTGCTTTATTGCCTAAAATGTGTTTGCTTAAGATATAGTAATTGGTCGATTCTGCATTTGCTTTCCAACTAACCTGTGATCCGCTAATTGAAATACCTGAAACAGGAGTTTTTAAGTTGTACAGATTAATTTGTTTGTTCAAAATGAAAACAGAGGTTCCAAACGCTTTTTTCACTTTAGTAGTTTTTCCGAATCCGGTTATTGAGATATCGGATGTTAATGCAAAAATGCGGGCTTTTCCGGGTTCAGTGAAGTAAACAAACTCAGGTTTACTTTCGCTGCTGTTTACCGTGATGGCATCAATTTTATGTTTGGTGAAATAACTGCTTCTGTTTAAAACTTTGCCTTCTTTTAACTCAACTGTCTGCCCATTTATCACAATTTCAGTATTGGGGAAAACTACCAACTCACCTTTATTTCCTGTGCTGATTACAATCCAAGAATCAGATTCAGTAATTATTGAAGTCAGTTTGGTAAGGATTTTTCCGAAATCTGAAGTTGAATAAACCGGTTGATTATTCACTTTAACTTTCCCCGAAACACCTGAAATTTCGAATGAAGCAGGTACTACTAACGAAGGTTTATCACTCTCAGAGGTTTCTTTTGAACGAATAGGATTTGCTTGTACAAAGCTGTTATCAATTTTTGGCGCAGGCTTAGAATCTTGTTTTGGAGTTGGCTTTACCTGAGCTTTAGGCTGTTCTGCAATTGGCTTTGATTTTTCCGGTGTAGGAGTTGGAGTTGTTTCTAGAAATTTTTCAGTAGGAGTAGGTTTTTCCGGTTGTGCGGGATTAGGTTCACTTTTAACCGGTTTTTGCTTGGACATTTGTTGTGTCATTTTTGGTTTTGATTGATGACCACGACGTTGTGCCCAAGTATTTTTTCCAAACTCAGAAGGTGTAATCTGAGTAAATGCAAAAACATAAAATAACAACAACAAAACTAATACTACTTTGTCTCGCAAGTCTAATGTGTTGAACATAGTTTATTCCCTAATAATATCTTTCACCCAATATCGGTAAATCGTGTTTGAACTTAAGCATTTTGAAGCTAATGCAAAAAACTATTCATGTGCAGAATTGGGAAGTTTCAAAATTACTTTTGTCCCTTTATTTACCTCAGAACTTACCAGTATTTCACCATGATGCATCATCACAATTTTTTGTGTTAAGGGTAAGCCAATTCCAAATCCTTGAAACATTCGCACATTCGTAGCTCTGAAAAACGGTACATAAATATTCCGTATTTCATCATCGGGTATTCCGACACCAGTATCAGTTACAGAAACCTCAACAAAATTAGACGAACAGTTCAGTTCAACCAGAACAGGAGCATTATTCGAGAACTTGCAACCGTTTTCGATAATGTTTGTCAAAGCGATTTTGATTAAATCCACATTGCCTTTTGTAAGTAATAAATCAGGATCATCCGGTAATTTTTCTAAATCAATTAAGATTTTATTAGCTCTGTTCGATTCTTCTAAATCTTCTTTGATATCAAATATAAGTTCATCAATTCTGAATTCCTGAGTATGCAGTGTAGTTTCATCAAAACTGGTTTGAGCTAATCGAAGTAAGTGCAGGGTAAGCTTATGGAGTCGGGATGCTTCACGAGAAATCTTCTCCATCGATTTTTTGTAATCTTCCGCAGAACGTTCTTTAGAAAGTGTGATTTCAGTTTCGCCCAAAATGGCTGTCAGCGGGTTTTTTAATTCGTGCGATGCGTTCGAAATAAAATTGTTTTGTATCTCGATACTAGTTTCAATACGATCCATCAAACGGTTGAATGTTTTCGAGATTTCCCCGATTTCATCCGGTTCTTTTTCCTCATCTAAGCGGATATGCAAGTTGTTCGAACGAATCTGATTTACTTTATTGACAATCTTTTTGAGAGGTTTTAAAATTTGAGTTGCATAAATACGACCGATTACAAAAACCATTGCTAAATACACAAAAAAGAGTGCATACAATTTTGTGCGTAAATCTGTCATTTTATCTACGCCAAATTGGTCGTAAGAACTAATAATAACCACATGCGGAGTATTCTTGGTCTCAAACACTTTTCCCATAGCCATCACATCACCGTCTCTGAAGTTTGCAGTTTTGGCTAGAATAATGTCTTGGATAAACGTATCAGAAAAAATGAGGGATAAACTGTCTGGGAAAGCCTTAGCAGTCAAAGAATCAGCAAATGAAACGATGTATTCTTTTTCTTGCGGAAGTAATTGCAGGTGACGTTGGCGTATTTCCTCAATGAACCTTGCTCCAAATTCATTTTCTCCCAAATAATATTGCGAAGCGATATTTACGCGCTCCTCTAATCGGTGAAAAAATTGAATTTCATTGTAGTTGTAAGAAAACCAGTAAATGCTAAAGTTTAATGAAATCAATATGATGGCAGTAATAACAGAAAAGGTTATTGCTATCCTTGTTTTAAGCGTCATATTGCTCATGTTAATTTGCTCTTAAGATATAGCCCATGCCTACAACTGTTTGAATAACCTTCTTTTCAAAATTCTTTTCGAGTTTATTTCGCAGATAATTTACATACACATCAACCACGTTAGTTCCTAAATCGAAGTTAACTCCCCAAACGTTTTCCAGGATTTCCATTCTTGAAATAACCTTATTCGGATTTTTCATAAAGAACTCTAACAAATTGTATTCTCTTGATGTCAATTTGATTTCTTTTCCGGCTCGGGTTACCATCTTTTGTTCCATATTCATTTCAATATCATCGAAACGTAAGACAGATTGTGTAGCGACTTGATTCCGATTTCTGCGGTCTAACGCTTTCACACGAACCAACAATTCTTGAAACTTGAATGGTTTTGCCAAATAATCATCAGCGCCTTGTTCGAAGCCTTTCACCAAATTATCTGTTGATGATAAAGCCGTGAGCATTAAAACGGGTGTTTTTAGGCGAAGTTGTTTTCTGATTCGATTACACACTTCCCACCCGTTTACTTGAGGTAAAATTACATCCAATACAATTACATTGTACTCTTGTTCTTGTAACAAACTCAGTCCGGTTTCCCCGTCATAAGCCAATGTTACTATCATCCCGTTTTCTTCTAGACCCTTTTTGATGAAAGAAGCAACGTTTTTTTCGTCTTCAATTACCAGAATATTCATATGCGTAAGTTACGTTTTATCCACTAAATGGAAATACGATAAATTTCGTTCAGAATCGTGAAAAAGACTTTAGAATTCAGTAAAATTTAGGTTTACATGGGGATTCGTATTGTATATGAGAAAGCAGTTATTGTTCGTAGTCTTATTGCTGTTCATTAGTTTTAGCGTAGGCTTAGTGGGGTTTTCACTCTTTGAAAACCATAATGATAAAATTCATTCACTAACAGACATTATGTGGTGGTGGGTTGTAACATCTTCAACTGTTGGTTATGGCGATATCGTACCTGTAACTCATGGCGGAAGAGTAATCGCATCAATCGTTATCATTTTTGGAATTATTGGCTACACCTATACCGTTAGTTTAATTTTGAATTACGTTCGGGATATGATTCATCAAAAAGAAAGAGGAAATGCCAGTATTCATGCATCGAATCATATTTTAATTTGTGAATACACTGCATTTGCCGATGAAATGATTCAGGAATTAGCAGCATCGGACTTGAATAAAAAAGAGTGTGTAATATTAACCACGTTGGTTGATCGAAATCCTTATCCTGAATTCGAATTTATATATGGAGTGCCGATAAGTCCCAAAGCTTTAGAAAAAGCTCATGTGCGTAATGCGAGTCATATTTTTGTGTTTTCAAACAACCGATTTACTGAGCCTGATACTAAGACTCTTCATACTACAAGTCGGATTTTACGTGAAAATACTACAGCTCATGTGTTTATTGAACTGCAAGACCCCAAACATGAATTGTTAGCCATGCTAAATCGAAAAGTGACAGTTTTACCAAGCGATGAGCTTCTTAGAAGTTGTTTAAATCACGAACATATCCGTCTGAATAAGTGGCTTCAACTTGATGGAAAGTAAATTCAAATTTCTCCATTTTTTGTATTGACATTCATTTCATTCACATCTAAATTCAGCGCCATGTTAAAACATTCTGTACATACAAACTGGTGGTGGCACATCTGCTAAGCGGATCGACCTCACTGTGTATGTAACACACGTTTTAAAACGAAATTTTTGTCGGCCCGCTTTCTTGTAGAAAGTGGGCTTTTTTTTTGAAAATCATGGAAAAATCAACCTTTATAGAATTAGCAAAACCCGGATTTGCCGTACCTGTGTATCGAAAACTGATTATCGATACTCAAACTCCGGTTTCAATTTTTTTAAAACTTCGCGAAGGCGCACGTTATCCGTTTCTGTTGGAAAGTGTTGAAGGCGGTGAACATTTGGCTCGATATTCATTTATGGGACGTAATCCATATCAGGTTTTACGCTTCGATGGGGAACAGGTCTTGCTTACAGACGAACGAAACGGACGTGTTAAACCTATACAGAAGTCTTATTTCGATGCCTTAAAAGAGCTCACAAGTGGTTGGAATGAACCTGAAATTTTGGATTTGCCGCGTTTAAAAGGCGGCGCCGTTGGATATTCCTCTTACGATACCATTCGTCAGGTTGAGCATTTGCCAAATACACCGGAAGATGTTCTGCATTTACCGGAAGCCGTTTGGGCATTTTACGATGAAATCGTTGCTTTCGACCACGTAAAACACAGCGTAGTTCTTATAAAAACTGTTTTTGTTGATGCTGCTGATGAAGAAACTCTTGAGTTTCAATATCAACATGCACAAAAATCGTTAGATGATTTGGAACGAGTTCTGCAACAACCGCTTCCGGCTAGAAAATCTGTTCAACTTACTAGTGAACTCAAAAGTAATACTGAGAAATCTCAGTATGCTGAAATGATTGCAAAAGCTCGGAATTATATTTACGAGGGTGATATTTTTCAGGTTGTGCTTTCACAGCGTTTCAGTGCACACTATGAAGGCGACCGTTTTCAGTTTTATCGTGCATTACGTACGGTGAATCCTTCACCGTATTTGTTTTACCTGGATTTTGGAAAGTTCGCTTTAATCGGTTCATCTCCGGAAGTCTTGGTTCGTGTGCAAAACCGAGTAACAGAAGTTTTACCTATTGCCGGAACACGTTGGAGAGGAAAATCAGAAGAAGAAGACCTCGCTTTGGAAAAAGACTTGCTTGCCGATCCGAAGGAAATGTCGGAGCATATTATGTTGGTTGATTTGGGTAGAAATGACTTATCCAGAGTGTGTGAACCCGGTTCTGTAAAAGTACATCGTCAGGGTTTTGTTGAGCGCTACAGCCATGTTATGCACATCGTTTCTGAGGTAAAAGGGATGTTATCTTCAGAAAAAACTTCTGCAGATGCTCTCGCTCGTTGTTTTCCGGCCGGAACAGTTTCCGGTGCACCGAAAGTAAGAGCGATGGAAATTATTGATGAACTCGAAGTGCATAAACGTGGACCTTATGCAGGTGCGGTTGGCTATTTCGATTTGTCAGGAAATATGGATACTTGTATTGCTCTCAGAACAATGATTGCAACGGATAACACCATTTATATTCAAGCCGGAGCCGGAATTGTTGCGGATTCAGATGCTGATCGAGAATTTGAAGAAACCGTAAACAAGGCAAAAGCATTAACCGAAGCGCTCAAATTAGCCGGGAAAATATATTAATGAAATGGTTTAAGGTGTAAGGTTTGAGTTTTCAGGGTAAGGATAAAGCGGTTATCAACTTGTTAAATCAACCACAGCCATCAATCATAAACCATTAAAAGCGATATTTAATTAAAACAATAGTACAACAATGAGAAAAACAGTTTTATCAGGCATACAACCAAGCGGGAAATTACACTTGGGGAATTATTTCGGAGCAATGCGTCAGCATATTGAAATGCAGGCAGAGCATGATGCCTTTTATTTCATGGCGAATTATCACACGCTCACTTCACTTCAAAACGGACCGGAATTACGTCAAAATACCATTGATGTGGTGTTAGATTATTTAGCATTAGGACTCGACCCGACGAAATGTACATTTTTTGCTCAGTCTGATGTTCCGCAAGTAACGGAACTGGCTTGGATTTTAGGAACACTTTGTCCGGTTTCACTCATGGAAAAGGGGGTCGCTTACAAAGACAAAGTTGCAAATGGTTTAGCTGCAAATATTGGTTTATTCACGTATCCGATTTTACAAGCTGCCGATATTTTGATTTACAACTCCGATATTGTACCGGTTGGTGCCGATCAAAAACAAAACATCGAATTTTCGCGAGATTTGGCTCAAAAGTTGAATTTTACCTACGAAAAAGAATTACTCAAAATCCCTGAGCCGCATATTGTTGAGTCGGTTGCAATTGTTCCGGGAGTTGACGGACGTAAAATGTCGAAATCGTACGGGAATACCATTCTTATTTTTGATGAGGGCAAAGCTTTAAAAGAAAAGGTGATGAAAATAGTAACGGATGCCACACCATTGGAAGATCCAAAAAATCCGGATACCTGTAATGTGTTTGCACTTATTAAGCTTTTTGCATCAACGGAAAAGAAAGAAGAAATCGCTGCTAAATATCGTGCCGGCGGTTACGGTTACGGCCATGCTAAGAAAGAATTGTTGGGAATGATAACCGAGTATTTTGCCGAAGCTCGCGAAAAACGTCATCAATTGGAGCAAAACCCCGATTTTGTGATGGATGTTCTGAAAGAAGGCGGCGAAAAAGCCAGAAAACGTGCAGAGGAAGTCATGCAACCGATTCGTGAAGCATTAGGTTTAATCAGAACACATTACGCCGGATAAGTTATGATTCTCATTATCGATAATTACGATTCCTTCACCTACAACTTGGTTCATCTGATAGCGATGGAAACGCCGGATTACAAAATTATTCGAAACGATGACTTAAGTGTAGCTGAGATTAAGGAATTAAACGCATCCAAAATATTGTTATCACCCGGACCCGGAAGACCGGAAGATGCCGGAGTAACAGAAGATGTAATTCGCGAATTAGGAAAAACAACGCCGATTTTGGGAGTTTGTTTGGGTCATCAGGCAATTGGCGATGTATTTGGTGCAAAAGTTGTTCATGCTCCCAGTTTAATGCACGGCAAAACTTCTCAAGTTTTTCATGATGGAAAGTCGATTTATACAGGTGTTCCTACTGAGTTTACAGCAACCCGTTACCACTCGTTGGTAATTGCTCCGGAAACCGTTCCTGATGAATTGGTAGTAACTTCATGGACATCAGATAAAGTGATAATGGGAGTTCGGCATAAAACGCTTCCGATTGAAGGTATGCAGTTTCACCCTGAAAGTATTTTAACTGTGGAAGGTCCAAAATTGATTAAGAACTGGGTTAATGGAGTTTCAAAATGACCTTCACGGAAATTCTACACAAACTCGTTGAAAAACAGGATTTAAGCGCAAAAGAAGCCGGTTTTGCTTTAAACCAAATTATCGAAGGTGCGGTAACAGATATTGAAGCCGGTACGTTTTTATTTGGAATGCGTATGAAGGGCGAAACGATAGAAGAACTGACCGCCTTAGTGCAAACCATGCGAAATGCTGCCGTTAAAGTTCAAGTTGATACTACAGGCGCCATTGATTTATGTGGTACAGGAGGCGATCATTCCGGTTATTTTAATATTTCGACTGCGGCAATGTTTGTTGTGGCCGGAGCAGGAATTCCAGTATTAAAACACGGAAACAGAAGTGTATCATCCCAAACAGGTTCCGCTGATGTGTTAGAAGCTTTAGGCGTAAAAGTGGATTTACAAGCGCCTCAAGTTGAAAAAGTGTTCGAAAAAACTGGAATGGGGTTCATGTTTGCGCCTTTATTTCATCCGGCAATGAAAAACATAGTTCCCGTTCGCAAAGCTATGAAAATGCGAACCTTGTTCAATATGCTTGGTCCTTTGCTTAATCCTGCTGATGTTAAACGTCAGTTGATTGGTGCGTTTAGTGAAGAAGCTGCATTCACGATGATTCAAATTTTGGCACAATTAGAAACGGAGAAAGCGATTACGGTACATGCTCATCAAGGCTTAGATGAATTAAGTGTGTTATCTGAAAGTAGTTTTTATGTCTTGCAAAATCAGCGAATTTCCGAGAAGGATGTATTTCATCCTAAAGATGTAGGCATGATTTATACGAATGATTCTTTTTTGAAAGGCGGCGATAAACACACGAATGCAAACCTGATTTTATCTGTTCTGAAAGGTGAAGATAAAGGTATTCGCGAAGATGTTGTTGTGTTAAATGCAGCGTATTCGATGTTGGCTTCACGTGATGATTTACAGCTTGAGGAAACCTTACACATGGCACGTGAAAGTATCCGTTCAGGGAAAGCGTACAAAGCATTAACTCGCTTTGCTGAAGAAACTCAGAAAGCATGAAACTACAATGATGGAAACTCAGCGTTTGATAATCAAATCGAAGTCCTTTTTTTTCGGTAAACAATCAAAAATTATTAATCAGAAATCTGCAATAAAACCATGTCCGGGATTCTTGAAAAAATAGTTACTCAAACCAAAGAAGACATTCAGAAAAGGAAATTCAAATTTTCGGTTTCTTCTTTCCGTTCGATGGAAGATTACGAGGCCGAGCGCAGACCATTTGCGGCATCACTCCAAAAAGAAAATGAAGTTCGGGTAATTGCCGAAATCAAAAAAGCATCGCCATCAAAAGGACTCATTCGTCCGGATTTTAATCCTCAGAAGCATGCCGAGCAATACATGAAAAATGGTGCGGCGGCTTTGTCTGTTTTAACGGATAAACCGTTTTTTCAAGGAGATTTACTGTATATGCAATTGGTTTCCAGAATGTCTGAGATTCCGGTTTTGCGAAAAGATTTTATTGTTGATGCATTCCAAATTGAAGAAGCACGAGCATTTGGAGCCGATGCCATTTTGTTGATTGCCACCATTTTAGAGCCCAATCAACTTACTGAACTCATCCATTGTGCACAGGAAACCGGTTTGGAATGTCTGGTTGAATGTTATGATGAAGCCGATTTCAACAAGTTGGATTTTAAATGGGTGAAGGTTCTCGGTGTGAATAATCGCAATCTGGATACTTTTGAAGTGAATGTGCACCAAGGGATAAAACTGTTACAACAAGCTCCGAAAGGAACAGTAACGGTTTCTGAAAGCGGATTGTCTAAACCTCAGGATATTGAGCTCTTGGCCTCAGAAGGAATACATGCGGCATTAATAGGCGAGCATTTTATGCGTAAGCCAGATCCTGGTTTAGCGCTCAAAGAAATTCTGAAAGGAAACGGATGAAAAGGATGTCGGATGTCAGATGTCGGATGTCGGATTTTATAAATTTTTGATGGATGATGGCAGATTGTTGATTTGGAAACGAAAAAGCCTAAATACTCCTTACTCCTTACTCCTTACTCCTTACTCCTAAAACCTTTACAACTTTATACTTTTTAATAATGTCTGAATCAAACCAAAACCACAGAACAAGAGTTAAAATTTGTGGCCTCACTTTATTGGAACATGCGCGATTTGTATCCGGTGCAATGGCTGATTTCTGTGGATTCATTTTTTATCCAAAATCTCCCCGATATATCAAACCGGAAGAAGCAGGCGCGATTATTTCGTGGTTGGAAGGTCCTAAATCAGTCGGAGTTTTTGTGAACGAAGCGATTGATGAAGTGAACAATTCAGCTTTGATTGCCGGAGTTCATTACGTTCAGTTACATGGCGATGAATCCCCGGAATATTGCCAGTTGATGGAAAAAGAGGTCATCAAAGCATTTCGAATCAAGCAAGGAATGGGTAAATCTGATATTGAAGCGCTCATAAAACCATACCAAGATTGTGTTTCCTATTTTTTGTTTGATACATACACAGATGAAGCTTTCGGCGGAACAGGTAAAACATTCGATTGGTCGGTTTTGAATGAACTGGAAACCACCGTTCCGTTTTTTGTAGCCGGTGGAATCGGAATTGATAATCTCAACGATGTAATAAATGCTTGTAATCCTTTCGCTGTTGATGTTTCCAGCAGTTTAGAGTCAGAGCCGGGAATTAAAGATTTCGATAAAATGGCGGACTTTTTTGATGTTGTTGATGAACTTTGGCAAACTCAGGATCACGAATAATAAACAGCATAATCAATCTCCTGAAACCTGAGAACTTATAACTTAAACCTTTCGAAAAATCATGTACAATTTTCCCACAAAACAAGGTTATTTTGGTCGTTTCGGCGGTAAATTTGTCCCGGAAATTTTAATACCCGCAGTTGAAGAATTGGAACTCGCTTTTGAAGAAGCCAGAAACGATGAATCCTTCAAAAAAGAATTTCTCGATTTGTTGAAAGAATATGTGGGTCGCCCGACACCCTTAAGCTATTGTAATCGCTTAACCGAGCATTACGGAAAAGCAAAAATTTATTTCAAACGGGAGGACTTATGCCACACGGGTGCGCACAAAATCAATAATACAATCGGGCAAATATTATTGGCTAAACGCATGGGGAAAAAGCGCATTATCGCTGAAACAGGTGCCGGACAACATGGTGTTGCAACTGCAACGGTTTGCGCAAAATTCGGTTTGGAATGTGTGGTTTATATGGGTGAAGAAGACACAGTTCGCCAAAAATTAAACGTGGACAGAATGCGTTTACTCGGCGCTGAGGTTCGTCCTGTTTATTCCGGTTCAAAAACGTTAAAAGACGCCACGAACGAAGCTATTCGTGATTGGGTAACGAATGTAGATGATACGTTTTATATAATAGGTTCGGTTGTGGGTCCACATCCATATCCGATGATGGTTCGCGAATTTCAAAAGATTATAGGGGAAGAAACTAAACGTCAGTTGCAGGAAACAGAAGGCAAACTTCCTGATTACGTGCTTGCTTGTGTGGGCGGCGGTTCAAATGCCATGGGAATTTTTTATCCGTTCATTAACGATTCTGTGAATTTGATTGGATTAGAAGCTGCCGGACACGGCGCTGAAACACACATGACCGCAGCGTCAATTGCAAAAGGTCAAATTGGTGTGTTGCATGGTGCAAAAAGCTACTTATTACAGGAACCGGGCGGTCAAATTCAGTTAGCACATTCAGTTAGTGCCGGTTTAGATTATCCGGGAATCGGACCTGAACACGCCCATTTACACGACTCAAAACGTGTACAGTATTATCCGGTAACCGATGCTGATGCTTTGGAAGCGATTAAGTTAACATCCCGTTTAGAGGGAATAATACCCGCGCTTGAATCAGCACATGCCATTGCCTATTTGGAAGAATTGATGCCGACTACATCAAACAATGAAATAGTTGTGGTGAATTGCTCCGGTAGAGGAGATAAAGACATGGGAACAATTTCCAAAGAAATTTTCGGAGATTGAATGTGATTTCAAGTGTTTGAGTTCGGATTTCTAAAATAGTACTCCAAACCCATAATCCATATACCAGCTTTACGCCTTTACATCTATAAACCTTTATTACTTTTTAAAATGAGCAGACTCAAAAACGTATTTACAGGAAAAAAAGACGGCTCTATAATGAGCTTGTATATCACAGCCGGATTTCCGGAAAAAACATCCACCGTTAATCTGGTTTTAGAGATGGAAAAAGCCGGAGCCGATATCATAGAATTGGGAATGCCGTTCAGTGATCCATTAGCCGATGGCCCGACGATTCAGTATGCCAGCGATGTGGCAATAAAAAACGGTGTTGATTTAGATGTGATTTTTGATATGGTTTCCGAAATTCGAAAATCGTCAAGAATTCCCATAGTGCTTATGGGCTACATCAATCCGATTTTATACTACGGTTTAGAAGCATTTTGTAAAAAAGCAGGAGAAAGCGGTGCCGATGCGCTCATAATTCCTGATGTCCCGATTGAGGAATCCAAAGAATTAAAAGCAGAAGCGCATAAGAATGGTTTAGATGTAATTTATTTGGTTGCTCCAAACTCCAAAGATGAACGCATGAAATTGGTAGATACTGAATCGAGTGGTTTTGTGTATTGTGTTTCTGTAACAGGTGTTACAGGCGCAAGAAGCGGGGAAGAGGTTGCAAAGTCTGTATCAAAGTTTAAAGACCGTGTGAAAGCTTCAATCCAAAAAAATCCGATTATGATTGGTTTTGGCATAAAATCTCATGATGATGCAAAACAAATTGCCGGAGATGTTGACGGATTTATAGTCGGTTCTGCATTGATAGAAACTATTCGTTCAAACTATCCTAATTCAGACTGGAAAGAAAAAACCTTAGCTTTTGTGAAAGCATTAAAAGGAAATTAAATAGCATTTGGTGTAAGCTTCATTTTCTTTTTGATAAAGTAGCGTTACATTCGGGCATCGCATCACACTCAAAAAAGAGGATTAAATGAAAATATTTATCACTAAAAGCCTGCTTGCAGGTGTTTTACTTTTAGCACTTAACTTTATTGGATTATACGCCACTGTTTACTTATTTCCATCAGTTGCGGAGCAATATTACAGCCCGACTTTTGATATGGACGGTTATAAGGGGTATTTATTTATGTTACACCCGTTTGTACTCAGTTTTGCACTTGCTTGGTTTTGGCAACGCTCAAAACAATTATTCAAAGGTTCTTTTATTGTAAGAGGTTTAGAACTCGGTTTAGTTTATGGATTGGTTGCCGTTTTACCATCAATGTGGATGATTTTAAGTGCATTTGATGTAACCGTTGCGGTTGTGGTAACTTGGTTAATTCACGGAATTATACAAGGTAGTTTAGTCGGAATGATTTACGCAAAAATCAATCCATAAGAGAATAAAAAAGGGTGAGAAATCACCCTTTTTTGTTTGAACAAAATATTAATGTCATTTTATTCTATTCATCAAAGTAGTCAGAATCAATTCTTTTTAATTCATAAGCCGATTGTATAGATAATCCTACATTGAATTCAAACATCAAATCTGTTAACCTTTCCCCGTTGATAAGAATAATTTTGTGCTCAATACTTTCAACAAAATCGAATGCGCTTTTAGGAAAATTTGAAGTTGTAATAAAGATACCTTTACGTGCTTTTTTAGATAATAAAGCACCTGCAAAATCTCTAATCTCTCTAACTGGGACAGTATTTTCCCATCGTTTTGCCTGAATATAAATTGTATCGAGTCCTAGTTTATCTTCTTTGATTATTCCATCAATTCCACCATCTCCAGATTTCCCAAGTGCCCTGCCAGCATCTTGCCTAGAACCTCCATACCCCATTTTTGTTAACAGGTCGATGACTAATCTTTCAAAAAATGATGGTGAACAATTTTTAATTGTATCTAATAAATCTCTAGATAAATCATTCTTTAATTTTTGATAAGCATATTCAAGTGCTTCTTCAGGCGTTCGTTCTATTTCTTCATTTTTTAAGTCTTCAATATTGAGTGAATTAGAATGATTACGTTTATCTATAGACGACTTGAATTCTCTAAATGCACTAAAATTTTCTAAGTCTTTAGTTCGAAGCTTTTTGGGGTTGGTTTTAATAAAGTTTAACCCCTGTTGTGTTATTTGAAGTTTACCTCTTTTTTCAGATTGGAGTAAATTGGCTTTTGCTAAATAAAAACGAGCCCAACCAACTCTATTGTCAAATATTGCTTGATTACCACTTGGTAATAACTCTTTTTTTTCTTCATCAGTAAGCTGAAAATGAGTCGCGAGTGAATCAACAACTTGTCTAAATTTATGAATGTTATTGTCGCTAGTTAATCTTAAGAGCGGCAACATTATTGTTTGGTAATCAGGTATCATCTCGAATAAAATATTTAATAGTTTTGATTCATATGCTTAGTTTATAGCAAATCAGCCCATCAATGCAGCAATCTTTTCAATCGTATTCCAATTTCTGGTAGTAATCTGTTTACCGTACATCTTTTCCATCGATTCCATTCCTTTAGTTGTTTTACTAACAGAAACATCCAAATAACTGACTATCATCTTGCTAATCACGACTATAATTTGGAACGATTTGTCATCTGAAATCCAAGGGAATTCGAGCTTAATTGTAGGAAGTTCTTTTAAAAATGAAATGTAAAAGCGTAAATCAGGAGTGAGTTTGATGTTCGCAAACGGGTTCAAGCTAATAAGATTCTGAATCTGTTCTTTGGGGCAAACTATGGTTGAAATTGGGAACCCGAAATATATTTTAAATTCATTTTCCAACACGTTTTCAAGTTCTTTTTCATTGGATATTTCAGACTTAAAAACGACATTCCCGGAGTTTAAGAGGGTTTTTACATCACTAAATCCCAATTTTTCTAAAAGGGATTTTAGGTCTTTCATCGGAACTTTATGGTGTCCGCCAACATTTATTCCGCGAAGCCAAGCAACATACGTATTCATTATAATAAAATCGGACGGGTTAACTGGAATCCTGCTTCACTCACGCAAACAACGTCTTCCATTCCCATCTTTATCAATGCGCGTTTAAGAACGGTTTCCATGGGTTGAGTCAACTCATCAAAACCTAAAAGGAAAGAAGCCGCTTTTAATAAATCTTCCATTTTTAGCGGATGATATTGGTCTAAAACGAGAAATAACGCCATTTCCAATTCCACCATCGGAATTTCTTCGGCATTAAAATCTTGCAAATCAGCGCGGGAACGAATCGTAAATTTAAAATCGGTGGTTTCGTAAATCACACCTTCTTTTACACCTACTTCGCCTTTTTCAGCTAATTCAGCTAATAGTTTTTTGGTGATGGTGAGTGCGTTTTCATTAAGACGTTCCATTTTCCAACCGGAAATCAACAGGCGTGTTAAACGGTGCCAATTTATCGGAGATTCCGCTTTTACGATTTCTAAAATTCCTTTTTTGAGCGAACGAGCGGTTACTGTGAAAAACTCGTCTGCTTCGCCCATAGGCTGAACATCGAACGGTGCGAAAGACTTAATTCTAGGCAGTTTATTGAGTTTGGGTTTAACTGCTTTCGAAGGATTATTGATTTGTGTGAACGTAAATTCCATAGGTACATCGGGAAATGAAAACGGATCAGAAATACTTACTGTAGCCGGTTTAGGCTTTTCAGTTTCCGTTTTCGCTGATGTTACCGTTACAGACTCATCTGCTTTGGTTGATTGTTGTTTCTTCTTTTTCGGCTTAGATTTTTCTTCCGGTTCGTTTTTAATGAAATTCATCGAATCCAGAATAAGCGAATCAGCTTTTTTGTAGAGTTTTCGAATCGGGTTATAAATGCTTGCATCCCAAATCAAAGAATCATGGAAAGAGGTGAAGATGTGTTCGCCTTCGCTAAGTGCGTAATCAGACCAAACAGAGGCTACTCGTCCGTCCAATGTGGCAACAAAACCGGATAATTCACCCAACGATTTTACCGGATTTTCTTCCAAGAAAGTGGCTTTTTTCAGTTGAGATGCAAACAAGGTTTCATCTTTTAATTTCCAGCTTAGCTCATCTTGTAATACTTCGGTTTTCTTTTTTACATCATCCGATTTATCACCTTCGTTTTTTACGAGGAGAATCTCAAAACCGAGTTTGCTTAAACGCTTCGCAGAATCCGTGAGAATTTTTGGAGATGATTTCTTGAGCGCAAATGGATTTGCTTTGGGGTCAACAAATGAAAAATCAACTACAGTAACATCAAAAAACGGGAATGTTACATCTTCTAAATCGGATTCAACGAAAGTAGTGCATTGAATCATACCATCGTTAAGTGCTTTTGTCCAGGTCTTGAAATCAATCGCGGAATGGGTGACTTTATGCCAAAATGCGTTTTCAGCTTTATCAGATTCAAAAACCCACATTAGATTAGTTTTTCCTGCAATTTCGAACTGCTTTATGATGAAGTCCGTAGCTACTTCACCCTTAATTTGTGCTGCTTTGGGTGTTTCTTGTATTTCGAAAGCGATGGGATAGTTTTTTGCTGTTTCGGGGACTTCTTTTATATAAAGCCACAGATTACTAAATGGATTTGGAGCTTCTAATTTGGTGGTTGTAATTACGTGAGCATCAATTAATTGCAAGGTTTGTGCAAGTTGGTCGGGTGTACATAAAACAATAGTTTGCAACTGTTGCAAAATGTCTTTAACCAATTGAAGAATTACCTGTGTATGAGGCATTCTGTCAGAATCTCGAAGTTGTTTTAGTTGCGCAATTTGCTCTTTAAATCTCTTTTTGATTGATGGTTGTTTCCTAATCGAAACATAGTGTTCCATTTTTTTGAACACTCCATATTCGCATAAAGAATGGTATTGCTCTTTTAATAAATCGAGCATTTGTTTGATATCAGAAATCTCTAAGTGGGAGAGAATATCTCGTTCATCTTCCATTTTTTTTAAAGACGCAACCAACATGGCGTGTTCGTATCGATCTGCGGCATCATTAAATGGAATAGCATGTTCGATGATATGCTCTATAAAACGTTCTAAACGTTTAGCATTCTCACTTTCTTTGAGTCTGTGAAGCATGGCTCGTTGTTTCAGACTCTCACTGTTTTCAATTAAATCATCAAAAAAGGTTTTAATATCAAACTCAGATTCCTCTAATAGTTTAACTAACAGAAAATGTTTTATCCCCATTATTTCACAAATGTGATTTTCTGTTTCGTGTTTTTCTATTAGATAATTTCGTAAGTCTTTAATTGTACTTACAGCACGTTGCGTGTCTTTTCTGAGTATTAGACGCTTTAATTGGTCAATATTCTCTTCAATGTATTCCAGTTTTAACTTAGAAAATCCTTCCATCCAAACCATTTGTTTTTTCAGGAAAGGTTCGTCGGTTTCTAATCCGTTCCAATATGAGCCAAAATAGCGAGCAACAAGTTTACCATGTTCGCTTAACTTCGCCATTTCTTTCTGCACTTTAACAACATCTCTCAAGTGCGCGATATAGGCATGGTCGAATTTCTGCGTGTTTGCACGTGCATAACCCAATAAACGTTTGGCATGTTGTCTGTAATTCCAATCAACATATCGTTTGGGGCTGTGTGATAATGCCTCCAACTCAGGAATTAAGTTTTCAAGCGGTTCGTTCACAATTTCGAGATGGAAGTACGGCTTAAGCTTCTCCAGCTCTTGTTTTACTTTGTGGATTTGATCGAAAGCCGGCGGAATAACATCAGGGATAGGATACCAGTTTTGATCGAGTTGGTGGCGTTCAAACTGAGGAATGTCTTCAAGTATGTGCAGCTTTTTTATGAATTTTTCCAATTCTTCGGGATTGTCAGGGAATGAAACCCCAAGCATATCTTTCGATTTTTGGGTGAGTTCTTTAATATGGCGATGCACATTAGATAGTTTCAACGATGCTTTTTCCAATTCTTCAACCATTTCCGCATGGTTTAAGGTTGGTTCAGCTTTATCCCAAACAGGATGTGGTGTCATTGAGCCCTGTAATTTCAACAATTGCTTAATCAATAACTTTCGCTGATTAAGAATTGATGCTGTTAAGCCATGGTATTCATGTAAATGGGGTTTATACGTACTTGTAACTTTTGTTTTTAAAAGAAATGCCATGATTTCAGCCGGTGAGCCGAATTCATCTTCATGAGCACCGTTTAATGCATCGTCGTATTCATGTAAACGTTCTACTATTTCAGTTACATGGAGTTGGGGAGCTTTTATCGCTTCAACTTCGGGAGTATTTTCAAAAAGAGTGATGAGCTCATCAATTAAATTTTCCGGCTCAAGATGATCAAAAAGCGAAAGTACAGGGGCAACATCGTGTAATTCTTTTCTAATGGAACGTAATTGTCCCGCCTGTGCAGAAGTAATAATTACCGGTTTTTCTAAGCTTTTATGTACCGCAAGATTATGTACAAAAGACTGTATATCCTTTGCCGAAATAGAAGTAGAAATTTTTCTGTTGATATCTTTAACGGCGTATGACTTAGCTAAAGCATCACTTCCTGTTATTCTGGTATGAGTAAAACTGTCGTCATAATTGTTTAAAAGTGGAATCTCTGCTAAGTCTTCAAATTCAGCGTGTTTGTATTCAAAATGGATACGTTGCGTTTTTACCGCTTCTGTGAACGTTAATCCCGATTCAGCATTTAGTTTATAGGTTAAATCATGAAAGAAATTTTTCACGGAAATATCTGAAAGAACATCCGGCAACTGCGGAATGGGTGAATCAGCTTCTGCAAGCCAATCAATTACTTCATGGTGAAGAAAGGGTAATTGGTCAGACCATGCAAAACAAAACGGTATTTCTAAAGCAGGATCGTTCACTAGATGAACAGGAATACATAAAACAGGACGAGATTTTCCAGCTTTTTTTAAACTTCCAAGTCCGATAATAAAACAAAAAGCTTGTTTATTTAATCGGTCGCGATGTGCTCTTTTAAATTGATTAAGTAGTTCAGTGCTTAGCGCATTCGAATCTAAATCAAAAACTAAATGTTGATTAGTTGCCGTGTCGGATTCTGTTTCTACAGGTTTTTTTTTCAAACCAAAACCCATACTCGCTTTGGGTTGTGCCGGTGCTTTTCCTGTTAGCGGAATTGCTTGTTTTTTAACAACTAAGGATTGGTAAAGTGCGTCACTCTCAAAGCTGGATAAATCCCAGTCAAAATCAGAATCAGCTTTAATTAAATACGAAGTGCTTTCAAATATGGCCATGTAGTATAAGCGTAATGCGAAAAAATCGTTTATTTTAGTTCCCGACAGCAAACAAATGCAGATGGAAATTAAGTCATATTGGCCTTTGAACAAAAACGAAACGCTTGTTTTTTCGTCACTTTTTGTGATTTCTTTATTAATTGTGAGTTCAGTAAGGTGGTTTCGTCTCGAAAATCCCTATGCAGTAACCGTTTCGGCAAATACATCTGTCTTTATTCAAGAAAAAAAATCGATTGAGCAGTTTGCAAAACAGCTTCAAGAGCTTGGTTTGGTAAGAAATACGAAGAGTTTTGTTTGGACTGCGAAACTGGAAGGGTTCAGACAAGTGCAAGCCGGACATTATGTTTTAAAAAGAGGGAATTATAAAGTCGGTGATATGATTTCAAAGCCGGGTTTGGGGCATCAAGACCCGATTAGGCTAACTATTTTACCCGGACAATCTATCGAGAAACTCATACTAGAAATAAGTGATTCATTTCGATTTTCAGAACAGGAGTTTTCTGATTTTGTTCACAGTGAAATTAAACTTGCAGAATTAGGCTTAACACCTGAAAATGTGATTTCCAGACTTACACCGGAAACGTATTCCATGTTTTGGACCTATTCACCTAAACAAGTGATACAAGAAACTCAGTCTTTGGCAATGAAAACGATAGAATCCAAAGAAGGTTCGATTCCACAGAATTTGAGTTCCGACGAAGTTTTAACACTCGCTTCTATTGTGCAATGGGAAGCAGGCAACGATGAAGAAAAACCCATGATTGCTGGTTTGTATTTGAATCGTTTACGAAAAAAATGGCCATTACAAGCCGACCCGACCGTGAATTTTGCATTAGGTGAACGCCGCCGTCTAACCTATGCTGATTACCAAATTAATCATCCTTATAACACGTATAAATATCGTGGTTTGCCTCCCGGACCGATAACTAATCCTGATGTGAAGTCGATTGATGCGGTCTTGAATCCGGTTGTACATCGTTATATGTATATGGTTGCAACACCAGAAGGAAAGCATGATTTTTCAATTACTTATGAAGAACATCAACAAAAAAGTGCGCGTTGGGTTAAGTGGCTGCGCCAGCAATATCGCATTAAGAAAATGAATGAAGCTAAATGATTTCGGATAGTAGAAATTTTTGATGGTTGATTGCTGATTGCTGATTGCTGATGGCTGATTTTTGATTTAAGCTTTGAAAAATGTTGAGCATAAAGCTCTCTTATGCTTTTGAATTTTAGAATTTTTCAAGATAGTGAACTGATGATAATGGTTGATGGTTGATGTAAGGATTTGGGAACAGAAAATCTGTCACTTCCATGCATCGGGAGTCTCTTGGAGCTTGGGATTTTTAGTAGGATTCATAAACGTTAACTATGTCGTTTATGGCAGGAGAGTCCCTAATCCGAGAGAAAACGATAAAACGAATGGAAAGTCTGGTTTGGGAGATGTCAAATACGAACGAATTCGTTATTCAGGTACTTATAACTTTAGACAAAATTGTCAAAATCAGAAGTTATTTCATTGAAGACGGCATTTAAAAAGCTAGCAACCAAGTATAGCTACGCTTTGCTACAAACGTTTTCGAGAGACGCCTTGATTGCGGCTTTCGCCGCAATGACCTTGGTTTCTATATCATACATTTGAAAAACAGCATCTAGAAACTAGCAACAAAGCGCCACAGAACTAGTTCTGTACATTGCGGAAATCGGATTTCGAAAATTTTCATTACTTAAATCAAGTGTTTCAACACCAATACGAATGAATCTGAGTTAAAAAGAAACTCAAAATGGTGAGTTTACTTTTTGGTTGTCGAAATAATAGTCATTAAGTCCTAAAATTAGAACTTAATGACTATTGTAACTAGGAACAAGCGAGTTCTCATCAAACTAAAAAAGGTGCACAATTAATGCTTTTTTTGATTGTTGAGTACGTTTTCCAACTCGTTCAATGTCATTGTAAAACCTTCTTTAAAGCCCATTTCAATCATCTTAACCATACGTTCAAGAGATTCGTTGTAAATCGTAATGTTCACTTTTGTAATCCCTTCAAACTCACTAAAACTAAAATCCCAATTCGACCCGGGTAAATGCAAGTTTTGGTCTTTATCAGCAAATGCATTAAAAAATTTGAAATTAGTTTTTGGACTTATTGAAGTATAATCATGAATTTGCCAGCCTAATTCGACTCCATCAGCGCCAACCATGGCGTAAAATCTTCGACCTCCGACTTTAAATTCCATTGAAATCGTTTTTGATGTAAAAGGCTTTGGCGCCCACCACTGATCTAATAATTCCTGTTTTGTAAAGGCATCCCAAACAAGAGGAAGTTCTGCATCAAATTCTCTGGTTATAAAAACCGTTTTTGCCGTTTTGTCAACGATGAAATCAAAAAGTAAGGAGCTCATTTTTTCGGTTGTTTAATTGTTGATAATAAGTTGTCTAATTGGTTAAATCGGGTTTCCCAAATCTTTCTGAATTGTTCTAACCACATATCTATTTCTTTCATTTTGTCAATTTCCAGAGAGTAATAAATCTCTCTGCCTTTTTGCTCTTGTTTAACAAGTTCGCATTCGGTTAAAATGCGTAAATGCTTTGATACAGCTTGCCGTGTTGTTTTAAAATTATCGGCAATCGCATTTGGAGTCATGGCTTGCAGTGCAATTAAGACAATAATTGCTCTTCGTGTCGGATCGGCTATGGCTTGAAAAATATCTCTTCTCATTTCATTACTTAGTTTATATGAAACTATTCGGTTGCAAATATAAATGCAACTATTCGGTTTCGCAATTATTTTTTTTGTGTGATATTTATGCTAGTATGAGTAGAGCGTATGTAACGGAAAATGAAAAGTCTGAAAGGATAAGAGGCGGAAAATCTTTAAATAAAACACAAATAAGTGAAACCCTCAGAAAGTGAAAAGCAACATTTTAGACATCAGAGGCTAATCTATCTGATAAGATTCACAAAAAACGGTGTTTTTTCGGGTGAAGAATGGCTAGTTTTATGCGCCTTCAACCTGAAAACTAGTACTACATTGAATTCAATTATTCCAGTCAAAAAATCATTCCTAAAAAGTCTGGTTTTATCAGCCATTTTAAGTACTCAGATTGCTTCCGCTCAAATTCTTAACGTTGAAAAATTTCAATCCAGATTAACTGATTCCACAAAATGGATAAACCAAATTGGTTTTAAAGGTGATATCACACAAATTGAAAACACCGTGTATGAATTTAAAGAGCGTTCATTTACGGCATACAGACCGGGAGCACATCAATTTCTATTGTTATCAGAGCTGAAATGGGTAATTGTTGAAGGGGATAATGTGATTTCGAACGGTTATGTGCATTTGCGTTCTACGTTCAATGTAAAAAAGAAAGTAAGCTATGAGTTGTTTTTTCAGGAACAATTCGATGCTGTGCGCGGACTAAAACGCCGTGATGTTCAAGGTTTTGATTTACGCTTTGATATCATCCAAAACAAACATGTTTCTGTGGATTTTGCCAGTGGTTTTATGCACGAATACGAATGGTGGTTTAAAACTCAAAAACAAACTCGAAATTTGATTAAATCGACGTCTAGTTTGTTACTTGCATTTCTACTAAGCGAACGGTTTACGTTAAGGGGAACGGGTTATTATCAGTTTGTGCCGGACAGACCGGAAGCTCCGCGAATTATTTGGGACGGAAACCTGAGTTGGAATCTCACAAATACGGTTCAATTGGCAATCGCTTCCAACCTTTTTTACGATGCAGAACCGATTATTGACATCGATCCGTGGGTAAACACCTTATCTTTTGAATTAGTGATTAACTGGTAATTGCTGAGTACATTTTTTTGTAACTTTGAAAACCATGGGGAAATTCCGCAGCTCGTACGTCAACCGAAAAGTGCTACAACTTGGCAATCAAGTGAATGTAGTTTTAACGGGTAAATGGTTATTCATCTGCATTTTAGTGGGCATGATTGCGGGTTTTTCTGCACTTGCCTTTGCCTTTGCCTTAGATACACTTCTCCATTTTTCACTCAAAGATTTAGCCGGATATAACTTTCCTATTCCTGCCGGTGAATCAGACCAAATTATACCGTTTGATTTAAGTGAGGCACTTCATGTTAAAAATGTATGGTGGATTATATTTCTTCCGGCAATCGGAGCAGGATTGGCTGGATTTTTAACGAAACGTTTTGCACCGGAAGCAGCCGGAGGCGGGGTGGATTCTGTAGTAAAATCGTTTCATTTTAATAAAGGATATATTCGTGCGCGTGTTCCGTTCGTTAAATTTATTGCTTCCGTTTTAACTGTTGGAACAGGCGGTAGTGCCGGACGTGAAGGCCCGATTGCACAAATTAGTGGCGGAATTGCATCGTTTTTAGCATCAAAATTGAATCTATCAGAAAAAGAAAGAAAGATAGTTTTGATAGCGGGCATGGGTGCGGGAATCGGAGCCATATTCCAATCGCCAATCGGTGGTGCCATTTACTCTGCAGAGGTTTTGTACAAAAAAGATATCGAGAGCGAAGGGTTGATGCCTTCCATTATTGCATCAATTATTGCATATTCTATTTTTTCATCTATGTCGGGTTGGAAAACGGTTTTCCGTTTTGAAGCTGTTCGTTTTGAAGAACCGACCGAATTCCCCTTATACATTTTGCTGAGTATTTTGCTCACACTCACAGCAATTGTTTATACACGCTCTTTTAAGTTCATCAAGAACTCGTTTTTCGAGAAAATGATGATAAACGATTACTATAAACCGGTTATTGGTGGTTTGATGGTGGGTTTAATTGCAACTCAGTTTCCGCCGATTTTAGAGTCCAGTTACGGTTATTTACAAGAAGGTTTGCATGGAAATCTTCCGGTTTGGTTCATGTTGGCGTTGGCATTCCTTAAAATTTTGACAACCAGTCTAACCGTGAAATCGGGTGCATCAGGCGGGGTATTTGCACCAACAATGGTAATTGGCGGTTTGTTGGGCGGTGCTTTTGGTTTGGGAATTGAGCAATGGTTTCCCGGGCTAATTTCTGACCCCAAAGGTTTTATCTTGGTAGGAATGGCAGCTTTTTTTGCATCAGTTGAAAAAGTACCGATTGCGGCAACCATTATTATTACTGAAATGAGTGGAAGTTATGAGTTGATTGTACCGCTCATTTTTGCAAGTGCAATTTCCTTTATCGGTTCGCAAAGCTGGAGTTTGTACGACGTTCAGATTGATACAAAATTGGATTCGCCGTCATATAGAGGTGAGTTTTTAAACGATGCGATGGAATCAGTTAAAGTTCGTTCCGCATTCAAACCTATAAAAAACATGCCGATATTATCTGTTTATGATGATATCAATTCGATTCTAAAGGTGTTTACCGATTCAGAATTATTGGTCCTTCCGGTTAAAAATAAAAGTGACGAATTAGTCGGTTTGATAACGCTCAACGATTTGAGATTACTTTTAAATGAACAAAGTGAACCGGGCTTGATCGTAGCTGCAGATATAATGACTCGCTTAAATATTTTGCATTTAAACGACCCGATTTCAATGGCATTCAAGATTTTTAAACAAACGAATTTACCCGAGATTCCGGTTTTAGCGCATGGCTCTCCCAATGTAGTAATTGGTGTCTTAACAGAGCGTAATTTCTTGATTGCTTACGAGAGAAGTTTAAGCGAGCAAACCAGCGAATATTAACCTTTTGAGGTAGGTTAAAGTCCGTGTCCGCCAAGCAATTCTAAACGTTGCCCCGATTGAGGTTTTCCTTCAAGAATAGGGATTGCTCTTCCGATTAAAGCACGAACGGCCTCTATTTGCAACGAATTCATGTGATCTTCTGAAGAATCCCAAACTTCTGTAACCCATACATCGTCAAGAGAAGAAGAATCTCTAGAAATAAGATACAATCGACAGCCTTTTGCTCCGGATACCAATTTGGATGCTTCTACTAAAATATCAGCCAGTTCCTCGCCTTGACCCGACTTTGCAGTTAATTTACCATGTAAGAATAATTTGCTCATTTTTTTGATGCGTTTAAGATGGATTCTATTCTGAATTCAACCACTCGCTTGATTAGATCGAAGGGAATGGGTTTGTCTAAAGGAAATTGCACGGAGCCTTTACCTTGTTTGTAGACCGAAAATTCTTTTTGAAAAGCTTCGTGTCCGTTTGGCGTTGCATAAAATCCGATATGATTCGGGTAAGCTGCAAAATAAACCAAAGGTTTCTTTTTGAGTTTATATGCAGGCATACCATAGCTGATTGATTCCAAAATTTCGGAGTTGGAATTCAAAATGATTTCCCGAATTGTAGTTAAATGCTGTTGAACTTCTTCAGGAAAAGCGGAAATATAGACTTCGATTTCATTCATAGCTTTTTAATTGGAATGTAAATGTCTTCTTCGGATTCTTCGGATTGATTATTGTATTTCGGGCCTAATACTTCGAAATGTGGTCTTTCGTCTAATATATAGCCTGAATTTGGTAGCCAATCAGCAAAAATGTACTGAAAAAAAGAAGCCCCTTTTAGTGGATGTCCTTTGTAATGAAATACCGCATATAAGCCATCGGGAATTTCTAAGCGTTCTAGCTCATTCGGTTGATTTTCAACGCTTGAAACTTCAGCACCGGCCCATTTTGTGAACTCGTTTATTGGACTGAAGCTTGAATAGTAATCTTTTGGATAGATTGCTGCAGAAATGAGTTCATTTGAGTTAGCACGATGTTGAATTCCAGAAATGAAAGGAATACATGACTTCCACAATTCAGGAGTTTTATTCGTTACCAAGTTTGTAGATACAGATTTTCCTAAAATGTTTTTCGCTGAAATGCTTTTGATAATCGGTTCAATCATGATTTTCGAAATATCGTTTATTCATGTAATCCGCAATAGTTTTTTCATTGGTGTCAGAACTCTTGCTTAAAGAGTCAACAATGTTTTTCTTTTCTACATCAGTTTTATTTTGACTCAATTTCATTTTCCCTTGCAAATTTGTGATTTCAATTTCAAAAGAAACGATTCCGTTTAACAATCGATTGATGTACGACTCGGATAAATTGCCCCATTGTTCAGAATACGTACTCTCATACGTGTGAATCATACTTTCTAGGATATTTATGGATTCTTTTCTGTCTTTGATGACTTTCCCTTTCCCGTATGCATGAACAGAGATATAATTCCAGGTCGGTACATTTTCCTGTTTTTCGTAAAGAGTAGGAGAGATGTACGCATGAGGTTCAGAAAAAATCACCAAAACAGTTTGGGATTCAATGTCTTTCCATTGAGGATTCGCAATCGAAAAATGAGAACGTAAAATGATGGTTCCGGACTCATTCCGGTGAATCGAAAAAGGTAAATGTGTTGCAATCGGATGCGATTCAGAAGCCGTTACGATGGTCGCAAACGAATAGGTTTTCATGAATTGTAGCAGTTCCTCCTGATTTTCTGCTACGTAGTGTTTAGGTATATACATAGTGCTGATTAAATTGAAGAAAAGGATGGTAAATCATTACATCAACAAAAGCAAAATCTTAGGTTGTAAACGATTTATTTTGATTTGAATTCATACGTAAAAAGCGGCTTCATTTCTACTTATCCCATTGCTAGAAATTGATTTACAAATAAGTTTAATAAAATTGAACTAGCTTGAAACTAAATTTGTTGAATAACGAACTCGGTCGCTGTTAAAAAACAATGTCTTAAAAGGGAAATTACTGTGCTTTTGACACATTTTGCGTAGTTTTTTTCCTATTATCATTTTACGCATTTTTAAATTATTCAACTTAGTACCCCGTTCAAATGTTTAGAGGATTCAAAGTATTCGCCTTTGGGATGTTCGTATTAATTAGTAATCAAGCAATTGCTCAAATTACTCAAGAAACCGGCTCTTTTATGGCTTGGGTTCACAATCATATTACTAATGATATGCCGCTCGAAAATTCCGGCGGTTATGTTAAACCATCCGCCACTGATTTAGATCGTTTCGAAGCCATTTTTGATTTGTTACTTGTGGAAGCTTACGACCAAGTAAAAGATTCATTGGCGACTTATTATCCAAGTTATGAGTTGGTTCATTTAACGGATTCCACTTTCGAGAATTTTGAATATTACATGGTTCGTGAAAATCCGGTTACAAAAGGCTGGGGTACCTTTGTGTACAATCCAAATTACCAGCGAGATGTAATGGTTGCAGCTCCGCATCCGCTTCACGATTCGAAAACTCCTTACGAAAGTGTGGATTTGTTTCATTTCTTAGGCGCACGTCTTTTTGTGATGGCCGGAACACATAGATGTGCATCGTCAATAGCCTCTAGCTGCGACGGAACTACAACGGTTTGTTCTGCAACGAACTCTTCTGAACCGTTTAAGATTTCTGATATGGCTCATAATGATTCAACCGTTTTCCAGCGCGCACACGTTTCTTTGTACGGCTTATCATCAAATGCTTGGTTTTTGAATGTTCACGGACACGCTGACAGCGATTGTGAAGATGTGTTTATCAGTAATGGGAGAGATGATGACAGTAAATCGTCGGCTTATGCTTTACGCGACTCACTTGAAGCGCATGGTGTTGATGCTGCCGTTCCGGGTGATGGCTCTATCTGTGGCTTAGCAGGAACTACAAATACGCAAGGTCGTTATGTGAACGGTTCATCCGACCCTTGCGGTACAAGCCCGATAGCAAACACTGGTCGATTTTTCCACTTGGAACAGTTTACATCCATTCGAGCATCACAAGATAAATACAGAACTTTGATTGAGGAGTTACAGGAGTTAATACCAAGAGCGTTTAATACGGTAACGTTCCCTGAAATTCCTTACTTAACGATAAATGAAATTCATTTTTATCCAATTGCACCTGGTGGTGATGCTGACGGTAATGGTTCTGTTAGAACAATTAGTGATGAATTTGTTGAAATTGTGAACAGAGGTAATGAAACAATAGATTTAAGTGGGTGGACATTTGCCGATCAAACAAAAAATCGCCATGTTTTTCCCAATGGCACAAAATTAGTTAGCAAGCAAGCGTTAGTCATTTTTGGTGGATCGACACTTAATGTCGATGCTAATTTAAACGGTGCTCTAATTCAATCAGCCACAACCGATACCTTGAGTTTGAGTAATAGTTCAGAAAACCTGTTTTTATATGCCTTAACCGGAGCAACTATATATAAAGTGAACTATAGCTCAGATACTTTATTTACAGGTGGCTCATTAGTTCGTAATCCGGATATAACAGGCAATTTTGTTTATCATAAAACATTGGGCGACAGTTGGTTCAGTGTCGGGACAAAAATAAACGGTGATCCTTTTGTACCATATGCAACCATTACAAATGCTGCCGGATGGAGAATGTTGGCAGCTCCGGTCGATTCCTATCCGCTCGAAAATTTAGAAGCATTCACCGCCATTCAAGGGATTGATGACAATCATTTTGCGAATGTATATACATCCTACGATGGTACTGATTGGGTGAAACCGGGCTCAATGAATGAATCACAGCTAGCCGGAAACGGATTTATCGTTTATTTCTTTGATAATGCACTAGCCGGTTCCAGCGAATTGCCGATTACATTACGTGCATCTGGAACTGTCCCCACAACAGATGTTCAGGTTAATCTCCATGCAAACGGCAATAAATTTAATCTGATTGGTAATCCCTTCGATGAACCGATTGATTTTTCACAAATAACGGTAAATGGCGGGAGTTTAACGTCAACTGTCGGGCATATTTACAACCCGCAAACCGGAACCTACACCACAACAACGGCTTGGGGAGATTCGGTCGGTGCTTGGCAGGGGATGATGCTCGAAAATAACACAGCTACAAGTATCACGATTCCTGTTGCTTCCATAATAGCAGACGGAAAATTTGCAAACGGTGATGTCTTAAAATCTGTTGCGAATAATAGGGTAGTGGTTGAATTGACCTTCAAAATGAAGAAGTCGGTAGATGTAATCGAGCAGGATAAATTATATATCGTATTTGATGACCATGCTAATGAATCTAATGATGCTTTAGACGCCAAAAAATTATATCCATTACGCGTAGCTGACAAACTCTTTTCAATGAATCAAGAAAATGAAACGTATTCCCAATTGGCTTTTCCACTTTCAACTACTAATGAATCGGTAATAGATATTCTAGAATCCGGTGAGTTTACAGGTGAAATTTTATTAGAAACCAAAGTGGTGCAAGGTTCAAAATCTATTCATTTTGAATTATATGATTATCTAACAGATAAAGTGTTTTCGCTTGAAAATGGCTCAATGGTTCAATTTAATGGGAATAAGTCCGGAAATTTGTTAAAGCGAAAAGCAACAGATGTTTTTCTTGATGATAAAGGTTCAAACCGTTTCAAACTCACGTTAAATCCGGTCTCAACATCGGTTGATAATCTAGCAGGAATCGATTATCAATTTGAATTAAGTCAAAACTTTCCAAATCCGTTTAATCCTACAACTGAAATCAAATATTCAGTCAAAAATGCGGGTAATGTGCGACTTGAAGTATTTACTTTACTTGGGCAAAAAGTTGCCACATTAGTAGATAAACAGCAGATTGCGGGTTATCATACTGTAAAATTCGATGCATCACATTTATCAAGCGGAGTTTATTTATATCGTTTAGTTTCAGGTGAGCAGGAACTCATCAAAAAAATGATGCTAATAAAATAACCTTATGGATATTCAAGCCTACATTTCGGCATTAAAAGCTAATTCAAATGAATGTATTTCAACTTTAGATTCGGTTGAAGAATCGAAACAGGTTCTAAAACCGGATTCCGGTTGGAGCTTATTAGAGATTGCCGAACACGTATTTATCTCAGACAAAGTATTTCTAAAAATGTTATTTACTGAATCTGAGCAGTATTTGGATTCAGAAACGAAATTTGGAGATGAACGACTGGGTAAAATTTTAGTAGGTATGCGCTCCAGAAAAGTAAAAGCCCCTGAGATTCTTGAACCCAGAGGCTTATTTAAACAATCTGATGATTTTAAAACGGCTTTTTTGAATCAACGTGACCGTTTAATTTCAAAATTAGAGGACGGAAGCTTTATTCCGAATAATCAAATTCAGCCGCACCCATTTTTAGGAGATATGACGAAGGTGGATTGGATGTTTACCATCATCCATCACACCAAAAGACATATCGAACAAATGAAAGAACTTATTCCATCCCTTTAGGTTTTTCAGCGGTAGAATCGGCTTTAAACACCATCGAAATGGAATTCACACAATGGCGGGTATTTTTGGCGGTAAAACCTTCTCCAAGGAAAACGTGACCTAAATGTCCGCCACAACGTGCGCAAACAATTTCAGTGCGTTCACCGTCGGCGTCTGGAATACGTTTTACTGCGCCATCAATTTCATCATCGAAACTTGGCCAACCGCAGAACGAATTGAATTTGTCTTTGGAGCGATAAAGCGGGGCGTCGCATTGTTTACAATGATAGGTGCCGGTTTCTTTATTGTCAGTGTATGTACCGGTAAAGGGGAGTTCTGTGCCTTTGTATAAAATGACACGAGCTTCTTCTGTCGTCAGTTTTCGAAGTTTTAACGAATCTTTAGGTTGATTTTGTGCTTGCATAACTACAGGGATTAAACAAAAGATGAAAAGTAAGCGAAACATAGTTTTTAGGTTAATTGATTTTCCTCAATGTATAAACCCAAAAAAACAAAATAAAATTCATTTGGTTTAATTGTCTTCGATTTGACTAAGAGCGTATAAATCACAAAGCTATAAACAATAAAATCAAAGCAGAGTAATTACAGTTGATTTTAGTTTTTTGGAGTTAAAAACAGCGTATCTAAAACAGTAGCATTTCCGAGAGCTACATCAACAGACGTAACTAAACTATCTGTGTACTCATTATTTCTCGATTCAACCAACATCGAATAAAGCCCTTCCGGAACTCCGCGAATTAAAAAAGAACCGGAAACAGTATCTGCGTAAGTGCTTAATGTATCGGTTGAATTATATAGTGTGATGTCAGAAGCTGCACTTGCCGGGCTGATTACACCACTCACTGAGCCGCTTGTGGCTTCTGTGATTAGACGGATTACCGGCTTAAGATTGTATTTTGGGTTCTTTGCATTTCCGGTAGTTACGATTGATTTTGCCGCATCAAAATCGAAACCGATGGTATATGTAACACCTTCTTCGATGGTCGCATTTAATTTGAGTTTAAGACCGCTTTGTTGGGCACTTGGTGTTTTTAATTCTTTTTCTTCACCATTTACAACAACGGTGTTATTGTCGCCTAAAATCAAACGTATTTGAGAGTAATTTCCGGCGTCCAATTCGTAATCACCCAAAAGAGTATCCAAATTATTAGCAAGATCAAGAATATTTAGGCGAACCGGATTTTCTAAAATATTAGACCAATCAGAAGAGGAGTCGTTTTTAGCGCTTATTTCAACTGATTGGATATCGATAAAAACGGCATCGATATTTGCCTGACTTTGTCTTAGGTAAGCTTTTAATCGACCTTTTAATGGTCCTTTTGTGTCTTCAATTAATTCATTGATTTGATCTTCCCCGCAAGACACTAAAATCCCAAATAACAAACAGATAAGCGCTAACTTTCTCATAAACAATCTTTTATAAACAGGTTGGCGTTAAGATAATCTAATATCTGAGTAATGTAAATGTGTGTTAGAACAGATAGAGGTTGAAGCTTAAAAATCGAATACTGTATTATTTCTTATGAATCACTGAAAACGTGATATCATCCAATTGCTCTTCTTCACCGATAAAAATTTCAAGAGAATTCTGAATTTTATTCATTACAGTATCTGAATCTAAGCTTCCGTAGATATCCATGATCGATTCTAAACGAGCTTCACCGTATTCACGTCCTTCAATATTTCGGGCTTCTGTAAGTCCATCTGTATATACTAAGAGTGAATCGCCTTGTTTAAACGTTACGGTTGCTTCTTTTAGGTGTTTTTCTAAGCGTGATGTCGGTGCCATGCCTAAAGCTAGTCCCGGAGTTCGTAACAACATGGTAGCGTCTTTTTCTTTTGAATAGAGAATAGGTGGGTTATGTCCGGCACGTGAAAACAAGAAATGGTCTTCATCTTTTGGAAAGAATGCCGCACAAGCTGTTACAAATGTTTTGTCTTTCGTACTCGATTTAATGTAATTGTTCATCTCAAGGAAAAGTTGTCTCGGGCCATCCACTCCTTTGTTAATCATTAAATGAACCATTGCCTGCATACGAACCATATAGAGTGATGCCGATAAGCCTTTACCGGAAACGTCGGCAATTACTACAAAAGTGCCTTTTTCGGTGTGAATTACATCTACATAATCGCCGCCAACTTCATTGGCTGTATTCGCAAAAGATGTGATTTCCATTCCGCTAAATTTAATATCAGGATTGGGAAGTAAACTCAACTGGATTTCTCTGGCAAAGTCGATTTCTTTTTTGGCGTCAAACTTTTCGAGAAGTTCTAAAACCATAATCATCACAAAGCCCAAAAATGATGCACCTAATAAAGCAGTTCCCAATAAACCTGAGAACATATAATGGGCTAAAAATCCTAAAATGCTGCCGCCAAAAACGAGTCGGCGAGTTGGGTTTAATCGTTTCCCTAAAGCATTAATAAAACGGTTTATTTTGGTAACTAAGCCGATTTGTTCGCCCGTTCTTGGGTCAAATTCTTCACCGACGGCCTCTCTATACAGTTTTTTCAGACGGGTTGTATCAGCGTAAAATTCTTTACCGATACGTTCACGAGTCATGCCCTCCGTGTATTCTTTGTAGAACGTTTTTGTATTCTGAAAGACTGTATTTGAATCGTTTTTTCCGGCCATCTAATTTTCTATTACCTTATAATTGGGCAGTAGTATCGCAAATGTTAATAAAAAGTTCAGCATTGTAAAGCATGGCACACAAAAAGTTATTCCTCCTAGATGGTATGGCATTAGCCTACCGCGCTCATTTTGCTTTTATCAGCTCTAATTTAAGAAATAGTGAAGGTTTAGCAACCGGACCCATGTTTGGATTTGCGAATACATTAGTACAAATTTTAGATACAGAACAGCCGACACACATAGCGGTAGCTTGGGATACTCACGCGCCGACTTTCAGACATGATATGGACGACCAATACAAAGCCAATCGTCCGCCACAGCCCGATGAATTACGTCAGGGCATACCATATATCAAAAAAATGCTGGAAGGCTTTAAAATCGCCAATTTGGAGTTGGACGGTTTTGAAGCTGATGACATCATAGGAACACTTGCAACCGTTGCTTCCACGCATGATGTAGATGTGTTTATGGTAACTCCGGATAAAGATTTCATGCAGTTGGTAACGGAGCGCATCAAATTGTATAAACCGCTGAATAACGCAAAAGGATTTGATATTGTTGGTATTGATGGAGTTGTGGAATACTTCGGAGTAACTCCTGATAAAGTAATAGACGTGTTGGCTTTAATCGGTGATGCTTCGGATAATGTGCCGGGAATGCCGGGAGTCGGGAAAAAAGGTGCTCCTGCTTTAATAAATGAGTTTGGTTCCATTGAAAATCTGATTGCTAATGCGGACTCCATCAAAGCAAATAAAACGAGAGAGAATATTAAAGCGAATACCGAATTAGCGCTCAAATCGAAGGAAATGGTAACCATTTATACCTCTGTTCCGGGATTTGATGATTGGGAAAAATATCAGTGGAATGGTGCTGATAACGACTCTTTGTATCTGTTTTTTAAAGAGATGGGATTCCGTTCATTAACGAACCGATATCAACCTAAAACCACATTGGCTGATTCGAATCAGGTTGTGGCAAAAAAGGAGGGACAGTCTGATTTATTTGCCGTTGAAGTGCCCGAAACAGAAACTGAACAAACGGGGGATTTGTTTTCATCGGCGCCCATGTACAAACGATTTGAGTCCGATAAAGTGAACTACGTTTTGGTTCAGGAAATGAATGCCGTTCAAGAACTTGCGGATCGGGTAAATGCTTCTGCTTCTTTTTGTTTTGATACAGAAACTACCGGAACAGACCCAATGTTGGCCGAACCTGTCGGATTATCATTTGCATTTAAAACAGGAGAAGCTTTTTATATTGATTTGGTTCATTCCGATTTAGACAAAACAGCCGTTTTCGATTCATTTAAAGCTTCTTTTGCGGATTCTTCAAAGGAATTAATTGCTCAAAATGCGAAGTATGATATCATCATTATGGAGCGACAAGGAATTCCAATCAAGAATAAAATTTTTGATACGATGATTGCGGCTTATCTCATCGATCCGAATCAAAAAGTGGGGATGGATGAGCTTTCGATGAAGTTTCTGAATTATGAGCCGATTTCAATTAAAGACTTAATCGGTTCGGGAAAATCTCAAAAAAGCATGGCTGATGTGGATGCAAAAACGGTTTCCGATTATGCATGTGAAGATGCCGATATTACGCTTCAATTGGCGGATGTTTTTCGTAAACAATTGGATGAGTTAGATTTAGGGAAAGTATCATACGATATTGAGTTTCCGCTGATTCACGTTTTGGCAAAAATGGAAATGAACGGGGTAAAAATTGATTTAGACTTATTAAAATCCATTTCTAAACAACTCACAGAAGATATTATTGAATTAGAATCTCAGATTTATTCCTTGGCAGGCGAGCAGTTTAACATTAACTCAACGCAGCAATTAGGAGCCATTTTATTTGATAAGTTGAAATTACCGACCGGAAAAAAAACGGCGACTGGCAAATATTCCACTTCAGAAGATGTGTTAAGTACCTTGGCTGTTAAGTATGAAATTGCGGCTCATTTGCTGGATTATCGCACGTTGAGTAAACTTAAAAGCACTTATGTGGACGCGCTCCCAAAATTAATTCATCCTGAAACGGGTCGAGTTCACACTGCTTTTAATCAGCATGTAGCGGCAACGGGAAGATTATCATCCTCCAATCCGAACTTGCAGAATATTCCGATTCGAACATCACGAGGGAAAGAAATCAGAAAAGCATTTGTGCCGGAATCGGGAAAAGTGTTGATTTCAGCGGATTATTCGCAGATTGAGTTACGTGTTATTGCGGACATCGCCAATGATGAAGCCATGCGCGAAGCATTTAGACAGAATGAAGATATTCACGCTCGTACGGCGAAAGAGATTTTCCATTTAGATAGTTTAGACGAAGTGACATCCGACCATCGACGAAAAGCCAAAGAAGTGAATTTTGGAATTCCTTACGGTGTATCTGCTTATGGATTGGCTTCGCGTTTGGGAATTGAAAACAGCGAAGGTAAAGCAATGATTCAGGCTTATTTTGATCGTTTCCCTGGTGTGAAAGCCTTTATGGCAGATATGGTTGTCTATGCCAAAGAGCACGGTTATGTAAAAACGATTACGGGTCGCCGACGTCCAATTCCGGATATTCACGCTTCCAACTTTAATATTCGTTCGTTCGCGGAGCGTACGTCCATCAACACTCCGATTCAGGGTTCGGCCGCAGATTTAATTAAAATGGCGATGATAGCTTTTGAAAAGGCGAAAGATGAGCATCAACTAAAAACGGAAATGATTTTGCAGGTTCATGATGAATTGGTGTTCGAAGCTCCAAAAGATGAAGTGGAGAAAGCATCGCAATTGATTCAACAGGTGATGGAATCGGCGATGGAAATCAGTGTTCCATTAAAAGTAGAAGTAGGAACTGGGGACAATTGGCTGGATGCGCATTGATAAATTAGTTAATGAATTAATTAGATGATTAGATGATTGGCTTTTGCTAAGCTTTAGATTTCATTGTAGCAATTATTTTTGAAATCACTTTTTTTATGACTAATAGATCTTCTTTCAGAACATCATCAAATGGATAATTTGATGATGCTTTACAGAGGTCTAGCCAGTAATCAGTTTCATCAGCTTCTTTGATAGCAATCTTTAATTTATGGATGAAATCTGCTTTACTCTCAGCATTTTGCGCCTCCCTGACATTAGCACCAATAGATGTTCCCGATTTTAGTAATTGATTGGCAATTACATACTTTCGAGACTCTTCTAAAGAATCGCAGAATTGAATAATCTTTAGTGAAAATTGAAAAGTTAATTCAAGAATTTCATTTCTTTTATGCATAATTGTAACAAATCAACTCATTTTTAATCAACTAATCAACTAATCAACTAATCAACTAATCAACTAATCAAACCAAAACTTCTTTCAAATGCACGCAATAAGGTTTAACAACTTGTTTGGTTAGGGCGATTACATTCTTCGTATCAGCTGCTTTGGAGAATTCAACGGCTTTATCATCGCCATCAAAAATCCAGATACTTTCCGATTTGTATTTATACGCTTCAGTATTGCTTGAATCAAAATGTAAATAGTAATTGAGGTCATCATCGCTTGCCTGAATCCCTCTTTTATGAAGAGCAACAGCTGTTTTTTCTCGTAAATCAGCGATTTCCGAATCCGTAAATGGTTTTTTTGAAAATGTAGCTCTGAATAATTGACGATTTAAAAACCGTTTCGATAAATCAGCCAAAATTTTATCGTTTGAGAATTGCCAATATTTTAAGCTCATCAAAATGTCATTGTCTTCCATCAAGACATAATTGGCAATAATTTCATCGCTGATGCCTTTGAATGCAGACACATCGTGCTTCACGAAATAGGATAAAGCAGGAGAGGTGAACTCTTCTAATTGATTGTTGGATGCTAAATAACGAGCACGTTTTAAAATGCTCATAAGCAGCTTATCAGCCGCTAGAACAGTTTTGTGCAAATAAACCTGCATATACATGAGTCGGCGCGCCAGAATGTAATTTTCGATGGCGTAGATACCTTTTTTCTCGACAACGATGTGACCTTTATGCACACGCATCGTTTTTATGATGCGATCAACCCCTACGAAACCTTCACTAACGCCGGTGTACCAAGAATCACGTTTCAAATAATCTAATCGGTCGATATCCAGCTGAGACGAAACCAACTGGTGCAAAAACGGTTTTGCGTATTGATTCGTAAAAATCTTAATCGCCATATCTAATGCACCGTCAAATTCCTCGTTCAGTTTGTGCATTAAGGCAAGTGTCATCTTTTCGTGATGGAAATCCTTGATAAAACTATGTTCAAGAGAATGCGAAAATGGTCCGTGCCCGATATCATGAAGTAAAACCGCAATCATGGTAGCTTCATATTCGGCATTGGTAATGGTTGTATTCTTTTCTTTCAGATTTACCAATGCTTTTTGCATGAGTCCGGTAGCACCAAGAGCATGAGCAAATCGGGAATGTTCAGCTCCCGGAAAAACCAAATATCCTAGGCCCAACTGACGAATACGGCGTAAACGCTGCACATACGGATGGTCAATAAGTTTTAGAATAATACCTTTTGGAATGTTGATAAACCCGTGAACCGGATCAGAAAAAATCTTATATAAATGGCTTTTTTCCATTTTACTGCTTACTTATCAATATAGGTTTCGGCGAGCCATTCGGATGGACTCTTACCTGTAGAAGCCTTAAATGCTTGTGAAAAATAGGATAATGAATTGTAACCGCAAGCATAAGCCACCTCAGATACATTGCCTTTGCCACTTTTTAAGAGCTCTTTTGCTTTCGCAATACGCATTTCCTGAATCAAAATACTTGGAGATTTATCGTTTATTTTTTTCAGTTTTCGGAAAAGGGCAGAGCGGTCAATCGATAATTGATGTGCCAATTCTTCAACATTAAATTCGGGGTTCGAAAGGTTTAATTCAATATTTTTAATCATTTGAACCACAAATTCGCGGTCTTTTAAATCTGCAATCTCATCATAATTAACCAAAGACAAGCTGGCCTTAAATTTACTAGACCGTAAGCGCTGGCGGAAAGCCAATAAAGATTTCGCTTGAGCCAAGAGAACAGTTGGTTGAAAGGGTTTTGTGAGGTAGATATCAGCGCCTGCATGAAGAGCTTTAACCTGATCCACTTCATCTGTAACAGCCGAAAGCAGGATAATTGGAATGCCTGATAAGTCTTTATTATTTCTAATTCGTTTGATTAACTCTAAGCCTGAAATTTCCGGCATTCTCAAATCTGTAAGAATGATGTCAGGCTGAGTTTCGTTTATAAATTCAAGCGCTTGTAAGGGATTTTGAAAGTCTTTTATCCTAAATTCGTTCTTAATTGTTTCTTTTGCCAAAAGTCTGAACGGCCCGAAATCATCAACAATTACAGCTAGAGGTTTATCTTCAACTTGTTCTGCTTCATCAGGGTTTATTGTAGATTTTGGGGTTACTTCTATCTCTGATTTCGACTCCTCATCGTTGTAGATACCGTCATTTTCGGCATCCGTTATAAATGTACAGGTGAACGTTTGATTGTTTGAAATATCCCAAGTTAAATTCAAGCCATTGGCGCTTAGTAATTCGTTTAAATAGCGAATAGTAATGGCATTGGTCAGTCGCTCTTGATTACTTTCTAATAATTTGGACTGCTCAAAATCGAAATGTAATTGTTGCAGAATAATCGGGCTTAGTCGCTCAATTTTCACACTAATTACTAATTTATTGGAATGATTTGAGCATGTGAAATGAATCGTTTTATTATCCGGAGTAACATCAAGGAAAAAATAAATGACTCGTTTTAATCCGTTTCGAATTTGAATAGGGTCAGCATTAAACTCACAATTACTTTTGTTTGTCAGACTTAAGTGATGCGTAGAAATTTCCGGGCGTTCATTTCTTATTTCATAAAAGAAACTGTCGAAAAACGGCTTAGAAATGATTTTTTCTTTATAAACGCCGAATTTCCCGTCATGAATAGATGAAATATCAATTATTCGTTTGATGTGGGTGTCTAAATTATTGGTTTGGCGAATCACTTCATCGATTACAAGCTTGGCTTCGGTTGGTAAAGTCCCATAGCGATTCAGATTGAGTAAATGAAGCGGGGATTGAATCATCGTTAGCGGATTCTTTAGCTCAAAACTAATTTGAGACAACAACAATCTTCTGGATTCCAACACTTCATTAAGCTGATTCCTTTGTTTGATTGCGAGCTCACGTTCATTTTGTAACTCTTTTGTTCGTTCATCAACTAAAGACTGGAGTCTGGCAGAACGTTTACTCAATTGAAGCACTCTCAATCTTACCAAACTATAACTTGCTCCGATTAGAAATAAGAAGGCAAAAATGTAAGCCCAACTTGTTTCATACCAGAAAGGGGCAATGGTAAATTGTACAACTGTAGGGCTTGGGCTAAATAATCCGCTGCTGTTCGAGCCTTTAATTTCCAGAGTATAAATACCGGTGCTTAGATTCTGAAAATTCAATTCTCTTGTATCTCTTATATCAACCCAGTTGTCAGATATCGGCAACAATCGATATTGGAAAACATTCTTTTTGGGTGATGCAAGACTGGAAGATGTAAAGCTAATCTCAATATTTCGCTGTGTATTTGCTAATTCCCAATAATTTTTTTTGTTGTGTTGAACTACCGTTCCGTTAGATTTTAACTCATAAACAATGACAGAAGGGATATACGAATTGGTGGTTAAATTAGACAGATTGGAATAGACCAAACCCTTTTGATTCGCAAACAGGAATTGGTTTTTACCAATTTTTTGAGCTGATGGGTTTCCACCGCCATTAAATTCGTTATCAGGTAAACCGTCATCATCAATATAAATGGAAGGATTTACTTGTTTGATTGTGCCAGATACAAATTCGTGTAGTTCCGTACTCAAAATTGAAAATAAACCTCGGTTTGTAGTTGCCCAAAGGTTTGTTTTTTCATCGAATACAATATGGTGAATGGTATTATCTAATAAGCCGTTTTCGAGTGTTAGTGAAAGGGTGCTTTTTATTTGTTGATTCACTACATCTAAAACAATAATGCCAAGTGCTTCTGTCGCAATCCAAAGTCTATAATTGTTTGGAGTATTAATTAATGGGTCGAGTGATATCGAGCGAATAATGGCATGTGAAAAGGGTTCGTTGGATAATATGGGTTCAGGGACTTCTTTAATTAAGCGAATTAAACCTTTACCTCTTGTGCCAAGCCAAATTGTTTGATCAGGTGCTTGGGTTATCGTTTTAATTTGTGCGTTAAAATTTAAGTTATACGTTTCTGCTTCACTGAACGAAGAGGTGTTTTTTCGCTTTAAATACAAGGCATCAGAACTGCCGACCCAAATATTACCGTCATTATCTTCCAAGAGTGCGCTAATGGTTTGGTTTTTTTTGATTGGGAGATGATGTTGAATCACCTTTTTGTTCGGTGTTAACTCAAAAATTGTATACGAATGAGCGCCAATTAACAGACTTCCGGTTGATAATTGTTCAATACTTGTAACAAACTTGTCTTGTACGTCTGAATGTAATTTGATTGGTTTAGTTGAGCCGTTTTTTAAGTTTAATTGATACAAGCCGGCTCCGTATGAACCAACGAAAACGCTTGAATCGGGCTGCACAGGTGAAACCGTAAATATATTATTATCAATAGCATTTAAGCCAAACGTGTAATTTTTAAAGTGATTTAAGCTTAACTGAAATATGCCGCCACCGGTTGTAGATATCCAGATGCTTCCTTCAAAATCTATTAATGCATCTTCAATTTTATATGTTGAGAAGTCGTATAAACGAGTGCCGTTTTCTAAATAGAGTCCTTCCGACGTAACTAACAGTTGCCCTAAAACGGGGTGAATCAATTTTTGGTGTTTTAGTATAGGATAACCGTGAATCGGAAGTTTTTCAAGCTTATTTATGTTATTAGTTGATGTTCGGTAAGTATCTTTTAAGCTCGTATGAATAATTAAGTGCTCGTTATCAGTTTCAATAACTAGCCGTTGGAAGGTTTCTTTATCACTAATTTGATCTATATCATAAACAGTAATTTGGTTTTCGTCGTAATAAACAATCTGATTGAGCCATCCTAAGTAACCGTAATGGTCATTTTCTGTTAAGGTGAAAAACAGATAACTATTTGGACGCGATATACTTACGATTTTAACCTGATTGTCTTTGATGTAATAGAGTTGGCTGTTCTGATTTATAAACCAAAGTCTGTTGAATTGGTCCATGTAGGCCATGTAGACAGGGTGTTTAATATCATTCGGAAGAATTTTTACAGGATTGCGTTCAGTTGTGACAGACCATATACCGCTTTCAGATGCTAAGTACAAATTCCCGTTCTTACCTTTGCTGATATAGTGTATGTATAAGGGCGTATTCGTATCGGAAAGAACCTGTTCAACGCTATCTAAATCAGGGTTTAATACATAAAGACCGCCTTCCTCAGAGAAGAAGTAAATAAGCTTATTCGGGGCTTCAAAAACGTTTACAAAACGATTGTTTTTGATGGCGCTGTAATTTCTGGACGAATATGTTTTAAATGAGATGCCGTCAAAACGAACTAAACCGTCATAGGTAGCAATCCAAATCAGTCCGTTTGAACCCAATTCCAAATATGAAAACGAGTTTACCGGAAGTCCGTCTTTAGAAGTCCAGTTTTTTACGATGAAATTGACAGCATCTGTTTGGGTTGGTTGAACTTGGCTATTAAAAGAGTTAATTGTATTAATAAAGTTTAATAAACCACCTTTAGCTGTGGTTGTAATGCCTAAAAGTGCCCATAGTGAGCAAATAAAGCCAATTTTCAAATTTATTCTACTGTTCGAAATCACAAGTTCTAAAATACGGCAACATTTTATAAAACTAGGTACACAAGCCCTAAAACTTTCGCAACATACGTGATAACAACCTCAGCGAGGGAAAACATAAAATTAGTCTAATGATGTTTACCCGCTTTGTTGTCGATCAGGCTTATTTACATGGCGGAGAACGAGCATTCTGAGGTCGAAACTCAGTTTGACACCAAAAAATCGAATTAAAAATTCAAAAACATTTCGCCATGAAAACAAAAACAACTCTCTTCATGTTGCTCATTTTGATAGCAGGTTCAGCATTTGCTCAACAAGCTAGATTAGTCGCACAAAGAAATGAGCTTGTATCTGACCTTAAAGCTTATAAAGTGGTTAAGGTTGATAACAAAGAGCAATTGGTTGAAACCAACTCAGTGATGCCAGGGGATATCATAGAGTACCAATTGACATACGTAAACGAAACCGGTGGTTCCATTTCGAATCTGCGTCCGGTTTTACCTGTACCGGATGGTATGATTTTCATTGAAAACACTGCCAGTCCTATCGTTCATGCTGTGAGCTTGACTCAAGATCAGGTTTTTCAGCAACCACCGGTTTTGAAAGAAATCACTTTACCTAACGGTTCTAAAGGGAAAATTAAGGCTGATGTTAAAGAATACCGCTTTTTACAGTGGTTACAGTCTTCAATGGTTTCGGGTGAGACCAAAGTTTTCAAAGCCCGCATGCGCATAATAGCTCCTGTAACGAACTAGCGCATTGCAATGAATTTATTTCACAATCCTAAAAATCAAACAAACAATACCATGAAAACAACACAAACAATGGCTGTACTTCGCAGCTTTTTTACGTTGATTGCAGCGGTAGTAATTGTCTTCACATTGTCGATTACTTCTGCATTTGCACAAACCCCTCCAGCGGGTACATTGATTGGTAACCAAGCAACAGCTACGTTTAACGATGCTGGTGGTAACCCAAGAACAGTTACTTCTAACGTTGTTAACACACAAGTTGCTCAGGTTGCAGCATTAACCTTATCTGCTCCGCAAACCAGAACGGTTGCCGCAGGTGGTCAATTAGCGTTTCCTCACACAATAACAAACAACGGAAACGGAACAGACCGATTTGACCTTACCTCTGCTCAATCTGGTGATTACACCTTCTCAACCATCAGCTTCTACGAAGATCTTGATGGTAACGGGGTTCCGGATAACTTTAATCCGATTACAGTATCACCAAACTTGGCATCAGGAACATCATTCAACTTTGTTGCTGTTGTTACTGTGCCTGCTTCTGCACTTGACGGTGAATCTGCAACGCTAACAGTTACTGCCACTTCGCAGTTCAACAACAGTGTTTTAGCTAACAATGCTGACGTTGCTGACATTAGTGATAATGCCGTAATCAACCTTACTAAAGCGATGAGTTCATCAACCGGTAATCCTGGTTCCGGACCATACACAGTAACCTTGACTTATACCAACTCCGGTAACGCAACGGGTACTAACTTGGTAATTTCTGACGCTCTTCCTGTAAACATGGATTATGTTGCAGGTACAGGTCGTTGGTCAGTAACCGGTTCATCTGCCTTAACTGACGATGGAACAGCAGAACCAAGTGTAAATATTGATTATTCATATACTGCAGGTACTAGAACAGTTGCAGCTACAATAGCTTCAATTGCTCCGGGACAATCAGGAACGGTTACTTTCCAAGTAAACATTGCTGCTGCAACACCTCCGGGTACATTAAATAACACTGCAATTTATAGTTATAATGATGGTGCCGGAAACGTAGGTCCTTTTAACTCAAACACCTACATCTTTACGGTAAACCCAACTCCCGGTGTAACTGGTACTGGTGAAACTATTGCTTCTGCAAGTCAGGGTGCAACAGTAACCTTCACTAACCAAATTACCAACACAGGTAACATTACCGATCGATTTAACATCACAATCCAAAGCAACAGCTTTCCAGTTGGTTCTTCTTACATCTTATACAAATCTGATGGATTAAGCCCATTATTGGACACAAACGCTGACGGTATTCCTGATTCAGGTCCTTTAGCAGCTGGTGCTTCTTATGATGTAGTGTTAAAAGTTACATTACCAAACGGTGCTAACGGCGGCGGCCCTTACACGATTGTTAAACGTGCAACTTCAGTAACCAGTTCTTCTGTTTTTGCTGATATGAACGACGTGTTAACCACAATTGCAGGTAACACAGTGGATATTACAGCAAATAATGATATTGCGAACGACGGTGCGCAAGCATCAGACGGTCTTGGAGCAGGTCCAGAAGGTTCTCCAGTTCAGACAAATGCAACAAATCCCGGTACAACAACTCGTTATACATTGTTTGTTAACAACACGTCTAACGTGTCTGATAACTACGACTTAGCAGTTAGTACAGATCAAACATTTGCAACGCAGGTAATTCCGGTTGGTGTTACAGTAACCTTCCGCGATGCATCTACACTCGCTATCATTGCAAACACAGGAACTGTATTAGCAAACTCTCAAAAAGAGATTTTTGTTGATATCACCATTCCTTCAAACAAAGCTGCAACAAGTACTCCGGAATCGTATTTCGTACGTGCTCTTTCTCCAGCATCTGGAGCTAATGACCGAATCCATTTGGGATTAACCGTAAACACAGTTCGTGATATGGCTTTAACTCCAAACAACTCTGGTCAGGTATTCCCGGGTGGTGCTGTAACGTATATCCATACCATTACAAACAATGGTAATACTGTTGAAAACGCTTCAGGAACTGCATTCTCTATTTCAGTTTCTAACTCAAACGGAAGTTTTAGTGCTGTTGCTTATATCGATATCAACGAAGATGGTTCTATTGATGGTGGTGACGTTCAAATTAACGGTTCTACCAACTTCGGTTCATTTGCAATCGGACAATCAAAACAAATTATTGTTCGTGTAAATGCTACTCCTGGTGTTACTGAAGGTTTAATTAACACCACTACGGTTACTGCTACATTAGTAGGAAACGTAAATAGTGTTGCGCCTCCAACAATTACTGCTGCTACAGATGTAACTACTGTTATCAACAGCAACGTGACTTTAGTGAAAAAACAAGCTAAAGATGCAAACAACGACGGTACACCTGATGCAGGTGCTGGAGTTTATATCACAACCCAAGTGACTGCAAATCCTGGTGAAGGTATTCTTTACCAAATCACGGTTTCAAACTTAGGTACAACTTCAGTAACCACAGTTCAAATTAATGATGCTATTCCTGCTTATACCACATACAACTCTGGTGTAGCACCGGTAGCAACTACCAAAGGTACTGCTTCATACAACGCCGGAACCAACACCATTACTGTGGATGTGGGTTCTTTAGGAGCTGGTGAATCAGCAGTAATTACTTTCGGAGTCTTGATCGACAACTAATTAAACATCGGTGGAATGTGGTCTGAACGGCCGCATTCCTCTTCAATCGGGGTCTTTTAAGCAAAGAGCTCGATAAAGACTTCCGAACCAAAAAAATATCTCAAACATCAAACATCCCATTGAGTCGGGGTGTGAAAACTCCGGCTCAACTTTTAAACAAAGCATGAACAAAAGAAGTTTTATAGTATTTACTTTACTGCTTCTAAGCCTGGCCGGCTTGGCTAAGGCTCAACATGCTCCGTTGTCAGGATCGGTGATTGAGAATAAAGCTTCGTTTAGCTTTTCAAATTTGGTTGGGAGTGCATTATCCGGTGAATCAAATACAGTTGAAACTGTAATAAACGGTGTCGAAAAAGTTGAAATCTTCCCAGATAACTATATTTCTGAAAGACAGGGAAGACGTGTAGCATTAGAGCATACACTTGTAAACAAAGGAAATAAAAAAGCAACATTTACAATAGTTGCAGGAAATTCCGGTCAGGGAACTTTCGTATTCACTCAATTCAATATTCTGGTTGATGACATTGTTCCGGCTAAAACGGAAACCAATATTCCAAGATTAACTAATGAAGCAGCTACAGTAATTGTAACGCTTAACGCCGGCGAGTCCAAAAAAGTAACAGTTGAAGCCCAATTACCATACGGATTAAAATCCAATGATGTAGGTTCATTCTATGTTGATATTCTCAACGAAAACGGTAAAGTTGTAAGTCAGGCGTATAACGAAGTTGCAATTATTGCCGGAACTCAAATAGAGCTCAGAAAAACAATTTTGGAATCGGAGATTACGCAAGGCGGTATCCTAACCTTTGAAATTAATGGTAAAAACACCGGAGATGTTGCTGCTTTAGCAATACCGGTACTTATCGATAACGTTGAAGAGCATTTAGTTCTCTTAAAAGACGTAATTCCTGCAAATACACAATTTCATAGTTATGATTTCCTAAGCTCCGGAGAAGCTCTTTATCATATTGAAGGGTATCCGGCAAATGAATTCACACGAATTGTACCTAGCAATCCGAAATTTGTGGATATGATTGCTGTTGGTTTTAAAGAGGTTGATGTTCAGGAGTCATTTACCGTTCGATTTAAAGTAACTGTTAATGAAAATGCAGTCGGACAAATCGAAAACATTGCAACGGTAACCTACGATGACGGTACCGGAACCCAGACTACGGATGGAGTTTCGAACTTAGCAGTTGCCGCATTACCGGATTATGACGCGGTTATTCATTATTACACGGATAACACCTTTACTATTAAAACCAATATAACAGAAGTAGGCGAGCCATTATTCTTGGAAGCAGACGCCGCAGGTTGTAATGTGCATTCAGCGTGGGCTGATTCTACCATTATTACAATTACGTCTAGTTTAACGGGCGATGTTGAATCGTTCCTTGCCATCGAAACCGAGAGAAACTCGGGAATTTTTAGAATTAACATGGCTATTCCAACTCGGAATTATTTGGATTTCCCTGTTATTCAACAAAACCAAATCTTAGAAACAACTCAAAACGATGAGTTGGTTGCCGAATTATTGAACTGTGGCAGAAGTGGTGCTACAGCTCGAGTAATTGCAAGAGTTTATGTAAATCCGGTTGGTGTAGTATTCGATTCAGAATCAAACAGACCAATTCCGGGTGCTTTAGTAAGAATTTTAGACGTTACAAACTCTAGCGAAGGAGTTCCTGCACAAGTATTCGATTCGAAAGGTATTGAAACCCTTCCGAACGAAATCACAACAGAAGCAAATGGCGAATTTACATTCCCATATTTGAATACTGGTAAATACCGAATTGAAATCGTTTCTCCCGCACAATATAACTTCCCGTCTCAATTAAGTGCAGCGGTGTTACCTCAAGGCAGAAATATTGAGACAGACGGTTCTTGGGGACGTGAATTTACGATTTCAGCGCCGAATGGTCCGGCACGTTTTGATATTCCGTTGGATGTAAATGGTTTATTAGCCATGAATATGGAAAAAGAAGCCGATCGCGAATGGGTTGATTTGGGCGGATTTGTGAATTACGAAATTAAAGTGAGCAACCTCATTCAAAATGATATTACGAATGTATTGGTTACTGATAACTTGCCTTATGGTTTTGCTTATATAAAAGGAAGCGCTCAGCTTGATGATTCTACCATTACAGACCCGACAGGTGGCAGAGGCCCGATTTTAGAATTCTCAATTGGCAATTTAGAAGTTGGAGAAGTAAAATCGCTCACATACCGTTTACAGGCAACATCAGCAGCGATTAGCAGCGACGGTAAAAACGTAGCTGTGGCAACAGCAGATGAATTAATTGATAAAATTTCAAACGAAGCCGATGTAACTGTCCGCGTAGATAAAGGTGTTTTTGATGACGATGCGTACATCATCGGTAAAGTGTTCTACGATAAAAACAAAAACAAAATTCAGGATGTCGGCGAACCGGGCGTACCCAATGTGCGCATTTACATGGAAAATGGTAACTATATTGAAACCGATGCTTTAGGTAAATACAGTTTCTATGGTGTATCTCCAAAACGCCATGTGTTAAAATTAGATGTTACTACAATACCAATCGGTGGCGGTTTAGAAGTATTAGATAACCGTCACGCTTTCGATGCTTCTTCCCGTTTTGTGGATTTACAAAAAGGAGAATTACATAAAGCCGATTTCGCTATTTGTGACGACACGCAAGATATTTTACCAGAAATCAGAGCTCGTTTTACGAAAATGACCGATTTGCCGTCGGAATTAGCTCTTGGGTTAAAATCCAGAATGGATGCTCAAATTCGCAGAGATAATCGTGAAAACAAAGCCTTACCAAGTTCTGGTATTGTCGGTTCGAAAGCGAATGATGTCGCAAATCCAACAGCATATAAGCCGATAATCAAAAAAGTGGAATCAAATTCGTATTGGAAAACTTTATCTGTAGAAACTACAGATGCTTCCTTGGAAGACTTACTGTCAATCGCTGATAAAGAATTGGGTTACTTAAACTTAAACGACGGCGATTCATTAAATACTCCAATTACAAATGTAATGGTTAAAGGCGCTGTCGGTAGTAAGTTCATGCTTTTTGTAAATGGTATTGAAATTCCTGAATCCAGAATTGGTATTAAAGCGAATTCTCCTACTGTTGAAGGTTGGGAATATGTAGGTATCGAATTAAACGAGGGAAAAAATGAAATCACAGTTCAGGTATTTGACCCATTCGGAAATAAACGCGGTGAAGAAATAATTCACGTTTTTGCTCCGGGTTTAGTTGACCATTTCGCTATTACTGTTTTAAATGAAGTGATTCCGGCTGACGGTAAAACCGTTGCAGAAATTAAAATTGAAGCGTTTGACAAAAACGGCATTTTAGTTAAATCCAGAACTCCGATCACATTAGATATAGAAGTCGGACAATTGCTTACACAAGATTTGAACGAAATTGAAGCCGGAACACAACAATTTATTGAAGGCGGTGTCGGATTTGCTTTTGTTGAAGCGCCTTTAGAACCCGGAGTTGGTAAAGTTGTCGTAAAATCAGGTAATCTGAAATCGAGCTCAGAAATTCACTTTACACCAAACTTACGTCCTTTAATTGCAGCTGGTATTATTGAAGGTGCGCTTCGCCTTAAAAATGGTTTCCGCATTGATGCAGTAAACCAAAGTGATGTTTTTGAAGAAGAATTGCGCGGCTTAAATGCAGGTTCAGATAATTTCAGTGCATCAGCAAGAACGGCTTTCTTTATTAAGGGTAAAATCTTAGGCAGTTATTTATTAACGGCTTCTTTCGATTCTGAAAAAGAAGACAGAAGCATGTTCCGCGATATTAAACCGGACGAATATTATCCTATTTATGGTGATGCTTCCGTAAAAGGTTTCGATGCGCAGTCTTCCGGTCGTCTTTTTGTTCGTGTTGATAAAAACAAACATTTTGCCATGTACGGAGATTTTAACACGATGGATCAATCTCCGGCTAGAAATTTGGGTCAGTTCAACAGAAATTTAACTGGTGTTAAAGGGCATTACGAAACATCAAAAATCAAAGCAAATGCATCTGTCAGTTTAGCTGATTCTCGTCAGGTAATTGAAGAACTTCCTGCATTGGGAATTTCAGGCCCTTATCGATTACAACATGAAAACGTTCGCGAAAACAGCGAACGAATCGAAATTATTACCAGAGACAGAAATCAACCTGATGTAATTATTGACTCTAAAACGATGTTTCGTTTCCGTGATTACACCTTAGAGCAATTTACAGGACACATTTTCTTTAATGCTCCGGTTTTCAGTTTAGATGAAGATTTAAATCCGAGATTTATCAGAATTTCGTACGAAACAGAAGAAACACTCGAAAAATTCGTAGTTGCAACAACCGATGCTCAGGCAAAAGTAACCGATAATATCGAAGTAGGTGCAACTGCACACGTGGATCTGGATCCGGCAGATTCCTATAACTTAGTGAGTGCAAACTCAAGCATCAAACTAGGAGAATCAGGAACATTAGTAACAGAAGTTGCCCGCACGGATAAAGATTCGAAAGGTGAGGGTTACGGAGCAAGAGTTGAGTACAAACATCAGGGAAATGTATTTAACGGACGTGTTTTTGCAGGTAAAACGTCTGAAGATTTTGTGAATCCGTTTAGTATGCTGGGCGGTGCAAGAACTGAAGCAGGAATGCGCGGAACAGTTCGTTTAGGTTCTAAAACTACTCTTCAAACAGAAGCTTTATTATCTACTAACGACACAACCGGCGCTGTTCGCCAAGGTGCTATGTTAAACGTACAACGTGGTTTTGCTTACGGTTTACAAGCTGAATTGGGCGTTCGTTACATGAAAGACGACCAAAAAGGTTCGGCTCCGTCAACTGAGCAAGGTAGTGTTCGCAGTAAATTGATTTCTCGTTTACCATTCCTTACCTCTGCCGAAGTGTATGGCGAATACGAGCAAAGTTTAGCATCAATTGAAAGAAGAATTGCAGCTCTCGGTGCTGATTATACCTTAGGTGCTCGCGGACGCTTATATGCACGTCATGAGTTTTTATCCAGCTTAACCGGTCGTTATTCTCTCAATGATCAACAACAACAAAATAATACCGTTGTAGGTATTGATGCCGGTTATATGCGAAACGGACGTGTATATACTGAATATCGTTCACGCGATGCATTCGACGGAAGAACGACTCAGGCTTCAATGGGTGTTCGTAATCAATTTATGTTGCGTGAAGGTTTAGGATTAACAGCAGGTTTAGAACGTGTATTTAGTATTGCCGGGGTTGCCGTGAATGAAGGGACGTCAATTTCATTAGGCTTAGATTACACCGCAAATCCGAACTGGAAAGCATCAGGACGTATTGAAACGAGATTCTCAAAACAAGAAAACAGTTATATCTCTTCATTAGGATATGCGCACCGATTATCCGACCAATGGTCATTCTTAGGAAAAAATACCATGGCTCTTACAAAAGGTGGGTCAACAGATCGCATTCTTGAGCGTTTAAGAGCCGGTTTTGCGTATCGTGAATCTGAGCAATCTCGTTGGAATGCTTTGGGACGTTACGAATACATTTTTGAGCAAAACAATGGTTTCAATGACGGTTTAGAGCGTTCCGTTCACATGGTTTCTTCTCATATAAACTGGCAGCCAAACGATCCGTTTTATCTGACTGCACGTTGGGCAGGAAAATTAGCTTCCGAAACTTCGAATAATTTCGAAAGTCAGTCATTTTTACAATTATTAGGATTGCGTGCTACCTACGATTTATCTCGTCGTTTTGATGTCGGCGCTTCTACAGCTTTATTAACAAACGAATCATTTACTTCAAATCAATTAGGAATAGGCGCTGAAGTAGGATTTATTGTTGCAAGAAACTTGAGATTGGTAACGGGTTACAACTTCTTAGGGTATAGAGATCAAGATTTAGCAAGTGCTGATTTTACGGCTCATGGTGTTTATGTGAGTTTACACTACAAATTTGACGAGCAAGAAATTTTCCGCGTTACAAAGTCTAAACCAGCCGATTACCCAGATTTGGATTGTGGTTGTGATGTTCCATCATTCGAAATGCCAAAACCTGTTATTCCTTCACTCATTGCTACAGTTCCTACTCCTGCAATTTTACGTGAGCGTTTTGTATTGCCAAAAGATGTTCACTTCGGATTGAATAAAGCTGCCATTTCTGAAATCTCCGCTACAATGATTAACAGAATGGCTTGGTTCATGCATCAAAAAGACAATGCAACTATAAACCTTGCCGGACACACGGATTCCAGAAACACAACTTCTTATAACTACTATTTATCTATGAGAAGAGCAGAAGCTGTAAAAGCCTATTTAATAGCAACTGGTGTGGATTCAACCCGAATCATCTTAGACCCTAAAGGGAAAACAGAATTACGTATTGCAAAAGAAACTAATATAGTACACGAAGCAGAAAACAGACGTGTTGAATTTGGGGTAAATTTTCAAGGTGCTGATGTAGATTTAGTAACTCAGGTAGAAGACTTACAAATCGAAAAACGCGAATTGGCTTTTGCGAAATTCTGGAATTACCTCTTATCAACCGAATTAAATTCAGTTGCCGATCGTGTTCACTTTAAAATGAATAATTCAGAATTATCTGATTTGAATAAACTTCTGTTGGCTAGAATTGCAGCCATTTTAAAATTAAAAACAGAAGTGAATTTAGTGGTGTTTGGTTATGATAAATCAGGCGAAACCTTAGTAACTGAACGGGCAAAAGCTGTAATTACCTACTTAGAAGATGCAGGTGTTCCGGCAGAGCGTATGCAATTCGAATTCAGAAGATCGAACAGATATGATGAACGTCAATACGGCGCTTCTGCTATTCATTCTGCGATATTCTTCTCGTATATGCCACCGGACGATTTAGAAATTCTTGAACAAAACGATGATTTAGCAGGCGAAAAAGTAGGCTACATTCCGCAAGAATTGTATCGCATGGTTGAAATCCAAAACGAAAGAAACGATTTACCGATACTACAATCTCCGTTGCGTTCATTACCGTATGTGGCCAATGCCGTTCACTTCGCATTTGCGAGTGATAAACTCGACCACAAATCGCAAGCTATTTTAATGCGTTTGGTAATGTTCTTAAAAGCACACCCAGACGCTGAATTATTGTTAACCGGTGGTTCCGATTCTAATACAAGCCTAAACAGAAACAACGAAATGGCTTGGAAAAGAACCAATGTGGTATTCGAATTCCTGAAATCAAAAGGAATTCATCCCGGAAGAATGTTATTGGATGTTCGTCGTGATGTAAATGCTCCTGAAACCACAGAAATGGACAGAGCTTCAAACAGACGTGTTGATATAGAAATAAAAAATGTTGAAAACGTAAAAGTGATTCAACAGACATACGACATTAAGCCGAGATGGTGGAGATAATGGCAAAAGGGAATGTATTGATGAAAAAAAGAACACAACATAAACCTCGGTTTAAACTTAAGTGGAATGTCGCTTTTGCTTTAATGTTGCTGATGAATGCCGGTGAAATGCATGAAAAGAGTATCAACTATAATAATATGGATGATACCATGCTTATGGCATTTACCTTAGCCGGATGGAATCATGCCGGACAAAAAGAGTTGTTGAATATTACTCCGGAGTCATTTTTTGCGCCCATGGCTTTGGCTTCAACTCCGGTAAACCTATCGGGAAGCACAGCTGATTGGTTTCCCATCTTAAACGGTGCCAATTTCGACCCTTACGATGACACTCAGTCCAACAGAAAAGACGTGGATTTAGTTGGAAACGTAACCGACCCCTTAATTTATTTCCATTACTATGATGGCGGAACAGCAGGTGAAGCCAATGATTCTGATGACGTAATTTCTGTTCGTTGGAGATTGGGTGCTGAAGGAACGGGCGGAGGAACGCCTCCTAGAATTACGATTTATACCTTAGTAGGTGTCGATGCAAACTCCGATGGTGTTTTAGATTGTTTTATTTCGTTTGATGGCGGAGCAGGTACAAAACGAACCGAAGTAGTAGGAACAGGAACGGGTGCAAATGACTCTCCAAGTACATCGAGTTTTACATACACGCGAAATACTGTAAATACACCGTATGCATCGTATAATTGGGCAGTAGTTTTTGCATCAGCAACAACCTATGCCGAATCCACAAATTACGATCTCGATGCAGATGGTCAAACAGATGTATTAGTAAGTACATCTATTCCATGGACACATTTGAAAAACTTTCTGGCTATTGAGAAAGGAATCAATATTACCATCAACACCTTGGTAAGGTATATCGCTGTAACGGCGACACAAGCAAACTCATTAAACGGTGATTTTGGTGGTGTTCATGATAAAAACGGAGATTTAAATACCACTTGGGAAGATTTATTAGCGTTTTCAGTTCCCATGTCGATTTCAGAACCTTTCAGTACCATTCAGGATTCTGACGGCGACGGAATTGCCGATTACTTAGATATTGATGATGACGATGACGGTATTTTAGATGTGGACGAAACCGAAGATAATGATCAGGACGGAGATACAATTGTAAACCGCTTAGACTTAGATTCTGATGGTGACGGTATTTCCGATAACATTGAAGCACAATCTGTTGCGGCATTCGTTGCACCTTCGGGTGTTGATACCGATGCTGATGGTTTAGATAACACCTATGACCCTGATAACGGCGGAACGTATATCGTTTTGATTGATACCGACGGTGACGGCTTAGACGATTATCTCGATTTAGATTCTGATGGTGACGGTATTCGTGATTCGGTAGAAGGAACCGCGGATTTTGACGGCGACGGTATTCCAAACTATAGAGATACCGATTCCGACGGCGATGGTATTCCCGATAATATTGAAGCACAGTCAACGGCTGCTTACGTTGCGCCAAGCGGAAACGATACAGACGGCGATGGTTTAGATGATGCGTACGACCCTGATAACGGTGGCGTTTACATAATTTTAGTTGATACCGACAGCGACGGTAAATATGATTACTTAGATATAGATTCTGATAATGACGGTATTCGTGACTCAATCGAATTAAATAACAATCAGGATGGAGATGCGCAACCCAATTTTAGAGATACGGATTCCGACGGAGATGGAATTTTAGACAATATCGAAGCCCAAACCGTAGCCGGTTATATTGCGGCAAGTGGTTCAGATACCGACGGCGATGGTTTAGATAATGCTTATGACCCGGATAATGGCGGAACCTATTTAACTCCGGTTTCTACCGATGGTGATGGAATCGCCGACTACTTAGACAGTGATTCTGATGGCGATGGAATTCGTGATTCGGTAGAAGGAACAACTGACTTTGATGGTGACGGAATTCCTAATTATCGCGATACCGATTCAGATAACGATTCGATTTCAGATAATGTAGAAGCGCAATCAACCTCAGCTTTTGTGGCAGCAAGCGGTTCAGATACCGACGGCGATGGTTTAGATAATGCCTATGACCCGAATAATGGCGGTGCATTTATTGTTGTTGTTGATACCGACGGTGACGGACATGTAGATTATTTGGATTTAGATTCAGATGGAGACGGAATTCGAGATTCAGTGGAAGGGACTACACAAACTGATGCCGACGGAATACCCAATTTTAGAGATTTGGACTCCGATGGAGATGGAATTCCGGATATCATTGAAGCACAAACAACAGCTGGTTATATCAATTTAGCAGGAACTGATACGGATAATGATGGCTTAGATGATAGTTTTGATGCGGATAATGGCGGAACATATATAAGTCCTGTCGATACAGATTCGGATACAACACCTGATTATTTAGATACCGATTCCGATAATGATTCTTTATTAGATGTGAATGAATCCGGTTTAGCTGCTTTAAGCGGAACTGATGCGGATAATGATGGATTAGATGATTCAATAGATTCAAATGATGCAACTTTTGGTCCTGCAAATGCAGGAGTTAACAATCCATCAGTAACGCTATCAAACTCTGATGGCACTGGTGATTTGGACTTTAGAAGCGGTGGATATCCATTGTCAGGTTCAGTGTATTCAGATGCGAATCATAACTCAAATCGGGAATTTGATGAAACAGGAACGGGGCAAACGTTATACGTAAAGTTGATACAAACAGGTGTAACCGTAGATAAGGCTACTGTTGACATTGTAACCGGAATATTTAGCTTTTCAAATGTTTCACCCGGCACCTATTCCTTAATTGTTGATACGAATAATTTAGACGCAGATGTTACGGCAACATCACCTACAAGCTGGATTGCTACAGAAAGAAATCTGCAAGTTTCAAGCTTAATCGTAAATAGTTACGAATTAACAGGAATCAATTTTGGTTTGTACAACGGTTCGAAAATGAGCTACACTGTATTTCGTGACAACGGAAAAAGTGGCGCTACTGCATATAATGCTGTAAAAGAAGCTACCGAATTAGGTGTAGATGCCATCCAAATTGCATTAACAACGTCAGATGAACTCACCACTATTGACGAACAGCATACAAATGGTGACGGCTCTGTGACTTTGTGGATACCTCATACTTATAATGGGACATCAGTAAAAGTAATTAGCTCAATACCTAACGGAACTGTTCCTGTTTCTTCAAATGTTGGAACAACTTCAGGTACAATGGACTTGCCAAACACTAAGCTGTCGTTTACCGTTAGCTCTGGTACTTCCTACACAGGTTCTGTCTTAGGAATTGTTACAAAATCCCGACTTGAAATTGGGATGCAGAAAGAATCGCTTCCTGGTACTGCGGTGTTTATCCCGCATCAGTTCACTGCAAACTCTCCAGGTTCGATATCAATTACAACAACAATTACTCCGGATCCAAATATGGCAGGGTGGAGCGCAATTTTATATACCGATACTAATGCCAATGGAGTTCTGGATTCGGGGGAAGGTGTTTATAGCGGAACAAGTAGTGTGATAACAGACCAAGTTGTTGCACTTATTTTGAAAGTTTCAATTCCATCAAATGCCCCTATCGGTGGTTCAGCTTTGGTTGATGTGGATGTTTCACACTCATTAAGCGGAACTTCGCCAGTGGTGGTTTTAGATTACACCAATCAAGATAAGATTTCCGTGAATTTGTCATCTAGTGCCGGTTTGGAATTGGTGAAAACAACAAACAAAGCCACGGCATTGCCGGGTGAGCAAATAACATACACCGTTACTTATACAAATGTAAGTTCGGGAAGTTTAAATACAATTGTAATTCGAGACGCTACACCTTCATATACTACATTTGTCTCTGTGGGATATGGAGCACTTCCTAATAGTTTGACAAATTGTGTAACGGTTTCGCCAAGTGTTGGGACTTCGGGAATAATCACTTGGACTTTTGGAGGAGTTCTTGAATCCGGCGGTTCAGGAACTGTAACGTTTACCGTTCAGGTAGAAAATTAAATCAAATATCTTCGCCCGAAATATTAATTTCTAAAAATTAACACTCTTCTAAGTGGTTGATTTTTGTAAGCAATTGTCGCGTAATAGATTATAGATATTTCATTGCCGGAAAAAATCAGAAAAAAAACACTAAAAAATCATCGTTTAGTATTTAATTGTTGTCGCTTTTGCCGATAAGCTTAGGTGATAACAAAGGAGTACTGTGTCACTCGGTGATTTTACACGGATTGCTACTAACGATTTATCCAATCTGACGAGATTTGAGATTAATCGAACTACCAAGAAATTGGGACAGGACTTCTTACGTTTATCAACCGGAAAAAGAATTAATCGAGCAGAAGACGACTCCGCATCATTCTCCATCTCCTCTAAGTTATCAGCCCGTTTAGCCGCACTCGAACAGGCACAACATAATGTATCTGACGCCAAAAGCATGATCGACATTATGGAGCAGAGTCTTACAAAAATCGCCGATATTCTTAATCAGGTTCGCAAATACATCATAAAAGCTGCAAATGGTGCAACTGGACCGGAAGAAAGGGGTTACATTCAACAGTCGATTAACGGACTTGCAAATGAAATCACTTCAATTGTAAATCAATCGGTTTATAATGGTCAGGAATTGTTACTGGAAGGATATTCTGCAACATTCCAAGTTGGCGAGCAACTTAACGAAACAATAAGTTTAACTATCACAGACGACTTAACATCGCAAGATGTTCAGGTTGAAGAAGTAACATCTTTAGGAGCATTATCCTCTTCAGGAGTTATTACAACAGCAACTCAACTAAATGCACTCGACCAAATCGAGGGTTTTCAAGCAGGCGATACTTTTGATATCATTTTAACCCGCGGTGATGGCACACAAGTTACTACAACTATTACCGGTAATGGATCAAAAGGGCAGCTTTCAACGAATACCATTCAAGATGTAATAGATGCAATAAACGGAACCGGCGACTTTACGGCGTCTTATTCCGCCAGCAGTAACGGACAAATTATTGTACGTGAAGCTGTTGTTACAACCGGAAATGCCCTAGCTGTTAATTTTGGAAACTTTGTTGAAGCTCCAAATACCGACGGTGCTACCGGAACAATTGGTTTTGGTTTTAATTCTGCAACCGGAACATTACGTTCATCACTAACATCGGCAGGCGTTATAACCGGAGCAACTCAAATTAACAGTCTTAATCAGTTCAATTTAATTGAAGGACAAGATACCTTAACCATTAATTTACGTGATAGAGATAATGTCGCATATGCCGTAACTGTCACATTTAGCGGTGCATCTGCAACTACATCAAATGCAACTGTAAATGATGTAATCAACGCGATTAATACACAAGTCGGGGCTAAGTTTTCTGCAAGTTTAGTTTCAAATCAAATTCAGATTGATGAATTGAATTTATCACAGCGTTCATTTAGGGCTTTGTCAAGTTTTATTGAAAATAGCACGAATACAGGTGCTGCGTCGGTTTCAAATATTAGTTTTGCACAAACCACACAATCAATTAGGCAAAATACCGGAGCTGCAATTGCAGGTGGTACTCAATTGTCTGATGCTGTTGCTGGAATTGGAACTGGATTTTTAGCCGGCGATTCTTTCGATATTCAGCTTCGAGCAAACGATGGTACTATTGAAACAATAACCTATACCTTTGCAACGCCGAATGATACTTATGCGAATTTGGCAAACTACATTACGTCGAATTCTTCTTTTACAGCTACAATTTCAGGTGGACAGCTAAGAATTTCTGAGGATACTCTGAGTGAAGGTACCTTGTTAAATATGAACTACCAGAATTATATCGGCGGCGGTACATTTTCAAATCCCGGCTCCACAACCTACGGAGATACAATTATTACTTCGAACGGTACTTTTGGAGGAGCTTTTAACACAGGAACGCTTTTAAACAGTTTGCCCAATTTTACGAATGTTCAATCAGGTGACACGCTCACCATTCGTTTAACTGATAATTTAGGTGGGGCGCAAAACGTAAACTTTGTTTTTGCCGGCGCTTCAAGCGGTGCATCCACATCAACAGTAAATGATTTAATTAATGCAATAAATTCGCAAACCACATTAACAGCTTCGTTTAATGCAACCTTGAACGAGTTAGTTGTAGTAGATCCGTCAAATTTAGGAAACTCAATAGCCATGAGTATCTCAAACGCTGATTTTACTGAATTACCCCGCCCGAATAACGGTGGTATCAACTTAACGTTTTCTTACAGTGGTGAAGCTATGGTTTCGAATACCTTACAATCCGGTGCTGTAAACGTAAACTCAGGAACTCGATTAACAGATATTGATGGATGGGGAACTTTAGAAGGAAATGACGTTATTCGAATTAATTTAAGAACGAGAGCCGGTGCATCTGCGAATTTTAATTTTACATTAAATGATGTTGCAGCAGGGAATACTTCAAATCTTACTGTCGGTAATTTAGTCACATTTTTGGATGGCAGAAATATTGGTGCGGTTAACTTTTCTGCATCGTTAAGTGGCGGACAAATTAGTATTCAGGAGGAAAATTCACCTCAAATCAGCATGTCGGCGTCAACCTCATTTACGGAGAATAATATTGATAGCTTGCCAAAAACGTTTTCAAATGCCAGTTTCCAGATTAGTCAGTTTTTACGACTTGCATCAGATACGGGTCTCGTTATTGGTTTAGGTCTAGTTGATTTTGGTTCAGGTACACCATTAACTCAATCAACAGCAAGCCAATTATTGCAAAACGTTGACGATTCCATCAACCGTGTAAATAATCAGCTAAACTCGTTTGGAATTATTCAGAATCGTTTATCAAACAGAGAAAACTCGTTGCGAAGCAGTATAATCTCAAACCAATCGGCTCGCAGTAGAATGTTAGATACAGATTTTGCAAAAACCTATTCTAATATGCTGAAAAATAGAATTATACAGCAATACCAAACGGCATCACTAACTCAGGCAAATTTAGCTCCGGGCTTTATTCTCGGCTTGTTATAATGTCTTCGAATTCGTTATCAACCATAATATTTAATGATGAAATCTCATTTAAGGAGAGAGCTTCATTAGTATTCGAATATCAAGCTGAAATGAATCCGGTTTTTAAGAAGTTCATTCAAAGTCTCGGATACAAAAACTCGGTAGAAAACAATACTATCGATTTTCCTTTATTACCAATCGGTGCATTCAAAGAAAAAACGCTTATTTCTGATGAAGTGACTACACAGAACGCGCTTGTATTTATGAGCAGCGGCACAAGTGCAATGAGTAGGTCAAAACATTGGGTTCCATTTCCTGACTTGTATAAAAAATCGATAAGTCAGCATTTTGATGCAGTTTTTCAAAATCTGCCGATTCTAGCATATTTACCGGGTTACGCAGATAATCCGCATTCCAGCTTAATTTATATGATTCAATTTTTAATTGATGAAAAAAGGAAAGTTGGTGATACTACATCTGCTTTTTTAAAACTGGATATTCCGTTAAAAGAGCAACTAAAATCAGACATACCAGTCATCCTTTTTGGTGCCGCTTTTGGTTTGTTAGATGCTACGGAATCTGAATCTATCAAATTACATCCGGATTCAATACTTGTTGAAACAGGAGGGATGAAGACATTCAGAAAAGAGATGTCAAAATCAGATTTACAGAACTTATTATTAGAGCGTTACACGTGTAATTCATCTCAATTGTATTCAGAATACGGTATGGCTGAATTGCTAAGTCAAGCGTACAAGCAAGGAACTCAAAAACCATTTTATCCGCCAAATTGGATGAGAATAAGTATTCGAAATCCAGAAAATCCATTAGAAGAAATGCCTTCAGGGGAAGTCGGTCAAATCGGAGTTATTGATTTAGCCAATATCTATTCATGTAGTTTTATACTTACAGAGGATAGAGGATTTGCAACCGAAGACGGTGGTTTTGAAGTGCTGGGCAGACTTTCAGATTCAGAACTTAGAGGATGTAATTTCTTACTGGAGCGAGATTAATTAATGCTTTCTTACATTCGCAGCATTGTAGTATTGACGAACGGTGTACATTGCGTTTTTAGCTTCTTTTAGACTCCCAAATCCACCAATATGAATGGTAAATCCATTTGCTTCAAGCAGAAGTTGAACCTGAGCATTCGGATATGCCTGATGAATGGATGTAATTACTTTTTCACCGGATGACTTTTGGCGCTTTAATTCATCTACTGTAAATACTCGGTTAACTTCTAAACTGTAGCCTGTCAGTTTTCGTTTAACCCCCAATTTTTTTAACTCTTCCGGTAATTCTTCTTCTTTTTCTTTTTTGATTTCTTCCGGCGTTAATTTGGTGTATGGGTCTTTATAATAAGAACTCGATTTTTTTGAAAAGGAACGTTCAGCCACTAGTTTGCTGCTGTTCATGAAATACACTCTAATTCCAGATCGTCCGCTAATTATCTGGTCTCTAGTGAAGTAGTCCTTTTCCTGAGGTTTTTCTAATTGTCCTGCCTGAAACCCATTATAACCGTCAAATCGATCAGAACCGGTAAAGTACCATTCGCCTTCAATGAATAAACTAAATTGACGCCAAACATTATATTCAACCCCAAACCCGCCTGTTGTACTCATGCGTACAATTTGCCCGTAATTATTCCCGATTTCAGTATCGCTTATCGTTTGGAAGATAGTAGCTTCCGTTGAGACGTGATATCCTACACCGGCAAAGACATAGATATTAAATTTCTTCAAATTAAAATTGTATTGAGGGAGTAAAGAGAAATCATACAAGGTATTTTTGAAATTCACATTTGCAAGTGCTTCAGTGTAAAAAATGACTGTTTGTGTAGCCTTTAAGCGAAATGAAATGTTGTACTTCCAAGGAATTATTAAACTACCGGAAACGGTGCTGTTATTATATTGAGAAATTCCGCCAAGCAAGCTTCCGTCGTATGGAAGAGGATCTGAAAAAAGACGATAAAAATCTCCTACATAGAAAGGCAAACCATAGGAAATATCAGCCGAATATCGTTGAAAAATGGAAGTATTTTCCTTACGGGTTTGCGCAGTTAAAGAGCCCTGCAAACCAAGGAAAAACAGAATAAATCCAATAAAGAATGGTTTTGTCATATCTACTGATTATCGGGAAGATATATCAGAGAGTATGAATCAAAATATATGCCTTGCATGGCTTCGAGTACACGCAATGTTTGCTCATAAGAATCGAATACGCCGATACGCACTTCATAGAATTGTTTTCTCTTCATAATCATGATTTGTTTTTCAGGATCAGCGAGTAAATTTTGGCGTTTTGCTTCTTCGATAATCTGTTTTCTAACTCGTGATGAAGTTATTGGGCCAACAGTGGCAAATACCTGCACATAATACCCTTCGGGGGCGGAATCTTCCACAAATCCATTTTCCGGAATTTCATCAGGCACAGTGGAGGTTTTTGTTTGTATGATTGGAATGGTCGGATCCCAATTTAAATTACTTTTTGGTTTTGGTTCTGTATTAACAGGTTCAGCTTCTTTTTGTTTTTGAAGCTCTTCCATTTTCTTTAACTCCGCATCACGGTCAAAAACACGGGTTGAAATATCAACAACAGGAATAGGTGCAGGTACAGTCGGAGTGGGTATAGAAGCATTTGTATTCGTTGCTTCTGTTTCAACTTCTGCAATGGGTTCTGTAATCGGATTTTTTGAAGGTAACTGAGCTAATTCAGGTAGATTGGGTTCCCATTTAACAGTTACTTGCGGCACGGTGTATTGAGCAAGTTTTTGTGGTTTTGCAGGGTTAAACAGAAGTTTAATCACATTTATAACTTGTACTCTGATTCCGGCTTGCCAAGAAAAAATCATGTCGTTTTTAAAGCTGAATTTAGAATCATTAGGCGTATAATTATCTAATAAATCAGTTTCTGTAAATCGCATGGTTGACTCTAAAAATATCGACGAAAACGTGCCGACATCTAAATTGAATCCCAATGTAACAGGAATGGAAATGGCTTGATCTCTTTGATAAGCTTGAATTGGAGAATCAAATTGAAACTCCGGCATTTCATTTTGAACGGGAACGGTAAATTTCAAGCTCTCAATACCTGAGCTTAAATAGGGAGTAAATCCACCTAAATCTAAATCATACTGGAGTGCTACTGCCATTGTTCGGTAGGGCGTTTTCATGAAATAGGGTTGGAAAACATTATCATTGATTACGTAATTCAAAGATCCGTATTCAATAGATGGTCTTAAACTAAATCCCCATTTGATCGGAATCCAAGCTACTGCGCCGAAACTGATGTCTGTTCCAAAAGTTTTTTGAGGCGTACTTCCGGTTGAATAAGCGGTTTCCGAACCAAACAGACCGCCATTGTAATCACCCCAATAGGCGGGTCTGCCAAGATAAAAACCCATATTAAATTCATAACTTTTAGTTTGAATTAATTGTGCAATAGCTGGGCTTACCCAAAACAAGCTGATAATAAGTAGTAATAAACGGGTTTGAAACATGTGTCTGTCAATTCAAAAGAGCCCTTAAAGTTAAGTAAAAGCTGAAATAAACGCCGAATTTCGTTAAATTATATGTCTTTAATTTCAAAACCATGTGTTATACATGGCGTTTAATTGAATTAGAACTAGTTTTAAATAAGATCTTACCTTGAAAACCGAGTTGCCTAATCTCAATCCGCGAGAGAAAGAGATTCTTCAACAAATAATTCAACACTTTATCATTACTGCGAATCCTGTGCCAAGCAAGGAATTGGCTATGGCATATAGTGCAGGTTTAAGCTCTGCAACTGTGCGTAGTGTAATGCAGTCCCTTGAAAAAAAAGGATATATCGATCATGTTCACACTTCTTCAGGTCGAGTTCCGACAGAAGTGGGTTATCGTTTTTATGTGGATTCCCTGATGAAATCGCAGCGATTAACCAAAAAAGAACAGGAAGTTTTTAATGCATGGACAGAAAGTATGAATCGCGGAGTTAACGATGCAATTCAATCTGCTTCTGTTTTATTATCTCGTTTATCGAATTTATTGGCAATTGTTATTGCGCCCAAATACGCCGATTCGGTTTTTAGGAAATTAGAATTAGTTGATATTGGCGGTGATAAACTATTAATCGTGTTAACTATTCTTTCAGGTTTAATTAAAACGATTACGATTGAAGTTAAAAATCCGTTCTCAATCACTGATTTGCACAACGTTTCATCTATATTAAATGAGCGTTTTTTCGGTTTGAAACTAAGTGAGATTGCATCAAACATAAATGAAGTGTTATCCGATGTTGAAGCACTGGATACTTCCGGAATCGTTCGCGTTTTTATTGATTCCGCTGATGATATTTTTGAAGATGTTCAAGTGCGGCGTTTTTATTTTGGCGGCGCTGAATACATGGCAATGCAACCGGAATTCGCTGATTTAAAGAATTACAAAAGTATTATTGAATTGATTGAAAATGAAGACATGATTATTCATTTGTTTGATCAGGAAGAGCCCGGAATTATTCAACCGGATGTGAAAATCAGAATCGGTTCAGAAAATAAAATTCAACAAATAGCGTCATGCAGTGTTGTTTCTGCAAACTATAATCTTGGGAATGCAAAAGGAACAATAGGACTTGTAGGCCCAACACGCATGAATTACCCCAAAATGGTGGCACTGGTAGAACAGTTTGCCAATCGTTTAAATCAAAAGAATTAAAAAATAAAATAGTAATGGCTATGTCAGAAAAAAAACAAAAGGAACAAACCTTGGATAACCAAACAATCGTGAACGAAGATTTAGATACAGCAGAAATTTCAGCAACTCAACATCAACCGGAAACTGATGCCTCTCAAGCAGAAGTGCAAACCGGCGAAGTTAATTTGTTAGCTGAAATCGAAAAACTCAAAGAAGAAGTCAATCAAAAAAACGACTTATTACTTCGTAAATCTGCCGAGTTTGAAAATATGCGTAAACGTGTTGAACGCGAACGTTATATGACAATTCAGTTGTCTAAAGTAGAAGCGTTAAATGATTTCTTACCCATTAACGACGATTTATTGCGAACATTAGATAGCTCAAAAAACCTGTCAATTGATGAAAATTTCTTAAAAGGCGTGCAATTGGTTGCTGAAAAGTTCGAAAACGTATTGCTGAAAAACGGAATTGAGAAAATCAATGAAATTCATGTTCCGTTTGATGTAAATCTGCACGAAGCGTTAATGAAACAACCGTCACCAAACGCCGATATTCCAAGCGGAACGGTACTTCAGGTATTTGAGCCCGGTTACAAAATGGGCGAACGAGTAGTACGTCATGCAAAAGTAATAGTGAGCGAATAAGATGTCAAAAAGAGATTATTATGAGGTTTTAGGCGTATCTAAAGATGCTTCAGTTGAAGACATCAAAAGAGCGTACAGAAAGCTGGCCATGAAATATCATCCGGATAGAAACCCGGACGACCCAAGTGCATCGGAAAATTTTAAAGAAGCTGCCGAAGCATTTGACGTACTAAAAGACGAAAATAAACGTGCCCGTTACGATCGTTTTGGACACTCCGGTTTACACTCTGGTGGATTTAATGAACCTGATTTCCAAAATGTGAGCTTTGAAGATATTTTTTCTCGTTTTGGAGATATCTTCGGCGGTGATATTTTTGGTGGCGATATGTTCGGAGGCGGAAGAGGCAGAGCTCGTTCTCAGCGTTCAGTTGGTCGCCCGGGTAATGATTTAAAAATAAATATCACCCTCACTATCGACGAAATAGCATTTGGTACCGAAAAGACTTTAAAAGTGAAAAAGTCGATAAAGTGTACACAGTGTAATGGTTCAGGTGCGCAGTCTGATGCAGATTACATGACCTGTAATACCTGTAGCGGAATGGGTGAAGTTCGTCAGGTTTCCAGAACGATGTTCGGACAATTTGTTAATGTGCAGCCTTGTCCAACCTGTTATGGTGAAGGGCGCATCATTAAGAACAAATGTTCGAAATGTGCCGGTGAAGGACGAGTTAAAGGCGAGGAGACTGTAAAAGTTAAAATTCCAAGCGGTGTTTCAAATGGAAACTATATCACCTTACGCGGACAAGGAAATGCCGGAATCAGAGGCGGAGAATCCGGAAATCTTATCGTTCTTTTAGAAGAAAAAGAACATCCTGATTTTGCTCGTGACGGCAATGATATTTACCACGATTTAACGATTTCTGTTGCTGATGCTATTCTCGGGACAGATGTTGAAGTGCCGACTTTAAAAGGAAAAGCAAAAATTAAAGTTGAATCAGGAACGCAGCCCGGAAAACTCCTTAGAATGAAGGGAAAAGGTATTATCGGCTTGAACTCAACAGTAGCCGGTGACCAATACGTTCGTGTAAATGTGTATATCCCAACAGATTTAAGTTCTGATGACCGCAAAAAAGTGGAATCACTCAGACTGAGCAAACACTTTGATCCCAAGAGCATAGAAACCAAAGAGAAAAGTTTCTTTGACAAGATTAAAGATGTATTTCATGGATAATCAAAAGCCTGTTCGTTGTCGGACAGGCTTTTTTTTTACTTACAATGATTGAACTGTTTGGCCTGAAAACGGCATGAAAATCAGTAAATAGCATCAATATCAAACAGAAATGAAAGTAAACTAGTACTTAAAGTCGGGAAGATTGTTGAAATTCTTTTAAGGTATTAGTACAGTTTTGCCTTGAATGATTACTTTCTAAGTATGATTGGCGTTAGCTGCTATAAGTCGCAATCGGATTGTTAAAATCGAAATCCAACATTTAACGCGAGTATATATGTGACTACCTTACCCGTTGTAAACGATAATTGTACTGGGCCTAATGGCGTTAACGAGCCTAACATAACTCCGTAACCCCACAGCTCTGTATAATCAGTAAGTTGTGTTGAAAAGGTGTTATTAATTAATCCATAATTAGCCATAAGGCTTACATAATTCTTTTTATATACCTTAAAGTGCAAGGCCGTAGAAGCTTTATGTAATTGGTTTTGATAGATTTGTCGGTTCAAATATCCCCAAAAATCAAGTTCGTGTTCTGCATTTAAAACGGAAGGAAAAGTTCCGCCAGCCATAAAATTGTAATGCACAGGTAAATCGTCACTTAAACTTATTCCTGAGTTTAAACCTATATCCCAGGTTATAAAAGAGGTTACCGGAATCATTTGTTTGATGGTTCCGGAAAGTTGAGTGAACTCGTAATTGCTTATGGAGTACTTTCCTGAATGTTCTATCCCAAGTTCGACAAATGTTCCACGATTCGGGTAATACAAAGTCGGGAGATTGTCATATGTAACTCTATATAAAACAGTATTTAAAAAGCTTTCATTTGAGGTAGGATTTACCCCAAATTTTTCTAAGGAATAAATGTATTCTGTTTTTAAACGAAGTAAAGTTGTAAGATTAAATAAGCGCGTCGTGTTAAGTTCAATGGATACATTGGCACGGTTGAATCCTAATTCGGCAACTCTGCTGTAATTTTCGAAAATAGGAATAGTTAAATGAGAGTATGTTGTTCTGAAACTCATCGAAAAACGAGGCGGAACCATATTCAGTTTTCGGTAATACAATTCAGCAAAATATTCTTCCCCGACTCGTAACGTTGCATTTAGTTCAGAAGATCGAATAAAACGGTCGCGCAAAAGCATATTTAGCATGATGGAAGCTTTGTAAAAGTGGTCGTATCGAACACCTAAATTGAATTCTTCGGAGCGTTTTTCAGTTAATTGGATTCGTAAATCAAACGAACTATCAATACTTGGAATTAATTTGTAAGAAACGTTTTCGAACATGCCAAGCCCCACAAGCCTGTCAATATCATTTTTGATGATATGTAGTGTGGTTTGTTTGCCTGTTTTACAAGTAAGTAGTTTTACTACAGATTCTGACAGGTCGCTAGAAATTCCGTCAACCGATATTCGATGTATTAAAAAGCTGTTTTTTTCGATTGGAATAGCTAAAGGTTTACGTGGTTTTGTACGAAGATTTTCTTTTCCGACCAGTTCAATTATTTCAGGTAATAAACTTTCAGCTGCTTTTCGTCCACGATCGATGTACACTTCGAGAGAATCGAAATCTGTTGCCCCGTATTCGCCGACTTCCGGTTTTATGATTAAATCAGATAAATCATACTGCTCTTTAAGATTTTTATGAGTTTGCAAGCTTATGGTTTGATCCAGTATATCAAACAAGTTTTTTAACTCTTTTGCCATTGGAGGAGGAGCACCGACATCAACTCCAATTACATAGTCAGCACCCATATCCAATGCGTCTTGAGCCGGTAAGTTCCGAGCAATTCCGCCGTCAATTAGCCTTTTTCCATCATAATTAACCGTTTTTAAGACAGAAGGCACGCTCATGGATGCACGGATGGCAAGTGCTAAGGAGCCTTCTTTAAACACGAATGCTTTCCCTGTACTCAAATCGGTTGCAACTGCTCGAAAAGGGATTGGCAGTTTGTCAAAATTTGTTATTTGGTGTACAGGACTCGTGTAATAATGGAGTTCATTATAAAAACGCTGACCGTTTATCAATCCATCAGGAACGCCAATAGAATTATCAACGATTGGCAAACTCAGTACAAACTTTTCGTCATTAAAGCGTTGGTCAACAAACTTTTGATTTCTGCTTACTTCATCGAAATACATCTCGTTCCAAGGAATTGTGCGGGCAATTTTAATCAAAGTGTCAATTGGGTATCCGGTTGCATATAATCCGCCAATAATAGCTCCCATACTGGTTCCTGAGATGTAATCGATCGGAATACCATTTTTTTCCAAGACTTCTAAAACACCTAGATGCGCCATTCCTTTCGATGCGCCGCCACTTAACGCTAAGCCGATTTTAGGGCGCTTTTTATTTGATGATGGAGCGTTCTGAGCTAAAAGAGCATGTGGAAAAAATACACTTACGATGAACAGCAGACTAAAAAAAGTCTTGAGCATAATGGTTGAAGCCGAGTTTACATTTAAAGTGACTAAAGTTAAGAGAATCTAGCAAATATGACAGTGCATTCGAATGCCTTCAATTTTGTAATTTTAAGTATTCAACCTGTTATCACATACAGCCAAAAAAGGCAGAATTCTTCGAATTATTATGAAATTACACCCGGAAACACTGGCTATCAGACTCAAACAAGAAAAAACGAATCGTGAGCACTCTGTTCCGATTTATATGACTTCCAGTTTTACTTTCGATGATGCAGAACAAGCCCGTGCGATGTTCGCTGATGAAGTTCAGGGAAATATTTACACACGTTTTTCAAACCCGAATACCAACGAATTTGTCGATAAAATGGTAGCCTTAGAAGAGGCGGAAGACGGTATAGCAACAGCGTCGGGGATGTCAGCTATTTTTACGGGAATGGCTGGTTTGTTAAACAGCGGTGATCACATCGTAGCATCACGTTCTGTTTTTGGCTCAACTCATCAAATTCTTACAAAAATATTACCGAAATGGGGTATTTCTCATACCTATGTTGATGGTATAGGCATCAAGGAATGGGAAGAAGCAATTCAGCCCAATACAAAGATGTTCTTTTTAGAAACACCTTCAAATCCTGGTTTGCAACTAATTGACCTCGAAGCTGTCGGGAAATTGGCAAACGAAAAAAATATCATCTTAAATGTTGATAATTGTTTTGCAACGCCAATTATTCAAAAGCCGTATTTGTTTGGTGCACATTTGGTTACGCATTCCGCAACGAAATTTATTGACGGACAGGGAAGGGCAATTGGCGGTATTGTTGTTGGCCGTGCAGATTTAATAAAAGAACTCCGATTTTTTGCACGTCAAACAGGGCCTTCTTTATCTCCGTTTAATGCATGGATTTTCTCGAAATCGCTCGAAACATTGGCTATTCGGATGAAACGACATTCAAAATCGGCGTTTGAACTGGCACATCGTTTACAGGAATTAACGGAAATAGAACACGTTCGCTATCCGTTTTTAGGAACACATCCGCAATTCGATTTAGCACAGAAACAAATGCAAATGGGTGGCGGAATTATTTGTATTGAAGTAAAAGGCGGTGTTGAAAAAGCCGTTTCAATGATAGATAAACTTCTATTATTGTCGATTACCGCAAATTTAGGTGATTCCAGAACTATTGTGACTCACCCGGCTACAACCACGCATTCCAAATTAAGCAAAGAAGAACGTTTGGCTGTCGGTATAACCGATAATTTAATTCGGATTTCAGTTGGTTTAGAACATCCTGATGATATTTATAATGATATCGTGCAAGCGTTAACGGCTTAATAACTTCGAATAATTTTGCTTGAGCAAGGATTGAAAATGATATACTCCTTGCTCTTGTTTTACACTAAATCGGCCTTGATGATAGGTTTGAGATTGCAAGCCTTTTTGAACTTGTTCACAAATATCTTCATCCTCTTTTTGAACAAATTCGGAATAATTTTTATCTGCTAAGATGCGTGCGTCATCATATTCTGCTCTGTCATAGAAATAATCGAAATGAACGATACAATGTTGCTCGTCAACGGGTTCAACAATATTGACTTGTAATCGTGAAGGAAGAATATTTAACATGCAATTCGGGTAGAGGAAGTAATAAAATGCCTGATCATCTGCATTGCCGGAACCGTAAATCGAATCTCCTTCTTTAAACTGAGAATATTGCAAAGAGTGAAAAGCTGCTGTTTTGGTTCGATAGGTTCGATAATCCAACAATTTGTTTAATTCCGGATGAACGTGAGGAATATGGTATCCTTCCAAATAATTATCGATATACACCTTCCAATTACAATGAATCGGATAGCTTACTCGCTCAGAAAACTCAAATCGACTTAAATCAATTGACCCAATTTCAGATTGAATATGTGCACATGTTTGTTTGATGTCATTAAACGTATCAGATTGAGTGCGAATAAAAAGTAAACCTGACCATTCAAAAACATCCAATTCAACGAGCTTAAAATCCGATTTATCAAACAGTTCTACACGATCAAATTCTGGAACGCCGCGTAAGTCGCCTTCACTTGTGTACGTCCATCCGTGATATTGGCATTGAAGGACATCTTTACTTCCTCGCCGTAAACAAAGCGGGCCGCCACGATGTCGGCAAACATTAATAAATGCTTTTATTTCACCTGATTTGTTTTCAAAAACAATAATCGGTTCTTTCCCGATTTGCAGAGTAAGAGAAGATGTTTTTTTTAGTTGATTGCGGTGCCCCACATATATCCAATTCCCGCTAAATAGTTGGAGTTGTTCAAGTTGATATAATTCAGAAGAAAAATACCAGTTAGCCGGAATGGTAAAAGCTCGTTCAATTGGGACTATGTTTAAATCGTCTTTTGAAATCATCACAAAAAAATAGATCGGCGTCAATAGTAAAAAAAAAAAGTGAACATCACCTGTGTTTGTTTAACGGATGATATTCACTTTTAGGAAAAATCAGAAATTAGGATTTTAGATTTAAACAGTTTCTAAAGCTTGATTCAAATCCCAAATTAAATCATCAATATGCTCAACGCCAATTGAAAGTCTAACAAGTTTTTCTGTGATATTTAATGCTTTGCGATGTTCAATGGCTACACCTGCATGAGTCATTGTTGCCGGATGTTGGACTAAAGATTCAGTACTTCCTAAACTCACGGCCAATTTCATCAATTTAAGGTTGTTCAAGAATTTGAAAGCTTCGGCTTCTCCGCCTTTGATATCAAAAGACAACATGGCACCCGGCGATAGGTATTGTCTGGTATAAATATCGTAGGCATCGGCATCTTTTTCAGGATCTAATAATCCCAAATAATAAACGGATTCAACTTTTGGATGATGTTGCAAAAAAGCAGCCACTTTTTGCGCGTTTTCAGCTTGTTGAGTCATTCGAACTTTCAGCGTTTCCAAACTTCTAAGTAATAACCAACCTGTCCAAGGCCCCGCCATATTGCCTAAGAATGTACGTAATGCTTTCACACGAATAATTTCATCTTTATAACCGCAAACTGAACCTGCAATTACATCCGAATGTCCGCCAATATATTTTGTTGCCGAATAAACCACTAAATCAGCACCGTGTTCTAGCGGGTGTGACCAAAGCGGACCCATATAGGTGTTATCTACACAAACACGAATAGGATTTTCTTCAGTAAAAAAGTCGGCAACTTCTCTACATAAACCGATGTCTATTAAGGCGTTTGTTGGATTTGCCGGAGTTTCGATGTAAATAAAAGCTAGCTTTTCAGCTAAACCTGAATCCTGAACTTTATCAACGATTGTATCGAAGTCATCTAGGGGACTAAATTCTAAGGTATGTATGCCGATTTTAGGTAAAAAGTGTTGTATGAAATGATCTGTTCCGCCATATAAAGGACCGGAGTGAAGCAATAAATCGCCCGGTTTTAAAAATTCCAATAAAACGGTTGTAATTGCCGACATTCCACTTTCAAAAACGGCACAATCATCAGCTTTATCCCATAATGCCAAACGGTTTTCTAAAATTTCTAAGTCTGGATTGTTCAGTCTGGAATAAATTAAACCTGTTTCTTCGTTGGGCTTTTTTTCTCGTAATCCATAGGCAACTTCAAAAAATGCTTTTCCTTCTTCAGCAGTCTTAAAAACGAAAGTCGAGGTTTGAAAAATGGGACATTTTACGGCACCTTCCGATAAATGGGGATTGTAACCATAAGACATCATCAGGGTTTCGGGATGTAAATTTGCTTGCCATTCTTTCATAAAGACCTCCTTAATAAAAATTTGTTTCCCCTAATTTATTAAGGCAAATGGCTAAATAGAAGCGTGTTATAAAAATAGTTTCCTAAATATTTTAGGAAATGAAATAAATGTTCCTAAAATGTATTAAGAGCTAAGTTTTTTGAAAATGCGTTCAACTTGCAAATCTCCCAAACCAAATTGCGGGTAATTCATTGCAAAAAAACGAAACACATCTTTGAATTCATTTGATTTGGTTATCTGAACGATTTCAGTAATTAGAGTTTCAACTTTAGATTCAATTCGGGATGTTGAACTGTTTCCAATCAGATTAGTAATGGCTTCTTTGATAAAAGGGTAGTTTCCGGCTAATTGTTCGCCCAATGCTCTAAGTTGTTCAACAGAATCTTCCTGATAAGCCGGCCAAAGTTTTGTTAATACCGATAATTGGGTAAGAAGTGATGAGCCTTGAAGTAAACCTGTTAATTCTTCAGGTTGATGTCCTGAAAAAGCATATCTGGTGTGATATTCAGGGCGAACTAGAAATAATTTGGTGTGTCCGTTTTCAATTAGCCGATGGATTGCATACCAAAAGTTGATTTGACAAAAGGCGTCTTCCTCAAACCATAAATAAACAGTTTCTCCTATTGGGATGTGGTTTATTCGCTCGATTTCATCTTTACTTTTTCTCATGTAGCCATCAATAGTAACTTCATCAAAAAAATGAGCAAACTGAACAGCCCGATTTTGAAAAAAAGCTTCCGACGTAGTTCCGCTTACATCACCGTCAATCAAAGCTTCTCTAAAAACAATTTTTTCACCTGCAATGGTTTCAGGTAACTGCTGTAACAGTGAATCCCCGTTAAGAATGTGATACATAAAGGAAAAATTAAGTTAATGATGGATCAAGTTCCAAAGAATAACACCTTCTTTAGTATGAAACAAGACTTGTAGTTTTTCTTGCGTATCAACATCAGTGAACTGCATCGGAACAAGCTCCTGTAACTCGATTTCATCTACTTGTGTTGCCGGAATTTGTAGAATAGTTTCGTTAGATTTTGTTGTTTCATTTATTTCTCTAAGCAACTCATTTATTTCTTGCAAATAGGAGAGTTCGAAGCTTTCGTTCACCAAATAATGTCGAAGTAAGCTGTACGTTAAATTTGCACCTTCTTCAAGCTTGGCAGAAATATCAATTTCTAGGGGATTTATTAGCTCTTGTTTAAAGAAATAATAGATTTGCACCGCTTTCGTGAAATAGGTTTTATCGGTAGGATTCAGAATTTTTGTGAGATAATCCGTTTGCATTTTTACGCTCTTAGAACAAAGTTTAGTTTGGAATGGCTTAACTTTTAGTAATTATACAAAGCTGTTGTTAACAAATAAGAAATCTTTTTCATGTTACCCAAATCAATAACAGTACACAAAACTGAAAATGTACTGGAAATCATCTGGAAAGATGAACATCTAAGTCGTTATCCTTTGCATGGTCTAAGAAAAGCCTGTCCGTGCGTGGTTTGCAAAGGTGGACACGAATTTATGAATGTAAAAACCAATCCAATCGTTTTTTTTGAAAAACCAGAACGTATAACACATATCCAAAATATTACTCCGATTGGGAATTATGCCATTCAGATAAGTTGGAGTGATGGTCACAATTCAGGAATGTACAAATGGGAAACACTACGAGAATTATGCCCATGTGAATCCTGCCAACCTGAATTTTATCCGAAAAGTAATGGCTAAACAATCTATTCGTGCGTCTATTGATATCGGAACAAATACGGTTCTGTTGCTCGTTGCCGATACGTCGCAAGGCGGGTTAACAACATTGTATGAAGAGCAACAAATTCCTCGATTAGGAAAAGGCGTAGATTTGAAGAAGACTCTATCTATGGAATCTATGCAGCGAGTAATTGATGCTTTAGTTCACTATAAAGGTATTTTGCACTCAAGATTTCCCGAAATTGAGAGTCCGGTTATTACGGCAACAAGCGCAGTTCGAGATGCTTCCAATCGGGATGAGTTTATTAAACTCGTAAAAGAATCAACTTCTTGGGAAGTACGTTTATTAAGCGGAGCAGAGGAAGCGGAGTGGACATATGCCGGTGCATTATCTGCGTTTCAGTTCAGGTCTGATGAACATTATATGGTAATTGATATCGGTGGCGGAAGTACAGAATTAGCTTTAGGCAAAGGTTCCGTTTTAAAAAATCGCCATTCGTTTGATATGGGCTCAGTTCGATTTACAGAACGCTATTTGCAAGGAAATCCGCCATCAACTGAACAAACAAAACTGGCTGAAAAAGCTATAAATGAGATGTATGCGAATTTTCCCGGTGAGATAACTTCATCTAATTTGCGTGCAATTGGTGTTGCGGGAACGGTAACGTCTATTGCTTACATCAAAGAAAAATTACAGCAATACGATGCTTCCAAAATTAATGCAGTGGAATTATCATTGGATGATATAGAATCTGTTTTTGTTGAATTTGCGCAATCTAGTTCTGAAGAAATGATCGAAAAATATCCGGTTGTAATGAAGGGTAGAGCAGATATATTCTTCGCCGGAATCATGATATTGAAGGGTTTTATGGAAGTATTCGGATTTAAAAAACTCACGGTTTCTGTCGGCGGAATTCGTCACGGCACCTTGATAAAAACATTGTAAACTTAGTTTGTTCAGTGCCCAAACTTCTTATATTTTCAACCTGATTTTAAAAAAACGTTTGCATGTCAGAATCGCTCGAACCAAAACAGGAAGAAACGGATAAAACAGCTCAGGAACAGCAACCTGAAGTAGTTGAGGAAAGAGTAGCGTCCGAGAGTTCCATTCAGGATGCCGCTTGGGTAGAAAGAGCTTTAGCCGGTGATGAGCGGGTTTATAAGCAATTCATGCAAAAATATGAGCGTGCATTGTATTTCTTTATCGTAAAGATGGTTCGTGATAGAGAAATGATTCCTGATTTGATTCAGGAAATTTTTGTAAAAGCTTTTTCAAATTTAAGCACGTTTAATCCGCAGTACGCATTTTCTACATGGTTGTATCGTATTGCAACCAATCACACTATCGATTATCTGCGTAAAAAGAAATTAAACACATATTCAATTGATGAGCCGGTTTCAACGAAAGACGGTGAAATGCAAATTGAGTTACCTGACAATAATTTTGCAGCAGATAAAGAGATTCAACACAAAGAACGTGCAAGTTTAATTTCTCAGGCAATTAGCAGTTTACCTGAAAAGTATCAGATGGTTATTAAGATGCGCCACATGGAAGAAAAGTCGTATCAGGAAATTTCTGAAATCTTGGATTTACCGCTTGGTACAGTAAAAGCACACATTTTTAGAGCGCGAGAATTGCTGTACAAATTCCTAAAAGACAAACAAGGAACATTCTAAAAAAAGCCCGAACTATTCGGGCTTTTTTGTTTTTGTATAAGTTAGATTTTTGCTTCGAATTCATGCGACTTTCAGCTACTTTTCATCATATAAGATTTTAAAAGGTTGTTTATGAAGTATTTAGTTCTCGCGGTTTTGGTTTTTATATCGGGTTCAATCCAAGCTCAAAACTGGCAAAATGATTATTTGGGTGATGGGTTTGAATTTCGGATAGTTAAGCAAAAAGATGATTACGAAGGGGAAGTTGTTTCAGCAATAATTCGAAAACAAAATCCTGATAGTGCAATCAGTCAAGCTGTTCTATATGTACATGGTTTTAACGACTATTTTTTTCAAAAAGAACTTGCCGATACAGTAGTTAACTGGGGATATCATTTTTACGCGGTAGATTTGCGAAAATACGGTAGGGCGTACCTTTCTCACCAAAAACTTACCAATGTGAGAGATATACAAGAATACTATGCTGATATAGATTCTGCATTCGCCCAAATAAAAAGAGATAGCATTAAATCGGTGGTATTTGTGGGGCATTCAACCGGCGGACTCATCGTCTCTTTGTATGCAGAAGATCATCCTGAGCAACATCTTATTCAAAGTATCATGTTAAACAGCCCGTTTTTTGATATGAATTTATCAGGATTTGAAGAAGCCGTTTCTGTTCCGGTTGGTTCATTTTTAGGAGATTATTATCCGGATAAAGTTCTGGTAAAAAAAGATTTAGACTTATATGGAAAAAGCATTCACAAAGATTTCAAAGGCGAGTGGGAATTTAATACTGATTGGAAACCTATTTATGCCGTGAACCCGAATTTAGGTTGGGTTCGAGCCATTCACTTAGGGCATGAAAGAGTTCAGTCCGGTTTACATATTTCGAAACCAATCTTAGTACTCCACTCTGATAAAAGTGTTTATTCAGAAGTTTGGACAAACGATTTTTTTACAGGTGATGGCGTTCTGGATGTGAAAGACATTGACAAATATTCATCTGTTTTGGGAGATCACGTGACAAAAATAGAAGTTAAAGATGCGATTCATGATGTGATACTTTCGAAACTCCCTGTTCGTTTGGAAGCATACAGGCATATGAGAAATTGGCTTAAAGAAATTAATAAATAGATAACATGACAAGTTTTTTGAATCTGATTACATGTATAATTTTCTTTGTTTCTTGTTCAGGAATGCCCCCAAAAGAGCTGAGTATTGAAGCAGGAAAATGGGAGCTAACTGAATTCATGGGAAATTCATTTGAGATAAAAGACAAGAAAATCACCATAGAATTTTCAGTAACAGAAAATTCGGTTTTCGGTTTTTCCGGCTGTAATACTTTTCGTGGCAGTTATAAAACAGGAGAAGGGAATAGAATAGAGCTTTCTCAATTAGCCTCAACCAAACGAGCTTGTCTTGATATGGAAATGGAATCTCGTTTTCTGGAAATGCTTCAAAAGGTGGATAATTATTCAATAAAGGATAGTGTACTCTCCTTGAATAAAGCTCGAATGACACCTTTTGCGAGGTTTCAATTAGTGAAAAACTAACCAATTCGCAGAATCAGGAATGAGTCCTTCGAAAAGTAAAGCTTCTTTAGTTGTCGGGTGCTCGAAGCCAATTCGAATGGATTTTAGTTCGATTTCATCGCTTCTTCCTTTCGATTTACCGTACTTAGCATCACCGATTATGGGATTCCCCAAATGTGAAAGTTGAACCCTGATTTGATGAGGACGACCGGTTTCCAAGTCTATTTCCAGTAAAGATTTACCATCAGATTCGGAGATTTTTTTGAAATGGAGTGTAGCTTTTTTCGCTTCTTGATCTTTTGAGTTCGACACAGAAACTGTATTAGTTTTCGAGTCCTTTTTGAGAAAATCGTTCAATGTTTTTGCCATTTCTGTTTTTCCTTGAACGATTGCCCAGTAGTTTTTGGTGATTTTCCCAAGTCTAAACTGCTCACTCAATCTCGATGCAGCTTTCGAAGTTTTTGCAAACACCATAATTCCGCTTACCGGACGATCTAATCGATGTACGATTCCTAAAAAAACATTTCCCGGTTTTTGGTATTTCTCTTTCAAATAACTCTGCAAAAGAGTTTGGATGGACTCATCTCCGGAATCATCGCTCTGAACGGGAATATTTCTGGGTTTATGGATTACCAATATATGATTGTCTTCATATAGGACTCCAATGGATTGGTATTCGTCAATAAAGGAGAGTGTTGGGAGTTGTGGCATGCTTCAAAAATAGTTTGAATTGAAAGAAGTATCAGAACAAAAAAGGAATAGACTTAAAAAATATGCGCAGGAATTCGTGAAGTTTGACATCAAAACAGCGATTTCAATCAAATCAACATGATGCTAACATTATAATGTGATAAAAAACGAATCATTCTAGCATCAAAATGCTATGGATAGCCAAACAATCTGATAGTATGTTGCTCGTAGATATTGTGAGAACCTTTATTGACTACACATCAGAAAGGGCGGCAAGAGGCTAACGAGTCAGACCGATTCGTTTTTGAAAAAAAATATCACGACTTGCGGTAATCGCATACTATGATTAACATCTAAACGTTAGGTGGCACTATGAAACTGTTTCAACATACTAAAATCAACTATAACGACTTAGACGATCATCAATTGGTACAAATGTATCAACAAAAAGGTGATGAACTTGCGTTTAACCAAATCCTGTCTCGTTATCAGGATAAGGTCTATTCTTACATTTATAGTATGGTTACAAATCCGGATGTGGCTGCTGATATTTTTCAGGAGACATTTACGAAAGTTGTTGCCAAATTAGACGAAACATACAATGAACAAGGTAAATTTATTGCTTGGGTGATGCGAATTGCTCATAATGCTACGATTGACCATATTCGTAAACATCGTCGTTTTGTAGATGTAAATGCTCATGTTGATGAAAATGATGGAACGGACTTTTACGAGCGCTTACCTGATGAAGGTATTATCTCAGCCGATGACCAAATGGCAAATGACCAAACTAAAACAAGTTTGTTAAAACACATTGCCAATTTACCGGAAGAACAAAAACAAGTGGTGTTAATGCGCCATTATTATGATATGTCTTTCAAAGAAATCGCTGATATTACCGGTGTTTCAATAAACACAGCTTTGGGTAGAATGCGTTATGCATTAATTAATCTTAGAAAAATGTTTGATAAAGAACAGCAAGGTGATATGAAGTATGCAAGCCGTTGAAGATTTATGTGTTAAATTTTTGATGAATGAGATGGATCCGTCAGAAAGATTTGCTTTTGAAGAGCAGCTCAAGACGGACCCCAATCTCATAATCGAGGTTGAAATGATGAGGAAAACATTGGGGCAAATAAAGTCTGTTCCGGTGTTAAAAACTCCTGAGCATCTTACTAAATCTGTAAAAGCAATTGCCAGAAATAACGCCAGAAAAGGTAAAGTCATTCAATGGTTTGCCATGCCATCCATCAGATATGCAGCCATGGTTGCAGGAATTGGCTTGGCATTTTCATTTGGATGGGTGTTAAATCAATCGCCGCAATCAGAGAACTCACATGCTAAAGTAATTTCTTTGCAGCCTCAAAAAGATGTTGCATCCACATGGCAGGATAAAAAAGACGTTATAAGTATTGAAGCTTATAATGTTGCCGCTCAAACAAAAGCCGATTCTTTAGCTTTAAAAAATGCGAAAAAGCTTCGCTTAATTGATGAACCCGTAATTGGAGCACCTTATTCAGACGATTTGTTACTAACAAGAACCCGTAAATAAACCGGGATTTTTACTTGAATCTTGAAATGCCAACGTGTATCATTTTTGTATGCAAAAAATGATACACTCGCTTTTATTCCTATGTTTGCTAACGATGTTTGCCGTTCCTGTATTTGCGCAAACACAAGTGGTAGTACCGATTACTAAATCGACCCCGTCTCAGAATGCTTCTATTACTGATTCGTTACAGTTTTCAAACGGAAATGCACCTTATTATTATGGATATCAATTTGGCAGAAATCTGACATTATCATATCCGTTGAGTGCAATTAGTTCTGATTCTATTGCCGTTTTTTCTTTAAAAGTTCCGTTTTATGGAGGAAGAACCGATACCTCTCACGAATTATATAGTGCTAAAATCAGAGCATATATTTGGGATAAAGTTGATACTACTTTTCATTTTCAAACTAAAGCATTTAAGCGAGTTTCTGCTTTAGTTGATGTTTCAGTGAGTGCTGAACAAATAAAATGGGTTTCATTCGCTTTTACGGATACAAGCGGTTTTAAAAACGAAAACCTGTGGATTGGAATCAATTACGAAAACGACAACGATTCACTTGAATCAGTTTCTCCGGTATTTTCCTCTTCACCTGAATTATATAATGCTATTTACCAGCGAACAATTAGAATAGATACCATTACTGTTGATTCGATTCGTTATCGCCATAGTGAGTTTTGGCAATCGCCGAGTATAATTGGCGGAATGAATGCATATTTAGAATATGAGCGTATTGGCACAGAAAAGGAAGTGACTTCTATTCATGATTTAATAGATACAACGCCACAAGTTTATGCTATTAAAGCATATCCAAATCCGTTTAATCCGGAAACGATTATTCAATTTAGATCAATACAAACAGGTACAGCTAGTGTTAAAATCTATTCAGCTATCGGTTTGCAAGTCGCTGGTTTTAACGTGGATACAATTAAGGATAATGAATATAAACTGAAATGGGATGCAAGCTCATTAGCATCAGGTGTTTATGTGATTATGCTCAATCAAAATAACAGTTTACGTGTAAATAAGGTCACTTTAGTGAAATGAAAAAACTATTTGCTTCATTTGTGATACCAAACACAAGAATGTATATTTGCCGTCTAACATTTAACCAGTGAGAACATGGGCAAAGTCATTGCAATTGCGAATCAAAAAGGTGGTGTAGGAAAAACAACTACCGCAATAAATTTAGCTGCTAGTTTAGCCGCTTTAGAGCATCCTACATTGCTCATTGATACCGATCCTCAGTCTAATTCGAGTTCAGGAATTGGGTTTGATATCAAAACCATTACAGGCTCTATATATGAGGTTTTAGTTGGCGGAGTATCTGTCGACGAGGTTAAATTAAAAACAGAAATGCCATATTTGGATTTAATTCCGGCTCATATCAATCTTGTTGGTGCCGAGATTGAAATGATTGATAGAGCAGGCAGAGAAAAGATTTTAAAACAAGCGATTGAAGCCGTTAGAGATCAATACGATTTTATAATAATAGATTGTCCGCCATCTTTAGGTCTTTTAACCATTAACTCGTTAACTGCTTCAGATTCTGTACTTATTCCGGTTCAGTGTGAATATTTTGCTTTAGAAGGATTAAGTCAGCTTTTAAATACAATTAAAATTGTAAGACAACATTTAAACACCGGACTTGAAATAGAAGGTGTGTTGTTAACGATGTATGATAACAGAACTCGACTTTCAAATCAGGTTGCTCATGAGGTAAAATTGTATTTCGAGGATAAAGTATTCGAATCAGTTATTGCCAGAAATGTTCGTTTAGCAGAAGCGCCAAGTTTTGGAAAGCCGGTACTTTTATATGATGCAATTTCTACCGGATCTCAGAACTATTTATCACTCGCTAAAGAAATCATCAAAAAGAATAGAAAACGTTTTAAAAACAGTCCGTTATTCGTGACTGAGCCGGAGTAATGCATGTCTAAACGTCAAGCTTTAGGAAGAGGTTTGGGAGCGTATTTCCCGAACATGAATGATGAGACTGAAACAAACACAGGGAATGAGGTTAAAAATCCATTCATTGATACAAAAGATCCTGTAAATACGATTATTCATATTCCTGTACAGCATATTCGTGCCAACCCCAATCAGCCGCGTAAAGAGTTTGATGAATTACGCTTGCAAGAACTTAGTGATTCCATTCAGCAACACGGATTGATTCAGCCGATTACAGTTAGGCATTTAGGCTCAAGTAGATTTGAGCTAATTTCCGGTGAGCGTCGTTTACGAGCTTCTAAAATGGCAGGGCAGGAAACTATTCCTGCTTATGTGAGAGAAGTAAGTGATAATGATTCCATCGCACTTGCTTTAATTGAAAATGTTCAGCGTGAAGATTTAAATGCGATAGAAGTTGCACTTGGTTATCAACAACTTATTGATGAATGTAGCTTAACACAAGAAGAAGTTGCTAAGAAAGTTGGTAAAAACCGTTCAACGGTTACCAATATGCTTCGGTTATTGAATTTACCTGCATTTATTCAAGCGGCTTTAAAACAGGGGAAAATTTCTACAGGTCATGCTCGTTCATTGCTCAGTTTAGATGATGAAAAAGCTCAACAACTTTTATTAGCTAAAGCAATTGAAGAAGATTTTTCTGTTCGCCAAATGGAAGACGCCGTTCGGAAGTTGCAGGAAGCCGGTTCTAAAAGCAAATCGAAAGCTAAGCCCGGAAAAGATGAGTATTCTATTCATTTAGAAGCTATTTCGAAACGTTTACGTTCAAAACTAAGTACGAAAGTTGAGTTGAAAAGAAAGAATGAGGGTGGTGAAATTCGAATCGAATATTACTCACAGGATGAACTTGAGCGCTTATTACAATTATTCGAAGCAATCAGCGATTAAGTATTCGTATTTAATCATTCTTTTCATTCTAATTCAAAATATTGAGCTTAAAGCTCAGTATTTCACGGAAGAAACAGAGTTGTTATTAAACAACAAGCCTGTTTCAAACTCATTTTCTTTCCATGCGCAAGTGAATGTTGCCCATCCGGCAGTAAAATATAATTGGCTGCCTGAATCCGAAACGAAAATAGATACCGTGCCGAAGCCAAAGTCTGTTATGCTTCAATCACTTATTTTGCCGGGTTGGGGACAAACTACAAACAAACAGTGGTGGAAAATCCCCATTATTTATTCGGCTTTAGCAGGTGTTGGCTATTACGTTTATTGGCTTGACGGGCAATACAAAGATTTCAGAGCGGCTTATTACAACTCTTTTGCGTCAACTAATCCAAATTATGCTGATCAAAAGTTTGGTGCCACGCCATCTCGATTAGCAACATTTCCACAATCCGCATTACTCAGTTACAGGAATTATTACAGGAATGAGCGTGATTTTATGCTAATCATTTTTATGTTGACTTATGGACTGAATGTGGTTGATGCTTATATTTTCGCACAATTAAGAGATTTTGATGTGTCAGATAATTTGTCGTTACGCATGAGTCCTGTACTATACGATAAAGCGACAGGTTTTAACTTAACTGTAACATTTTAAAAGAGGTTTATGGAACCATTTAACGATTCTATCCCAAGATTAAACTACGAGGGTAATTTTGAAAAAGACATTTGGCGTGTTTTTAAAATTATGAGCGAGTTTGTAGAAGGGTATGATAGGTTGTATAAAATCGGGCCGTGTGTTTCTGTTTTCGGAAGTGCTCGATTAAAAGATGGTTCAGAATACTATGAATTAGCCCGAGTTACTTCAAAAAAGTTAGCTGAAGCAGGTTTTGGTGTGATTACCGGAGGTGGCCCAGGAATAATGGAAGCCGGTAACAGAGGTGCAAAAGATGCTCACGGAAAATCAGTTGGCTTATGTATTACTCTGCCATTTGAAGAACGCCCCAATCCATATGTTGATCCTTTATATCACTTTAGATTCGATTACTTTTTTGCTCGTAAAGTGATGTTTGTTAAATATGCGCAAGGTTTTGTCGTATTCCCGGGCGGTTTTGGGACTTTAGACGAAGTATTTGAAGCATTAACATTAGTACAAACAAAAAAAATAAAACCCATACCTGTAATTCTTATGGGAACACATTTTTGGTCGGGCTTAGTTGATTGGATGAAAAATACACTCTTGGAAAACGGTACAATTTCAGAGCAGGATTTTGATTTGTTCCATGTAACTGACGATCCAGACGACGCCATTAATCACTTAAAGCGTTTTTATGAAGACTTGTCAATGAGGCCGAATTTTATATGAGATATTCGAAGTATATCATTGGAAGTGTGCTCATTTTAGTTATATGGCTGATTTCCAAAAGCTTACTTTCATCAAATCAGGCTCAAATACCGATTGAATCCACCGAATATTTTAACGAACGAGTAGAAAAAGAGCTTAAAGAACGCCTTAAAGAAATTAAGCAACCGGAAATCGCAGCGCAAAATTCGGCTTTATCAAACATCCCTTTGATATTGCCTATACCTGAAAAATTAGATTTTTGCGGTGAACCTGTGCCTTTAGATGATCCGGACGTACTCGAACGTTTTGAAAAAGAATTGTATATAACAGCTCATCGTTATTATCAGGTTGTTTTTTACTTAAAACGTGGGCCAAGAATTTTTCCGGAATTAGAGGAATATTTGAAGCAAGAGGGAGCGCCTTTAGATTTAATTTATCTATCAGTTATTGAGTCTGATTTGATTCCTAACATACGTTCTCCCAAAGGTGCGTTAGGGCTTTGGCAGTTTATGCCCGGAACAGCAAAAAATTATCGCTTAAGAGTTGATAAATACATAGATGAGAGAATGCATACTGAAAAAGCAACTCGTGCCGCTGCTAAATATTTGAAATCTGCTTACGATAAATTCGGTTCATGGACACTTGCGGCTGCAGCTTACAACATGGGGTTTTCACGTACGCAATCGACCATAAAAGATCAAAAATCAGATGATTATTACAAATTATTTCTAAATGCAGAAACCTCCAGATATGTTTTTAGGATATTGGCAGCTAAGGTTATCATAGAAAATCCACAGCTGTATGGATATTATTTGCCGCAAAGTGAGATGTATAAAAAGGATGATGTAAAAAAAATTACCATTCAAAATGGGATTATGGATTTGCCGGAATGGGTAAAGCAATATGATATAACCTATTACGACTTAAAGAGATATAATCCTTGGATTATTAACAAGCGATTGCCTAGAGGAAAATTTACAATTGATATTCCTGCTTAATTTTTCAAATATGTTTTACATATTGACTGGCAATTTTTATTTTAAAAGCTTTGGAAAAATCCGAAACAAAGTAACCATGTACTAAATTTTGAAGTACTCTCGTTCAGGTCTTAACCAATAATCAAAAGTGTATCTATGAAAATTGTCACTAAAATATTTTTTACAGTTTTATTTGTATTAACTGTATCTGCAACAACATTTGCGCAAACATATGAGGACGCTGTAAAAACGTTTAATGAAGGTTATCAGTTTGCAAAAGATGGTGATAATGATAAAGCCAAATCAAAATTCTTTGAAGTGATTAGTATTTCTGAGAAAGTAGGCGAGCAAGCTAATGAGATAAAGAAAAAAGCTCAGGATCAGATTCCTTCACTTCAATACAAAATTGCAGGTGCTATTTACAAGGGAAAAGATGTACCGGGTGCAATTGTTGCATTTACTGAAGCAGCTTCTTTAGCTGAAAAATTTGGCGATAAGAACATTGAAAATCGTTCTAAAGGTGTTATTCCAAAATTGCACTATACAATGGGAAACAGCTTTTTAAAGCAAGAAAAATTAGATCAAGCTATTGAAAGCTACCAAAGTGCTATTGCTTTAGATGCTAATTATGAAAAAGCTTATTACCAATTAGGTCTAGTTTATAAAATGAAAGACGAAATGGAAAAGTCTTTAGAGTTTTTTGATAAAGCTATTGAAATCGGCTTGGCTAGTAATGACAAAACTGCTGCTCATGAAGCAGAAGATGCTGCACGTGATATGCTTTTAGTAAAAGCTGTAAAGCAAACTGAGTCAAAGCGTTTCGATTCTGCAATTGAATTGTTGAACAAAGCAATTAATTATGATAATGAGTCAGCAAACGTTTATTACCGCTTAGCTGAAGCGTATAACAAAAAGTCTATTACCGATTTAGCTATTGAATACGCTAATAAAGCCTTACAATTCGAAAAGGGCGGTAAGACTGATCGTGCTAAAATTTGGTATGAACTAGGTTACGCATATAAATTAAAAGGCAATAAAAGTGCTGCGTGTGAAGCGTTTGAACAAGCTGCTTTCGGCCAATTCAAAACAGTCGCAGAGCACGAAATGAGCTATGAATTAAAGTGTAAACAAAACTAATTCTAGTCAAATGTTTTTAAAAAAGCCGATTTTATCGGCTTTTTTTATATCCAAAAGCTATTTTTCATCAAGCATTCTTTTGCTTTGATTTTGGGCGTATATCTAAGTAAATTTGACGTCTTTAAATTTTTTATAAATCACAAATCGTTAGTAATAAATTATACCATAATGAACAAAGGAACCGTAGCTCAAGTAATTGGTCCTGTAGTTGACGTTGACTTTTCAGAAGGTAAACTTCCTGAAATTTTAAACGCTCTCCACATTCACAAAGATGGTGGCTTATTGACTCTTGAAGTGGCTCAGCATTTGGGCGAAAACAGAGTACGCGCTATCGCCATGGACTCTACCGATGGTCTAACTCGTGGAACAGAAGTATTAGATACAGGTGCTGCTATCTCAATGCCAATTGGCGACGATATCAGAGGACGTCTTTTCAATGTTGTAGGAGAAGCAATTGACGGTATCAATTCTCCAAAGGGTGAGCGCCGCTCTCCAATTCATAGAGAAGCTCCAAATTTTGATGAATTATCTTCTACCACTGAAATGTTTGAAACAGGTATCAAAGTAATCGACTTACTTTGTCCATACGCTAAAGGTGGTAAAATCGGCTTGTTTGGTGGTGCCGGAGTAGGTAAAACTGTATTGATTCAGGAATTGATTAACAACATTGCTAAGCAACACGGTGGTCTTTCAGTGTTTGCCGGTGTTGGTGAGCGTACTCGTGAAGGAAACGATTTATTGCGTGAATTCTTAGAGTCTGGTGTAATCAATTATGGTGATGAGTTCAAAGAATCAATGGAAAAAGGCGAGTGGGACTTGTCTAAAGTTGATCCAGAAGCGTTAAAGAAATCTCAAGCAACACTTGTGTTCGGTCAGATGAACGAACCTCCTGGAGCACGTGCTCGTGTAGCTTTATCAGGTTTAACTGTTGCCGAATATTTCCGTGATGAAGTTTCTCGCGATATTCTTTTATTCGTTGATAACATTTTCCGTTTTACACAAGCGGGTTCTGAAGTATCAGCTCTTTTAGGTCGTATGCCTTCTGCGGTAGGTTATCAACCAACTCTTGCAACTGAAATGGGTGCATTACAAGAGCGCATTACTTCAACTAAAAATGGTTCTATTACATCTGTACAAGCGGTTTATGTACCTGCCGATGACTTAACTGACCCGGCTCCGGCTACAACATTTACCCACTTGGATGCTACAACAGTATTATCACGTCAAATTGCATCTTTAGGTATTTATCCTGCGGTTGACCCATTGGATTCAACTTCAAGAATTCTTGACCCACAAATTATTGGTGATGAGCATTACGATGCGTCTCAACGCGTTAAATTGATCCTCCAGCGTTACAAAGACTTGCAGGATATTATTGCAATTCTTGGTATGGACGAATTATCTGACGAAGATAAATTGATTGTTTCTCGTGCTCGTCGTGTACAACGTTTCTTATCTCAGCCATTCTTTGTTGCTGAGCAGTTTACTGGTCTTGCAGGTAAATACGTTAAAGTTGAAGATTCTATCAAAGGTTTTAACATGATTATTGACGGTGAGTTAGATCACTTGCCAGAAAACGCTTTCTATCTCGTTGGTACAATTGAAGATGCCATCGAAAAAGGCGAAAAAATGTTAAAAGAAAACTAATTCATAAGTTGAAGAATTCTCAATGAGTAATTTCAAGACTAGTTTATTAACACCGGACGGAGCCATATTTGAAGGAGATACAGTTTCTCTAAATGTACCTGGTTCTAATGGTGATTTTCAGGTTCTTCACAACCACGCAGCATTAATGTCCACTTTGGATATTGGCATCGCAAAAATTAAGACTACTGACAATAAAGTTCAGGAATATGCCTTAAGTGGTGGTTTTGTTGAAGTAAACCAAAACGTAGTAACAGTTTTAGCTGAAGCTGCAGAAGACGCATCACATATTGATGTTGAGCGTGCAAAAGCCTCTAAAGAGCGTGCAGAGGAGCGTTTACGTACCGCTGCAACGGATAGAGTTCGAGCCGAAGCTTCTTTAAAACGTGCATTAAATCGCTTGAAATTGGCAGGCGCTTTATAACGATTTATTATAAGTTATTACTAACGACAAAAGCCTTACTCAGCAATGGGTGAGGCTTTTTTTTATGTAAGTGCAATTTTTTTTCTGATGAGCCATTCTGAAAGTAACATCAAAAAGAGCAATAGATACCAAAATAGGTTGTCTATCATTAAATAGGTATTCTGAACCAATATGAGTTTACTTTTTGCACTTGCATCTGAGATAATTTGACCTAATAAACCTTTGTAATTTCTAAAATCAGCGAGTTTCCCTTGAGTTTCACTTACAATATTAAACAGGTTTTGCTGATTTCTCATGATAGTTCGGTATTCACTTGCTGTGTTTGCAATGGTTAGCAAGGCCTGTTTTTTTGCAATAATTTCTCCGTTTTTTACCGACTGTACATTAATTGTATAGAGGCCTTCCGAAAATGGACCAAGATTTTTAGTGTAAATGCCATCGGATGAAGATGCTAAATTAAAGCTAGTTACAAGAGAATCATTCGTTGATATTGTTGCTTGGATATTGGCATCATCAATCAATTGGCCGCTTTCATTTTTTACTTGCACGATTACAGGTATTATTTCTTGGTCGGATACGTTTCTTTCGGGTAATGATATCTGAATCGCATTTTCCTGATTTGGAGCAATCAGCCACTCAAGTGTATTAAAGATTAGTTGAGAAATAAATTTACTATCGTTGCCGCCATGTTGAAGCAAAACATAAAAGTCACTGAGTAAAAATTGAGCAGTTCGAACAGATTTATAGTTTCTTATGGCGATAAGAGGATAATCTCTTAAAAGTCTTTCTTCATAACCGAAAGCAATAAATTTTGTATCCGATTTCGGGAAAAGAGAAGCGGTTAATGTTTTAGATAGAGGTATTAACTCAGTTTGAATCTCATTTGGGAATTGAACAATTGGATGATTGATTTCGGTTGGGTTTATCTTGAATACAGTTGTTGTATTTGCCGCCCAATTAGATGGAATAATTACAGGTAGAAATTCATTCACTTGTTCATCAGTATTAAACTGTGTTGAGGGATTCAATAAAAATAATGTGGGTTTAGATTGTATTAATTGATTGATTTCAGTCGAAAGATTCTTTGGAATATTATCGGGAATTGAACCATGAATAACTATTGCTTGAATTGAATCTTTTTGAATTGAAAAAGAGCCTTCAAGAAATCTATTTTGCCCCAACCATGTAAATGGAACAATAGATATGTTTTCAATACTTTGAGCAATCGTTCTGAATGTTTTTACATCAGGATGGATGCCAAACGCCACGTGCAGGACTTTTTGAATAGGATTTTTAGTGATTGTTCCGAATCGAAGTTGATTGTTTTTCGTAGTGAATTCACCTGAAATAGGTTGTAAGCGAATTTCCCAGCTATCTTGGCCTAGTTTTTCAGATTCTATAAAAAGGGTATCTATATATCTGTTTGTTCCAATCGGGAAAGTCGCTTTTTTACTTGATACTAGACGTCCGTTTTTAATTAAATCAAGATTTGATGTTTGAGGACTTGTTAATGCCTCCGATTCAACGGAAAAATAAATAGCTGTTTTGGCATGTTGTTGCAATTCTGTTGCCAATTTTAACGGCGTTAACTTTAAATCGATTACTTGTACTGTATCTCCCAATGCAATAGCGTGAATCGGATATGGAGAAGTCTGCGCAGCAAAAAATGGGTCTCTACCGGTTGTATAATTTCCATCACTTATAATTACTAAACTGTTTAAATCCGGCGATTGATTTAACACATAACTTATTCCCGTAAATAGGTCAGATTCAATGCCATTTGCCGAAATTTCAGATGTGGAGACTATTGAATGAACATCCTGTGAGAATCCGTAATAGTTGATACTTACTTTAGAAGTGTCTATTTCTGATAGACTATTTAAAACGGATTTATAATCATTTTCGCCGGAATATGAACCATTTTTAATGAGCACACTTTCTGATTGGTCTATCAAAAAACCGATTTCAGGTTTTACAGGCTTTTGGCTAACATCTGTAAAACTAGGGTTAAGAAGTAGTAAGCTCAGAATTGAAATACTAACAAACCTTGAAACTAGAAGTAACCACTTGTTTACTTGTACATCAACCTTCCAATAGGTTTTTAAGGTTAAGCCAATTGCTAAAAGAAATAAGAGTATAACAATCCACTCAGGGAGAACCGGATTGATATGGATATTCTGGTTTAACATTAACCGAATTTATAGCATAGGAATAAATAAATCACATAGAGAATGACAAATAAAACACCGTCTAAGCGCGATATATATTCTTTAAGCCATAAGAGTGGGAGTAATAAAAGTGTTACTAAAAGCATTGCCGGGAAATGCAAGAATAGGGTAGTGTCGCCCTCTGCTTGGGTTGGAATAAAAATGGATAACAAGCCAATGACCAAGAGTATATTGAAGATATTGCTGCCGAGTACATTCCCGAGCGAAATATCTGCCTCCTTTTTCAAAGTGGACATTACAGAAGCCGCAAGTTCCGGTAAAGAAGTTCCAATAGCTATTATTGTTAATCCGATTACAAGTTCAGATACATGAAAAGTTCGTGCAATTTCAACGGCTGAATCAACCATAAGTCTTGCTCCGCCAATAAGTAATAAAAGCCCTAAAATCGCAAACCCAATATTTTTAGCGGATGATTTTGATTTCGTCGATTCCGTTTCCGGAATTTCAACTAACCCTTCCATATTACCATTTGAACCGGTTTTAATCATATAAACTAAAAAGCCAATAAAAATGGCGAACAAGATAATTCCATCTAATTGACCAATTTGTCCATCTATTGACATCAAATAAAAGAGAACACTAGTTGCCAAAATAATAGGGTATTCAACTTTTATGAGCGACTTATCAATCTTAATAGGGTTGATAATAGCACTAACGCCAAGAACTAATGCAATATTTGCGATGTTTGAACCTACAATGTTTCCAAGTCCCAAATCATTTGAGCCTTGTAAGGTCGCGGCTAAGTTAAAAACAAACTCAGGCATTGATGTGCCGAAAGCAACAACGGTCATACCAACAATAATTGGTCTGATACCAAAATGAAGTGCAATCCCTGATGACCCTTCAACCAACCATTTTGCACCTAAGGTGAGCAAGACTAAACCAAGTGCAAAAATTGCAAGAGTAACTAACATAAATCAGAGTAAAGTGTTGATAATATTTAATAAAGAGATGTTTTCAGCTTCAGCTGAGTAGTTTACAACAACGCGGTGACGCAATGTTGGAACGGCAAGTTTTTGAACATCTTTTTCATTCACAAAAAAACGTCCTTCACTTAAAGCCAATGCTTTTGACGCAATAATCAGATTTTGAGAAGCTCTTGGACCGGCACCCCAACTGATATACTTCTTAACCATTTCGGTTGCTCTGTCAGAATTTGGGCGTGTTTTAGTGACCAAATCAACCACATAACGGGTAACTGAATCCGGAACAGAAACCTCTCGAATTAATTGTTGATATTCCAAAATATCAGCAGCATTTAAAACAGGTTCTACGGTTGTTTTTTGTGATGAAGTAGTTCTGCTCACAATTTCAATTTCTTCATCATAACTTGGATAATCCAACCAAAGATTAAACATAAAACGGTCTAATTGAGCCTCGGGAAGAGGATACGTACCTTCTTGTTCAATTGGATTTTGGGTAGCCAATACAAAAAACGGAGCTTCCAAATTATACGTTTTACCGGCAACTGTAACTCTGCTTTCTTGCATTGCTTCTAGTAGCGCAGCCTGTGTTTTGGGCGGAGTTCGGTTAATTTCATCAGCGAGAATAAGATTGCTGAAAATAGGCCCTTTTATGAATTTGAAGTGTTTATGTCCGGTTTCATCTTCATCAATAATTTCAGTTCCTGTTATATCTCCCGGCATTAAATCGGGAGTAAACTGAATTCGATTAAAGCTGAGATTTAATGCTTCAGAAACGGTTTTTACAAGTAATGTTTTTGCTAATCCCGGAACACCGACTAAAACACTATGTCCTTTAGAAAACAGGCTTAATAATAATAATTCAACAGCTTCGTGCTGGCCAACAACAACTTTGCCTATTTCTTTTTTTAATGCTTGAAAATGTTCGGCGAATTGAGTTGCTTTTTTTTCAATCTCAGTTTTACTCATAATTAAATTTGAAACTCTTTTGGGACGTCAATGCGATATTCAATGTAAATATCTTTTTTAATCTTATTTACCCAATCGCGAAACACTTTTTCTTTCTTTTGTTGAAGAGCATAGTTTTCAAAAAGTGCATAATCCTGATCTAAACTCGCTTTGTGTTCATCAACATGCTCTAACAATTGTACAATACGATATGCTTTTTTTGAATCCGGTGGATTTGTTGTGAATGGTTTGGGTTCTGAGATATCACCGGGCTTTTCTAAAAGAAGAACAATTCTGAACAGGGCAGGGTCTAATTGCTTTAAATCTATCAACGATTCGCCTGTTTGCGGATTTTTAATGATTCCGCCGCCGGATGCTGTATTTTTATCATCTGAGTAAATTCTTGCGGCATCTGTGAATTTCTTTGCCGGATTTGCAAGCAAGGAATCTCTAATGATCGTCAAGTCTTTAATAGCCTGTTCTTCATCAATATCGTTTGAATTGAGTTTAATAAGTACATGGTTTGTTGAAATTTGGTCACCAACGCGCTTGTTCAAACGAATTACGTGAAAACCGTAAGTGGTTTCAACAACTTGCGAAATACCATTAATATCAAGTGCTGCTGCTGCCGCAGAATATTCAGGAACTAATTCATTGATATCAATCAAAGGTAAAAATCCACCGTTGCTACTCGATAAGTCGTCACTGTATTTTTTTGCCATTTCTTCGATGCTTTTTCCATGATTTACGATGGAATCGCGAATAGCTTCAGCCTTCTTAAAGGCATCAGCTTTAGCATTTTTATTTGGTTTTGGAATGCGAACAATGTGAGCTAATTTCACTTTTTCAGGAATCATCGGTAAGGAATCAACTGGAATAGTTTTGAAGAAATCAGCAATTTCTGGTTTTGTAATAGTAACAGAAGACATTTTTGAGTTACGTACTTTTTGTACGATTTCGTCATTCTTAAGTAACTGCTTCCACTCAGATTTTAGCTCAATAATGGATTTGCCGAAATAGTTTTCTAATACTTCTTCGCTACCGGCTTGACGAACCATCATGCGTAAGCGTTGGTTTAATTTTCGGTCAATTTCATCATCAGTCACATCAATAGAATCGACTTTAGCTTGTTCTAAAAGAACATTTTTTTCAACTTCGGCTCTTAATAATGTGTACCAAAGAGATTCATTAAACGGTTGTTTGTATTCCGTAATGAATTGTCTGGTTAAAGAATCAATATCAGACTTTAAAATGATTCTGCTATTTACTACTGCTACAATTTGATCGGCTAATTCCATGCGTTGCGCATGAACGGTTGATGAAACACTAATCAGTAATGCAAATAATGCAATTAGGTATTTATACATGTATTAATTGTCTTTTTGAGTATATGTGTTAATTTCGTTACTCACTTCTGCTTTAATGTAAAGTTCACGTTCAAGTGAGTTAATAATTTTTCGTTTCTTTTCGAGTAATAACCAATCAGTGATTCGGTCTAAAACCCATTCTAAGTCAGGGTGTTCTCCGGCAGCACGTTCTTCAACTAATTGTACAAAATGATAGCGACCATCTAATAAACGAATAGGGGATATTTCATTTAATCCAATTACGTGCAAATATCGGTTTAAATCCGGTAAACTTGCCAATGATAAAGATATTGGGTGAAATGCTTCAGCTTCGGTGAGTGTATTCGTTTTTTCTAGGGCGTATTTTTCAACAACCGTTTGAAAAGGAATTCCTCTTAACAACTCTGTCTTTGCATTTCTGGAAGATTCTAAATCCGGAGTTTGAACGTGGCGAAAGCGAATATGGCGTTCCTGAAGTACAAACTGCTCTTTATTCTTCTCATAAAATGTTTGAGCTTCTAATTTGGTGACTTTTAAACTATCTAAGTTCGATAGCCAAATTTCTCTCATGGCTTGTGCCAAAACATCGTTTTGAGCTTCTTGTACACGTTTTAAAACTTCAGGTCTTTCACTAATTCGAGTTCTAATAGCTTCTTGTACCAATAATTGTTGGTTAATCCATTGTTCAATTACTTGAGTTCGAACAACTTCTTTTTGTTCTTCAGAATAACCTTCAGGGTATAATTTTTCAATTTCCTCTTCAAATAATACAGCATTACCAACTTGTGCGGCAGGTACACCTTCTTGAGTCGGTTGTACCTGCTTACAAGAAATGCTGATAAAAAGTAGGGCAATTAATAAAAAACTAGTTCGCCTGTTTAGCATTAAAACTCTTTTCTAGGGCTTCTTTAAAAATCGTTTTTTTGTATTGATTTCTAAGTGACTCAATCCAATTTTTTTCACGAATTGGCTGATAATCCGCAACTATTCTATAGAATGCTTCATCAAACGTCATTTGTCTTGGTTCAAGTATCTCAGAAAGGTATAAAGCCGTTTTTCTTTTTTTATAATCGAAAACTTCAGTTGTTTCATGTTCTTTCAAAGTGCCAAGTCTGTAATATGGGTCTTCCGAAATATCTGTTAAGATATCCTGAACCATAAAAACACCTTTAAATTGAGCTTTAACTGTATCAATGTTAATGCCTTTAGCAAGTGAATCTTTGATAGCTAATAATGTGCTGTCTTTTTGAGTAGAAATTCTAACGAATTTATATCGCTTGTCATAGAAGTACTTTTCAGGATTTGCATCAAACATCTTTTGCAGTGCTAATGTATCCGTTTTAACATAGTTCCAAACTGAATCTTCTGTGATTTTAAAAACAACTAAACCACTCAAATAATCTTCAGTTGTTCTCTTGAATTCAGGGAATTCATCTTTTGTTACGGCAACTAAAACGGTGGAAGTAGCTTCGTCTTCAAACCCGTCGAACATGCTGAAATTAAAACGATCAGCAGTTACCTGAGCATAATTTTTAACTAACCAAGCCATGAAGTCGTTCACAGTAAATTTTTTATCTCGAATAGTAAATACTATTTTCTCTGAAATGGCTGAAGGAAGTGTTAAGGTATTAAAGGGTTGTTTTTTCGCACTATCAGTCATCAAGTAATCAGAAAAAGTTTTGAGATTTACTTCATTTCTGTTTGCTTTTGAAATGCTTCTAACACGTTTTAACGTTGCCTCTTTGTTGTTTTTGTATCGAGGTAGATTTTTTAGTGTTGAAAGGAGTTCAGTCTTTAAGTGCTCTTCATCTCTATATGTTTTAACGGAGTCTAATTTTAGAAGATGAACGCCGTAACCGGAATAGAAACCTTGACTTATATCGCCTTTGTTTTTTAGAGCAAAAACAGAATCGTTAAAGGCTGGTAAATATCGTCCTTGTGTAACCCATCCAATAGCACCGCCATTTTTTACACTTAAATTATCATGAGAATATTTCATGACTACTGAATCCCAATTGGCATTTCCTGCAAGAATGTCTGCTCGTAAACTATTAGCGAGTTTAATTACAGAGTCCTGAATAATCGGGCTGTCTCCGGTTCTCCAAAAAACGTGTGAAATTTGTCTGTCCCAAGTTCTGGGTTGTTTGTCTAATACCGTTAAGATGTGCATACCGAATTGTGTTCTGAACGGCATACTAATGCCGCCAACAGGTGTATTGTAGGCAACGTCTTCAAATGGTTTTACAGCTCTTGCAGCAGACATATAACCTAATGGACCGCCCATGGAACGTCCATCACGTCTTGTTGATACTTTCGTAGAGATAGAATCAAAATCAGCACCGGCTAATACTTTATTTCGAGCATCAATTAACTGATTGTAAATTTTTAAGGTATCAGACGGTGATTCATTTCCCTGAAGAGCAATAAGCATATGAGAGAGTTTTAACTCTGTGGAAGAACGCTCCACTAACTCATTTAATAATCTGGTTTCAATATCTTTTTCTAACCAGTAGGGGATTGCATATTGCTCTTCGTATGAAGTCAATTCTGACTTAATATCTGCGTTGTTATAATAATTGCCGTCTTTTGCAGCTTGTAATTTTACTTTGAAATCTGTGTATAACTCTGTGAAATCAGTAAAATTTGAAAGTGTAAGCGAATCTTGAAGCGCAGAGTTGGATTTTTGGTATTCATCCCAGATTTCATTGAAGTAAACTGGCTTTCCGCCAATTTCTGCAACTTTTGCGCCTTTATTTTGATTCGGTTGAAATACTGAACAAGCAAATGATAAGGTTGATAATGCTACTAGAACAGAACGGTTTAGGTTCGAATTCATGATTTATTAATTCTATGTTTAGTTAGTATTCTCAGTTAAAATAAAATTCCTGCGATTGTTGCAGTCATTAAGTTGGCTAATGTTCCAGCCAATACTGCTTTTAAGCCAAATTTTGCCAAGTCTGATTTTCTTGAAGGAGCAATACCTCCAATTCCGCCAATTTGAATAGCAATGGAAGAAAAGTTAGCAAATCCACATAAAGCAAAGGTAGCCATAGCAATCGTTTTTGGGCTTAGTGTACCGTTGGCTATTGCCGTAGATAAATCTAAGTAGGCAATAAACTCAGTAAGCACCATTTTAGTGCCTAACAATGTGCCGACTTGTACGGCATCGGTCCATTCAATACCAATCATGAATGCAACCGGAGAGAAAATCCAGCCTAAAATCTTTTGGATGGTTAAGTCAAATCCCAAAGAATCTAATCCTGCTATACCGCCAATCCAGCCAAGCATTGAATTGAACATCGCTAATAATGCAATGAAGGCCAACAACATAGCACCAACGTTAAGCGCTAATTTTAATCCTTCAGCAGCACCAGAAGATGCCGCATCAATACCGTTTGCATCAATTTTTTCGATGTCGATTTTAACTTTTCCTTTTGTTAAAGGCTCATCGTTTTCGGGGAAAAACATTTTGGAAATTACCAAAGCAGCAGGAGCGGCCATCAAACTAGCACCAAGTAATTGCTCTGCGAATAACTGGCGTCCAACTTCTAATGAAAGAGAAGCGGCAGCTGCATAGGAATCTCCTAACATTTGAACGTAAGCTGCCATAACGCCACCCGCAATAGTCGCCATACCACCGGTCATCACAGCAAAAAGTTCTGATTTAGTCATTTTATCGACATAAGGCTTAACAACGAGCGGGGCTTCTGTCTGACCAACAAAGATGTTTGAAATTACGCTTAAAGATTCTGCTCCGGATGTGCCTAATGCCTTTTGCATTCCCTTTGCCATGAATTTTACAACAGTCTGTAAAACACCATAGTGATAAAGTAAAGCTGTTAATGCAGCAAAGAATACAATTGTTGGTAATACTTGAAAGGCAAAAATAAATCCCAAACTACCTTCAAGTCCTGGGCTTAGAGCAAGGTTTCCAAATATGAATCTGGAACCCTCAGTTGTAAATTCTAACACTTTCACAAAGAAACTGGCAATACCTTCAAAAGCATAAGTTGGCCATGCCAACGGAGAGAAGAACTCACCTAAAACTCTGCCTTTTAATATGAGAACAGCTAAGAAAAACTGAATACCAATTCCGGTAAAAACAAGTTTCCAATTTATTTTCTTTTTATCGTTACTAATAAGGAATGCAATACCCAAAATAAATGCAATTCCAACAAGTCCTCTTACAATATCAATCATGTTGCTGTTCTTTCATAGTTTGCTGAGATGGTTGTACAAATGGCTTTATAGGTTTGCCTTTTCTGGTATCAACCGGTGGACGAAAACAGTGACGCGCGCGTGGTTCGTATGAATCTGATTCTCCGACCAAAACGCGATCTGCTTTTTCGACTATTCGTTGCGAATAATGCGCAATCATACCGGATTCGGCACAAATTGCATGAAGTTTTGTTACGTATTCTGCTACGGCTAATAAATGGGGCATTGGTTCGAAGGGTCTGCCTAAATAGTCCATATCCAAACCCGCACAAATAACTCGTTTTCCGTCGTTTGCTAAGGTGTTGGCCACTTCAATAAGACGATTGTCAAAAAACTGAGCTTCATCAATGCAGACAACATCCGCATTTCCGGTTAACAGGATAATTTGGTCAGCAGTTTCGGTTACTACTGATGGTAAAGCCGTTGAATTGTGAGATACAACATGGTCTTTTTGGTAACGAACATCAATAGCAGGTTTAACAATAACCACGTTTTGTCCGGCTATATGAGCACGACGAGCACGACGAATAAGTTCTTCGGTTTTACCGCTGAACATTCCTCCGCAGATAACTTCTATCCAACCAATTTTGTGCGGTAAGATTGTAGGTTCAAGCATCACAGAATAATTAATCTTTTGCTAGATTTAAAAGACTGTGAAAATATCACAACAAGCGCTTAAATGAAAATAATTTATAGCTGAACTACTGTTTTTAGAGAGTTTTTTATGCGTTTATTTTAAAAGTTTATGATTGTCTGATAAATAAGAAAAAAGCCATCAACTTGATGGCTTTTTTCTTATTCAGCTTCAGAGCGTAACGTTTCTAAAGGCGGTGTATCCAACATGCCGCGGGTATTCAGCCAACCAACAGAAATGGTTATCACACAAATTCCTACAAAACTTGTAATAACAGTTATATAATCAAAAGAATAGCCCGATTTGAAAATGAACTGCGTAAGTAGCCAAGTTGCGCCTACCGCTAAAACAATTCCGGTTGCAGCTGCCAGTAAACCGATAAAAATGAATTCAGAAAGTTGAATTTGTTCTATTTGTTTACGTGATGCCCCAATGGTTCTGAGCAAGACACTTTCTTTAATACGTTGAAAACGGCTGGTGATTAAAGAAGAAATCAATACGATAATCCCGGTCATCACACTAAATAATGCCATAAACTGAATAGCTAAAGAGACTTTATCCACAATGCCGTTTATAGTATCCAAAATCAAATTCAAATCAATAATAGAAACATTCGGAATTCGATTTACTAAATCTCGTTTCGCCATCGATGCTTGTTCCGTTGATTCAAATCGGCTGGAAATAACCCAAAATTGGGGTGCATTTTCCAATATTCCAGATGGAAAAATCACAAAGAAATTGGGTTCTACTCTTTGCCAGTCAACTTCCCGAATACCTGATAAATAGGTTTGAATTGAAATCCCTTGCACATCAAAACCTAGTGTATCGCCCAATTGAATATTCAAATCGTCAACTAATCCTTTTTCAATGGTTATCGGGATTGGTTGATTCGATAATTCAGCTTGTTCAACAAATGTGCCAGACAGTAATTTTTCAGATTCATTTAAGCGATTTCGATATGAAGTACGATATTCTCTGCGCAAAGCCCATCTACTTACTTTTCGTGTCGTGTCTTCACTCAATTCTTTTATTGTGATTCCATTTATGGATTCAAGAGCCATAGTTACAATCGGAACTGTACTTGTAACCGGCATTCCTAGTTCAATTAAGGTTTGCTCTGCCAATTCTTTTTGATCGTTCTGTACATCAAATAAAACCATATTGGTATCTGTTTTTCTTGATGTTACATTTAATTCGTTTAACAACTGATTTTGTGTGAGAAGGAGTGTGCTAATCAGAAAAGTTCCCAGACCGATACTCACCAACATGAGTAAGGTTTGATTATTCGGGCGGTATAAATTGGCTAAACCTTGGCGGATTGTGAAGGACGCTTTTGAGGGAAAAAAACGTCGAACCATCCACATTAAACCTTTTGCTAAACCGGTTAACAAAAGGAATGAAAACAGCATTGCTATCGTAAAAAACAAAGCGTTAATCGCTGATTTTATTTGTAGATAAGAAAATCCAAGTAATGCAAAAGCAATCAAAATCACTAAAACCCAATGCCAGGGATCTTTCCAAGCAGATTCGGGATTTTCAGCGATGCACAAGGTTGCCAATGGTGATGTTCGCCTGATTTGAATTAATGGAAGTAATGCAAACAAAATTGTAAAGTTGAATCCGATGCTAAAACCTTTTAAAATTGCCCAAAAAGAAAATCCTGATTGAATGGAAATCGGTAAAAAATCGCCAAATATGAATGGGAATATGGGTACTAAACTCATTCCGAGTACAGCACCGACTAAGGCTCCGATAAGCCCCATAATTCCAATCTGAATCACAAAAATGAGTAAGGCAGATTTTGAACTCACACCTAAACAACGTAGTAATGCAATACTGGTTTTCTTTTGTTTAGCATACACTTGAATAGAACTGCCAACTCCGATTGCGCCCAATAACAGCGCTATAAATCCGACTAAATTCAGAAAAGCGTAAAGATTATCTAAGGTTCTTCCCAACTGACGTTTTCTGCCTTCAACCGTTTGAGCACGGATTTTTTGTTCTTTAAAATAGGCTTCATTTGTGTTGGCAAACTCCTGCGCTCCATCAAGTTGGAAGAATAATTCGTATGTAATTCGGCTTCCTTTTTGGATAAGATTGGTTTCATCTAACTGTGATAGCGGAATGTAAACTCGAGGACCGACAAAAGCAGCTACGGCAGCTTCGCCGGGAATTTTTCCTATGATTGCGCTAATTTTGAAATAACGAGAGCCCACTTTCAAGGAGTCGCCGATTTGTGCATCTAATACTAAAGCCAGAGATTCGTCGATGTAGGTTTCGTTTGATGAAAGTGTGGATAAGTTTTTGGATTCCGGATCAAAAATCATTTCACCGTAATACGGGAATTTGCCTTCAAAAGCGCGAACCTGAACCAAGCGTGAAAGTCCGTTTCTTTGCAACAAAACCATGGATGCAAAGCGAACTTGTGCGCTTTTATCGTAGAAAACGGAGTCAAATAATGGCCATATATCATCTGGAAACGGAGCAGATTGTTCTAAAACCAAGTCTGCACCGAGCAAGCTTTTAGATTGATTATCGATTGATTCCTGAATAGTATCGCTGAAGGATTGAATAGAAACTAATGCAGCAATCCCGACTGTTATTGAGGCTACAAACAGAAAAAAACGGAATATATTGGCACGGCCATCACGCCAGGCCATTTTAAAGTACCAAGACAAAGCAGGTTTTGATAACATTAATTCTCCAGCTTTGCTAATGTTTGAACGGTTTCGTCTTTAACCACTTCACCAGCTTTCAAATGAATAATACGGTTTGCTTTTTGTGCCAGTTGTAAGTCGTGTGTAACCAAGACCAACGTGGTGTTTAAATCTTTGTTCAGCGAAAAGATTAATTGCTGTATGGAATCGCCGGTTGCTGTATCAAGATTTCCGGTCGGTTCATCAGCAAAAAGGATTTTGGGGTCATTAATAAAAGCTCGGGCAATGGCAACACGTTGTTGCTCACCGCCTGAAAGTTGAGTAGGATAGTGATGTGTTCTATCTCCTAAACCAACTCGTTCAAGAAGTTCTTTTGCACGGTTCTCGCCATTTGTAATTCCTTTTAATTCTAATGGAATTAAAACGTTTTCGAGCGCAGTTAAGGTGGAAATCAATTGAAATGATTGAAAAATAAAACCAACATGTTCACTTCTTAAGGCTGCTCTTTGGTCTTCGTTTAGAGGACTTAAAGCCTGTTTTGCTAAAAAAATTTCACCACTAGTGGCGCGATCTAATCCGGCGCATAAACCAAGCAACGTTGTCTTTCCTGAACCGGAAGGGCCGACAATAGCGGTAATAGAACCGGTTTCAATTTCAAATGATACTTCTTTTAATACGTCTAAAGATTTATTTCCTGATAGGTAGGTTTGGGTAACCGAATCAACTTTTAACATGGTAATCTACTAAATGAGCTGTTGCAAATGGTGTTATCTGGTTGAAAACAATGAGAATGAAAACTAATTTTCTCACTCGTAAACAAAAACGAGTCCGACTACGTTCAAGTGCTCAATTAGTTTTCATTTTTATCGAATATCGGGTAAAAATGCTCGTAAATTCTATTAAATCAATTAAAAATTGTAATGAAATATCATCGTCCTGTTTTACTCTCGCTTTTATTTGTATTCCTGTTATTACTCAAAACAAGTTCAGCTCAGCAAAAAACAATTCGTGTTTTATTCTTTGGGGACAGCATCACAGCCGGATACGGATTAGATAAAACACAAGCATACCCCGCAGTTTTACAAGAATTGGCTGATTCCCTGAAATGGAATATTGAAATGGTGAACGGCGGGCTTTCCGGTGAAACTTCCGCAGGTGGACTCAGACGAATTGATTGGATGCTTCAAAAACCTATTGATGTTTTTTTATTAGAGTTAGGCGGAAATGACGGTTTAAGAGGGTTGCCATTAGAGCAAACAGAGGAAAACTTGAGTGGAATCATCAAAAAAGTTCAAGTTAAATACCCCAAAGCAGTTATGGTTTTAGCAGGGATGCAGGTTCCGCCGAATTTGGGGACAGACTACACCAAGCAATTCACTGCCATGTATCCGAAAATTGCTAAGGAATTTAAAATTGCATTGATCCCCTTTATACTCGAAAAAGTAGGAGGCAACCCCAAACTTAATCTTCCTGATGGTATACATCCGACTGCGGAAGGTCATAAGTTGGTAGCAGAAACGGTTTGGGAGAAACTCGAGCCGATATTGAAGAAGATGAATAAATTATAGTAGCAATATAATGAGCGTAAATAGTTTATATTATTTCATATAGGCAGTTTTAAATAACAATAAAATGACCATCATAGTAAAAAAATCGAATCTTAAAGAAATTGCCATTGAGTTAAAGAACAAAATGCAATTAAAAGACCAAGCTAAAGGGTTAAAAAAGCATTACGGTAAGCTCAAAAGAAATCTAGATGGCTTAGCCTATCAGAATAACATTCGCTCAAATGAAGATTGATTTTATTGCAGATACGAACTTTTTGATTTACGTTCACGAGGGAAACGAATTTATTTATGATTTTTTAGACTATTCATTTGGTATTTCATTTATTACTGAAATTGAGCTTTTAGGACATGCTAAACTTTCTAAATTTGAAGAGAAAAAACTTAAAGAGCTCATCGGCTCATGTATGTATGTTGATTGGAGTCAAATGCTAAAAGAGGAGACAATTCGCTTAAGAAAATCGTACTCTTTAAAACATCCTGATGCCATTATTGCCGCAACAGCTATACATCTAAAAACGCCATTAATAACTGCTGATAAAGGTTTCGCAAAAGTTGATGAATTAGATTTAGTTTTATTAGACTTTTAATTTATTAAAGTATGATTTACTCAGTAACAATTACAGTACAAGCCGATTTGGTAAACTCTTGGCTTAATTACATGCAAAAAAAACACATTCAGGAAGTGATTGATACCGGATGTTTTTCTCATGCAAAAATTTATCAATCAGAAGAGGAACTGCATACGTTTCGAATTGATTATTTTGCTCATTCCAAAGAGGATTTAGATATCTATTTCGAACGTTTTGCAGAGCATTTGAGAGCCGACCATGTGGCTCATTTTCCGAACGGGTTAAAGGTGAGTAGAGCTATTTGGACAAGTATTTAACTTAATAAATTAAGTTTCTTCGCAAATCGTTTGATGTCAACTTCTGTAGGAATTTCAGACTCATTGAGCAATTGGTTCACTACATATTCGCCTAACATAACACTCCAAAGCATTCCTTTTGAACCGTTTCCAAGGTAAAAGTGAAGATTTGGAAATTCATTAAATGAACCTAATAGCGGTTTCCTGTCCGGTGTAGAAGCTCTAACTCCAACCCATTGTCTGCCAAAGCTAAACTGGTATTTTGCGAAAGGAATTAATCTAGAAAGTTGTTCTTGTAAACGTTGCGCGCCGTCTTCAGTCGGACTTAAATGGGTAAAATGATGTTCAAATGTACTTCCGAATACGAACTCCTCATTTAAACGTGCTAAATAACCCAAACCGGAAATAGATTGTTGAGGTAAATTTTCAAAAGAAGAAACGTTTAATCGTGTTAACTGACCCTTTACCGGATGAACTAAAGAACGTATATCCAAGTCGTTGATACCGGGCAAAACAGATCCTGTACAGATAACAACTTTATCAAAATGATACTGCTGATTTGGCGTAGATACAGTGATTTCTGCTTTACTATATATAATTCGTTCTACATTTTCATGAATCGTTTCTATCTGATGCTTTCTGGAAAATGTTGTAAACGCCTGAAATAACTTTGAGCCCGAAACAGTCCCCGCATTGTTAATTACAAGACCTCCAAAATCAGAAAAAACAGCAGGGAACTCTTTTTTGAAGACATCAGAACTAAGGAATTGGACACTTCCATCAAATAAATCGGCGTTTTTATTGAAGGAATCCGCCATAGATTCGTTCATAGCCGGACGAATAACACCGTTTTTGTCAAAAATGGGATGATGTGTGTAGGATTGAAATTCTGATAAAAGTTTAAACGAAGCTTCTAATCCATGTTCATAATTCCATGCCGGAAGAGCTTTTTGTCCTGTTGCCGGATTGATTAATCCCAAAGGAACAGATGAGGCTTTTTGAGGGAGTCCGGCATCAAATAAAACAGGAGTAATACCTTTTTTTATGAGGTGATAACAAACGCTGATTCCAGAAAATCCACTTCCGATTACTGCAATCGAACTCATTCCATATTATCCGGAGTTTTGTCTTCATTTATCTGATCCTGAATTATCCAAGCATCAGAAAAGCGACGTTTTACTAATTTGTTGAATTCTGTGGCTTGAATTCTGGATTTGAAATCGCCGACGTGTACTCGATAGTTCGGCTGACGAAAGATGATATACGATTCTGCTTTGTAGCGAATGGATTCGTTAGCAAATAACCAGTCGTTAAAATCAGCAATTACTTTTTCTGCGCGAGAACGATCCGATGTAGAAACAAGTTGAATGCGATACCCATTTTGTGTGAAATCATTTCTTTCTACCGGTTGAGAGGCTTCTACAACGAGTTGTTGGGGTAAGTTGTTGTTCTTAGTCGTGTTGAGGTCAGCTAAACTGTTACGGTATTTGTCTAGATCATAATCTAAATCGTGCGATACAACTTGTTTAGTTTGTTGTTGTTGCTGAGTTGCGTTTTTTGAAGTTGTTGCGCTTGTTTGTTCTTTTTGAATAGGTTCGGTGCCGCCACAAGCCGCAAATAGCAATGAAACAGATACGATATAAAACAGATTTTTCATGGCGCAAAGATACAAAAATGTGATAGTACTTTGAGGTTCACTCAATCTCAGATTTTGAAACGAAAGGAGAGAATGGGTATTGTGAGTTAAATGTGGAATGATAGTTTTTTTGTATAGGTAAAATCGGTTTATGTTTTCTCGATTTGATTTTGTCATTTCGCTCTGAGGCACCTATGGAGAATCTATTATTGTCTACGAAGTAATTATAGTTCATAAACCAATCAAACTTCTAAGCAGAATGAGACTCCCGCATACTCGGGAGTGACGAGTTTTTCATGGTACTTCGTATCACTTCGTAGCACCTATGGTGTCCTCGAAAGAGGGAATATGTACGAATTGATCATCACCTCTAAATCAAACAAACAACAAATTAATTGAGATGTAAGTGATTCAGAGAGATTGTTTGACTACCACAGAATCTACGTATTTCGTAAAGTATTAGAATACAAAGGTTTAAGATGGCTTTTTGTCTATTTCGATACTAGGTATGTTCGTTTGGAATAAAGAACATTCAAGAAAATAAAAAAGGCCCAAGTTGAACAACTTGAGCCTCAAATATCAAAAAGAAGAATTGAATTACATCCCAATCGGATGCCAAGTCGTTTTAATTTCTTGAAACTCCTGAATCAAATAAGGAGATTGTGCATCTTCCTTCGTCCACTTTTTGTAATTCGTATTTACGATACGTTTCACATTTAAAGCTGCATCTGTTTCAACAGAAACGGCCAATTCCTTGCTTAAATCAGTAAACCAAACGGCATTTACATCCATGTGTTTTGAGGCATGAGGAAGTATTTCTTCTGTTTTTCCGGTGAGAATGTTAACAACACCGCCGGGAACATCAGAGCTGTGAAGAACTTCTGCAAAACTTACAGCAACTGTACCGCTTAGTTCATCAGCAATAACAACACAAGTATTTCCGCCAACAATAATCGGTGCTATTTGGCTCACTAATCCACTTAAAGGTGCATTATTCGGAGCTTGAGCGACTACAACTCCTGTTGGTTCCGGCTTAGAAAAGTTGAAATAAGGACCGGCAACCGGGTTTACAGTGCTGAATAATTGCGTGTATTTATCACTCCATCCGGCATAATAAATCAAGCGGTCAACGCTTTCGAGAACTTCAAGTTCAGCATCTTTTGCAGAGTAACCAAGTTGAATCAATTCATCAACAAATTGAGCTTTTCTGCCTTCGAGCATTTCAGCGATGCGGTACAAAATTTGACCTTTATTGTAAGCCGTTTTGCCTGCCCATTTGTGCTGTACACCTCGAGCAGCAACAATGGCATTACGTAAGTCTTTTCTGGAAGAAAGACACAAATTGGCAATCAAATCGCCTTTTTTATTCTTTAATTCGTAGTATCGGCCAGACTCCGTTCTTGGAAATTCACCGCCGATATAGATTTTGTAGGTTTTCAAAACAGGAATTCTCATATCAGTCCAAATTTACGTAAGGAGTTAAACCGTGGAGTCCGCCTTCGCGTCCCATACCACTTTCTTTGTAACCGCCAAATGGGGAAGTAGGGTCAAATTTGTTATAGGTATTGGCCCAAATCACGCCGGCTCTAAGTTGTGAGGTTACGTTAAAAATTTTAGCACCTTTATCAGTCCAAACACCACCGGATAAACCAAAAGCAGTGTTATTTGCTTTTTTGATGGCTTCATCAGGAGTTCTGAATGTTTGAATGGTTAAAACCGGTCCGAAAATTTCTTCATTTACGATACGGTGAGCCTGAGACACTTCTGTAAATAAAGTCGGAGCACACCAAAACCCTTTATCAGGAGTAGAAACGTTGGCTTTGTAAACCTGTCCGCCTTCATCAATACCGGCTTGAATCAACTCATTAATTTTATCCAATTGCTTTTTCGAGTTGATTGCTCCGATATCAGTGTTTTTATCGAGAGGGTCGCCAACTACTAAGGTATCAATGCGATATTTGAGTTTACGCATCACTTCATTTGCAACGCTTTCCTGAACGAATAAACGAGAACCCGCACAACAAACGTGACCTTGATTAAAGAAAATACCGTTAATGATTCCTTCAACGGCTTGGTCAATCGGAGCATCTTCAAAAATAATATTGGCAGCTTTTCCGCCTAATTCTAAGGTGTACGAAACATCGCGTCCGGCTAATGCCTTCTGAATGAATTTCCCAACCGGAGTAGAACCAGTAAATGCAATCTTATTTATATCAGGATGATTTACTAATGCAGCGCCAGTGGCACCCATTCCGTTTACAATATTCACCACACCATCCGGTATTCCGGCATCGCGAATCAGTTCCGCCAAAAACATGGATGTAAGAGGAGTGGTTTCGGCGGGTTTCAGAACTACTGTATTTCCTGTTGCTAAAGCCGGAGCCAATTTCCATGCCGCCATCAACAAAGGGAAGTTCCAAGGAATAATTTGTCCGGCTACGCCTTTTGGAGATGCTTTTTTACCCGGATATGCATATTCAAGTTTATCGGCCCAACCAGCGTAATAAAAAAAGTGAGCTGCTGCTAAAGGAACATCAACATCGCGAGATTCTCGAATCGGTTTCCCGCCGTCCATACTTTCAATTACAGAAAAAGCGCGAGCTCTTTCTTGCATCAGGCGTGCGATGCGGAATAAATATTTCCCGCGTTCTTTGCCCGGAAGTTTTGCCCAATCTTTTTGAGCTTTACGAGCAGCTTTAACGGCTTTGTCGACATCGTTTTCGTTGGCAAGCGCGATTTCAGAAAGCTTTTCTTCCGTTGATGGAGAAATAGTATCGAAATATTCTCCGGAATCGGGTTCAACGAATTTTCCGTTGATAAAATGATTGTAGCGGGGAGCTATTTTAACCTGAGATTTATCCTCCGGGGCAGCATCGTACTGCCAAAGACCTTTAAAATCCAGAGGTGCTCCCATTTCGTTTGAATGAGCCATAGTTGTTGCTTAGTCTTGTGAGAAATAATCCAATGATTGGTAAACACCGGTTTTTTGCTTCATAATTTGCATGAGCAAATCATTTGTAAGAGAACTTGCACCGAAACGGAACCAATCGGGGTTTAACCAAGCGGATCCGAGTGTTTCTTTTACCATTACCAAATATTTTAGAGCGGTTTTAGTATCACGAATGCCGCCAGCCGGTTTCATACCAACCATTATTCCGGTTTTGTCATAATGGTCGCGAATAGCTTCGAGCATAACCAGAGTAACAGGCAGGGTAGCAGCAGGATTTACTTTTCCGGTTGATGTCTTGATAAAATCACCACCGGCAGCAATTGCAATATCACTTGCCCTGCGCACTTGATCTAATGTTCCTAATTCACCGGTTTCTAATATCACTTTTAGGTGTGCCGAACCACAAGCTTCTTTAACAGCTGCGATTTCATCAAACACATAATTGTAATCACCTTGGTGAAAACGTCCGCGAGATATTACCATATCAATTTCGTCGGCGCCTTGATCCACACAAAACTTGGTTTCGTCCAATTTATATTGCAGGAGTGCATGTCCGCTTGGGAAAGCAGTAGCAACAGAGGCTACTTTAATGCCGGAATCTTTTAAAACTGATTTGGCTTTTTTCACAAACAAAGGATAAACGCAAATGGCGGCAACCGTTGGAATATCGGGTTGGCCCACAATCGGTTGCATAGCTTTATGGCATAATTGTTCAACACGACCTTCTGAATCCATACCCTCCAAAGTTGTATGGTCGATCATGCTCAGCGCCAATTTTAAAGCTTGCATTTTGGATTCTTTTTTGATGCTGCGGGTTCCAAAGCGAGCCACTTTTTCTTCCACGGCAACCTGATCAATACGAGGAGTATTTCTAAAGTCCATTGAGCTTCGTTAGTAGTTTAAAAATCGTGGATGGAAAGGTAATATTTTTTTTCCACACGTTATCCACATTTTTAAAAAGTGTTTAAAGTCAATGAGTTAATAGTGATTAGAAAAGGGAATCGAATTTTTCTTTGTTGAACAGAATTGTATAGATATTGTATTCCGTTCGGTAGATGTATTTAGAATCTAAAACTTGTGCTTTATTAATTTTGGTGTAAATACAATCTTCATCTTTTACTTCTGCTTCAACATAAAATCGAAATAAATAGAAGTTTCGATATCGAAATTCAAGATTTTTTGTCTCAGAAATGTTACCAATGCCAGGTATATGAATTAAGTACAAATCATAGTCGGTGATAATTCGGTATGAAATTATTTTTTCAGATATGGTGTCGTAGATAACAAGTGAATCAAGATCAATAGTTTTGTTTGCAACTAAATTAACTCCTGAAACAGAATCTGTAATCTCAAAACGAAACTGTTGAGGTGTAAGCATACATGGTGCATCGCTAGATGTATTGCAGGATAACAAGGCAAGAAAACAGATGAGAATAAGTAGCAGTTGTTTCATTGTATCGACATGATGAATTAATTTAAAACACACCCTTAAATTACTTAAATATTATATGAGTTTATGTAATAAGCAGAAGCTTTTTTTATC
>SBGQ01000114.1 GCA_006226965.1 bacterium | reverse complement strand
TAAAAACGTTTTTATAATTGGATTAAAGCAAAACTTATGTCGTTATCAACCGATCTTTTTCATATTCGCACCCTACAAGGATTAAGTATTGAGGATGTTTATCAGATTACCAAAATGCCCGTTGATATCATTAAAAGCATCGAAAACGGTGAGATTTTTAATGACAGCAGCAAGAACGTAACCTACCAAAGAAGTTTTATTCGTTCGTATTCAAAAGCACTTAAGATTGCTGAAAATCATATGATTGAAGCGCTTGATCAGTTTTACAACGATACCTATTCCAATCTTTTACTCAACGAATACGGCGACCCTAGTAAAGTTGAAAAATCAGAGAAAAAGGAACGCAAGCGTATCCCTTCTGAGGATGAAAACGTTGAAACCAACCCAAATCCTACTCCTATTGCCGTTCAAAAAACGGAACCGTCTATTCCGCCTATTGAAAAACCTGTAGAAGCTAAAGAGTCTAAAACGGCAACACCGACTAAAAAAATTGAAACCGCTGCCAATCAAAAAGCGGCATACCCCGATTTACCTCCGCAACCGACTCAATCAGCTTACAACAAAACTCAAGCGCCGCCATCTATTCAGTCCGTAAATTGGGCTGATGTGGGTAAAAAATCCATTTCGATGGGAAGTATGCCGGCCATTGCCATTGCGGTAGTTTTATTAATTTTGATTATTGCCGCAGGAACATGGTATATAATTGATACTGTTGACTTTGAAAATTTAATGGCATCAACTGAAAACAAAAAAGAAACCGTTGTAAAACCGTCAACACCAACTATCGACGAACAACAAAATGCTACGGTTGATACCATGCAAACCGTTGCTACTCCGATTGTAAAACCGGAACCGATTATTCCGACACTTTCTGATACTCTTGCCATTGTCATTTTTGCTGAAAAAGATAAACTCGAGCCTGTAAAAGTGAAAACCGACCTTAGCGGCTCCTATTTCCCTTATTGGGTTGAACAGGGACAGGCTATGCGTTTCGAATTTATTGACACTGTTTCTATTCGCGGGCAATACAATAGAATGGCGGTACTTTTTAATGGTCATCTTGTTGAAGAATTCAAGAATTTTCGCGGACCGAATCGAGAAATCATTTTAACCCGCTCCATTTTTGCAAGCGACCCTAAATGGGCTGCTGCACTTGATTCAACCGACATTAAAACCAAGCCGGATACGGTTCTGGACAGACCTGTTTTCAATTAATTTTATTTATGGATTTATTCCAGGTTCACGATCGCATTTCTTGGCTTAGAAACCGTTTAAACGAAGCCAACAATCAGTATTATCAAGATGCGCAACCAACCATGAGCGATTCAGAATACGATTCGTTAATGGCTGAGTTAATTCAACTAGAATCAACGCATCAATTACAAACTCCCGATTCTCCCTCAGTGCGAGTCGGCGGAACGGTTACAAAATCGTTTGAAACGGTTACACATAAAACACCGCTTTTATCGCTTTCAAATACCTATAATGAAGGTGAATTACTCGACTTCGACCGTAGGATAAAAGACATTTTGGGTCATGCTGATTTCAGTTATTCCGCAGAACTGAAGTTTGACGGAATGGCACTCCGATTAACCTACAAAAACGGTTTTTTAGTTGAAGGTGCTACTCGGGGAAATGGTGTTGAAGGTGACAATATCACGACCAATGTGAAAACCGTTAAAGATATCCCCTTAAAATTAAACGTAGAATTGTTTGGCGGAGAGTTAGATATTCGCGGTGAAGCGTTTATGGAACGTGAAGCGTTTGCAGCATTTAATGAACAACGTGAAGCTGACGGTGAACAGGCTTTTGCCAATCCCCGGAATGCAACGGCAGGAAGTTTAAAATTACAAGAATCAAAAGTAGTTGCTTCCCGCCCTATTCGTTTTTTTGCATATGATTTAATTATTGATAATCCGCCCAAAGATTTTAATCAGGTTCAAAAATTGAATTGGTTAAAAGAAATGGGTTTACCTGTTTGTGAACATCGTAAACATTGTTCAAGCATTCAGGAAGTGATTCAGGTGATTCAGGAATGGGATGAACTACGCCATCATTTACCTTACGATACTGACGGCGTGGTTGTAAAAGTAAACGAAGACCGATTTCGTGACACCTTGGGTAGAACTGCAAAAGCACCGCGTTGGGCAATTGCCTATAAATATCAGGCGGAACAAGCAGAAACCATTTTAAACGACATTACCTTGCAAGTCGGACGATTGGGTACGATTACACCTGTAGCTGAATTGGAACCTGTTTTTTTAGCCGGAACAACAGTTAAACGGGCATCACTCCATAATGAAGATGAAATTCTGCGCAAAGACATTCGTATTGGCGATAAAGTACTTGTAGAAAAAGCCGGAGAAATTATTCCGCAAGTTGTGAGTGTAGTAAACCCCGAACGGGAAAATCGTTCTCAACCTTTTAAAATGCGTTCCGATTGCCCTGAATGCGGCTCAACTTTAGTAAAAACTGAAGGTGAAGTTGCTTGGAGATGTGAAAATTTAACGTGCCCTCCGCAAATCAGACATAAAATTGAATACTTTGCATCGCGAACAGCTATGCAGATTGAAGGCTTAGGCGAGGCCATTGTTGACCAGTTAGTTACCGAAGGTTTGATTCAAACGTATGCCGATTTATATGATTTGAAGCTTGAGCAAATTGCCAATTTGGAACGAATGGGCGAAAAATCGGCACAAAACCTGATTCAAAGTTTGGAAGACTCTAAAAAACGCCCTTTCGATAAAGTCTTGTATTCCTTGGGAATTCGTTTTGTCGGCGCAACGGTTGCCCGCGATTTAGCCGAACATTTTCGTTCTATTGATGCCATAATTCAAGCAGATTTTGAGGCATTAACTGCCGTGGATTCCATAGGCCCGCGAATTGCTGAGTCAGTAATTGAGTTTTTCTCGAATGATGAAAACCGCGCAATGGTGGAAAAACTAAAACTCGCCGGACTACAGTTTCAATTGCAGGAAAAACAAGTATCTTCCAATAAACTGGAAGGGAAAACATTTGTTTTAACCGGCACTTTGCCAACCATGAAACGTGAACAAGCTTCCGAGCTTATTCTGGAACACGGTGGAAAAGTCAGCAGCTCGGTTAGCAAAAAAACCGACTATGTTTTGGCCGGAGAAGAAGCAGGAAGCAAATTGGAAAAAGCGCGAAATTTGGGCGTTCCTGTTATAACTGAAGAAGAATTTTTAAACCTAATTAATGAGTAGCTGCTATGAAATTTGATGTTGAATTACTCGATACAGTATCGGTAATCACCCCGTTGAAAGAAAAAATGGATACTGAGATTGCGCCGGAAATGAAAAGCCAAATCGTGCTTACTGCCGATGGCAATGAATTTGGCCCATTGGTTCTCGATTTAAAAAACGTAACGTATGCCGATTCTTCCGGGCTTTCTGCCTTGTTATTAGCGCACCGAATTTACAGAGATACAAACCGAACACTCGTTTTATGCTCTTTGAATGATAGAATTCAAAAACTATTAGACATTTCACAACTTACACCTGTTTTCGAAATCGAATCAGATCGTGAAAGTGCTTTAAAACGCCTTCAATCCAATTAATATTCCATGAAAATTCTTGAACTGATTGGTTTATCACCAAAACCCAAATCCTATGTCGGTATTGGTGAATCTCAAAAAGAGGCGCAGAAGAAGGAAATCTTTGAACAGAGAAAAGACATAGCTGTTAAAGTCCTTATAGGATTGGTTTTCTTTTCATTTTTGATTTTCATCTTCCCTCGTTCCACATTTCAAGAAATTAATTACAAATTGGGTGAGCCCTGGACTCAGGAAGATTTAACGGCTCCGTTCACATTTAGTCTTTTAAAAGATGCCGATGAATACGACAAAGAAAAAGACCAAATTGTTCGGGAAACCCCGCTCATTTTTCATGTTGATCATGATACCAGAATCCGCATCGTAACCCGAATCGATTCCCTTTTTTCTCGAATAGACCCCGTTTTAAAAGCTTATATAAAGTGGCAGACAGCAAAAGCTGAAAAAAACACGGAAGATATGCTGTCTGATTCCTTGCAGTTTATTCAGTCTCGTTTTCAATCCGGTGTCGGCTTAGATGAAAAAGGCTGGAATGGCCTTCTGGATCGCTATTCATTTAATTCCACTAAACCAAAATCAGACCGTTTTATCGGGGTTGATATTCGATTGCGCCTCGATCGTTTAATTGATGAACTGCTCAATCAAGGTATCATCGACAGAACAAAATCCGAAATTACACTGCAAGAAATTACCGTTCGGGATTTACGCCAAAGAACAGAACGCAATCAATATTTGGTGGATGTAAAAGACATTCGTGAAGCACGTGAATACGCTCAATATCGATTGTTCAGAACCTTCGCCGACCAAAGTGCAGAATCGGCTTATCAGTTGTTTAATTTGGTGATTGAAAGCAATCTCATTTTCTCAGCAAAGGACACCAAAGACCGTGTGGATGAATTTATCAGCACGATTTCGCCGACTAAAGGCGCTGTTGCTAAAGGTCAGGTTATCATCCGAAAAGGCGATTTAATAAATCGCGACCGCTTAAATATGCTCAGTAGTCTTGCAAAAGCAAGAAGTGAACAAGCCAGCGAATTAGAAGTTTGGAAACAGTATATCGGTCAGATTATCATCATGCTTGCCATCAATTTCATCTTCATTATGTACATCTATTTGTATAGAAGAAAGATTTTTGATGATAATAAGATGTTCTTCCTGCTTTTCTTGTTAATCGGACTTATTTTTGCGGCCAATTCGTTTATTTATCGATTTGAAAATGTCTCTCCTTACATCGTTCCGGTTGCAATAATACCGGTAATTCTCACTGTAATTTTCGATTCGCGTGTCGGAATTTTAACCACGCTCATAGTCTCATTAACTATTGGCTTATACAACGGTTACGATTTTGAATTAACTACTTCATCCATCACGGCGTGTAGCATTGCGGTTTATTCTGTTCGTGATATAAAAAACAGAAGTCAGTTTTATTTATTTACTCCGGCATTAATTTTAACAAGCTATGCTTTGGTTTACATTGGCTTTAGCTTAACCAAATTAGGCACCTTCGATAATCTGTATCAACATTCAATCAGTATTCTGATAAACGCATTATTCAATTTGGTAATGGTTTATCCTCTTATTCTGATTGTTGAAAAACTGTTCAATGTTACAACCGATGTAACCCTGCTTGAATTAAGCGATACCAATCGTCCGCTTTTAAAATCCTTGATGTTACATGCTTCGGGCACATTTCATCACAGTTTACAAGTTGCCAATCTTTCTGAAGCTGCTGCTAATGCCATCGGAGCCAATGCTTTACTATGCCGAGTAGGTGCCATGTACCACGACATCGGCAAAATGGAAAAGCCCGAATATTTCGTTGAGAATCAGTCCGGTATGAATGTTCACGAAAAATTAAAGCCAAGAATGAGTGCTTTAGTAATTCGCGAACACGTTAAAGGCGGAGTAAAAATGGCCGAGGAACACGATTTACCGGAAATCATTATCGATTTTATTAAAACTCACCACGGTACTTCTCTTATTCGCTATTTCTATGAAAAAGGGAAACAAATCAGTGAAAATCCGGAAGAAATTAAAGAAGAAGATTTCCGATACGACGGACCGATTCCATCAACCAGAGAAACGGGAATTGTGATGTTGGCTGATAGCGTTGAAGCCTCTGCCAGAACCTTAAAAGAGCCAAACTATTCCAAATTAGAAGCGCATGTACACCGAATTGTAGATGAAAAACTGGATGAAGGTCAGTTAAGTGATTGTCCGCTTACATTCCAAGATTTACAGCGCATAAAAGAAGCTTTCTTAACCATTTTAGTTGGTGTGTATCACGGAAGAGTTAAATATCCGGGTCAGGATGAAGAAGTGAAAAAAGTTGTACTTCAAAATCCGGAAAGCAGTCTGATTAAACCGGCTCCGGTAACCAAATCAACGGAACTCAAAGCACCGAAAAAAGAATCCAAAGAAGACGACAACGACGACGAATTGAATGCGATTATTTGATTTAGAACTGCAATCCTATTTTAATTTTCTAAAACTGGAAAAGGGTTTATCAGATAACTCCGTTGAATCGTACCGAAACGATTTGGAACGTTACCTCATTTTTTTAGCTGAAATACAGCAACTCAGCGATTTAGCAGCGGTGACATTCAGCCACATCGAAGAATATTTAAACGAATTGGCCGCCATGGGTTTAGCGCCCAGAAGTATAGCCCGTAATATCTCTGCTATTCGAGGATTTCATGAATTTTGTGTGATGGAACAATTCGCTGTTGCCAATCCATCTGAAATCATAGAAACGCCAAAATTCACCCAAAAACTTCCTGACGTACTTTTAGCAGAAGAAGTAGCTTCAATTTTAGATGCGCCGGAAAAGGAAACCGCTGTTGGTATGCGTGATGCTTGTATTTTGGAAACCTTGTACGGAACAGGAATGCGCGTAAGTGAATTGGTTGACTTAGAACTTAATCAGATTTTGTTTGAAATTGATTTTATTCGTGTGATTGGTAAAGGAAACAAAGAACGTCTGGTTCCTTTGGGAGAAATCAACAAACAAATTTTGTACGATTATATCCGTGAAGTAAGAACCTTGTTTATCAATAACCCAATCAACACAAAAAACAAAGTTTTTTTAAACCAGCGTGGAAAACCTTTAAGCCGAATGAGCATTTGGAACATTGTTCAGAAATACACTCAAGCTGCCGGAGTTACAAAACACGTGTATCCGCATGCTTTTCGCCACTCATTTGCAACACATCTATTAGAAGGCGGCGCCGATTTGCGTGCAGTTCAGGAAATGTTGGGGCACTCCAGTATTATGACTACTGAAATTTACACGCATATTGACCGTAATTATTTACATCAGACCTACAAATCGTTTCATCCCAGATCGTAAACTATGAAATTCAGATTATTTAGCAGCTTATTATATCTTAGCATTTTCTTGGTACACAGTTCCTTTGCTCAGGTTGGTTCACCCAAGAAATACAAAAATGGCTTGGTAGTTTCTGCCAATAAAGAAGCATCCGAAGCCGGAATTGAAATTCTGAAATTAGGCGGAAATGCAGTTGATGCTGCCGTAGCTGTTCACTTTGCCTTAGCAGTAACCTTCCCTGCAGCCGGAAACTTGGGTGGTGGCGGTTTTATGGTTGCACGTTTCCAGAACGGTGAAGTAAAAACGATAGATTTTCGTGAAAAAGCACCAGCTAAAGCCAGTAAAGATATGTACCTCGATGCGCAGGGAAATGTAACTGACAAATCGGTTTTGGGTCACTGGGCAGTTGGCGTTCCGGGCAGTGTAGATGGAGCATTAGAAGCTCTTGAGCGTTATGGAACCATGCCTGTTGATATGGTAATAGAACCGGCTATTCGATTGGCGCGTAAAGGTTTCCATTTAACTTATGAAGAAGCGAGTTCCTTAAATCACAACAAAGAAGTATTTTCACAATTTCCATCAACTAAGAAATATTTCGTTAAGGCGGATGGCAGCGAATATGTAGAAGGTGAATTGTTTGTACAAGAAGATTTGGCTCAGACCTTAGAACGAATCGCCCAATTTGGTCGCGATGGTTTTTATTCCGGTGTTACTGCCGAACTCATCACAAAAGAAATGAAAAAGAACGGCGGTTTAGTAGATTTGAATGATTTAAAAGCCTACAAAAGCGCCTGGCGGGAACCTGTAAAAATGAAATACAAAGAGTACGAATTGGTTTCTATGGGGCCGCCAAGTTCCGGTGGAATTGGTTTAAGCCAAATGCTTTCTATGATTGAACCGTATAACATTGGTAACTATGGATGGAATTCATCGGAAGCGGTACATGTAATGGCAGAAGCGATGAAACGTGCTTATGCCGACCGTTCGAAATATGTTGGCGATCCGGATTTTGTAAACGTTCCGACTGCCGTAATAACCAATCGCTCTTATTCAAAAAATAGAATGAATTCGTTTAATTGGGCAATGGCAACTCCAAGTAATGAAATTGCACCCGGTTCTGTTCCCTTTTTCAAAGAATCGGACGAAACCACTCACTTTTCCGTGGTTGATAAATTTGGAAACGCCGTAGCGATTACAACCACTTTAAATAGTGGTTACGGCTCTAAAGTAGTTGTGGATGGTGCCGGTTTCTTTTTAAATAATGAAATGGATGACTTTTCTTCAAAACCGGGCGTTCCTAATCAATTTGGCTTAACAGGCGGAAAAGCCAATGCTATAGCACCGCATAAACGCATGGTAAGCAGTATGACTCCAACTATTGTTACTAAAAACGGCAAATTAAATATGGTTTTAGGAACACCCGGCGGTTCAACTATTATTACTACCGTTTTGCAGGTTTTCATAAACGGAGCTGAGTTTGGTATGAATGCCCAACAAGCTGTAGCGGCTCCCAGAGTACATCACCAATGGTTACCCGATGAACTTTATTTTGAAAAATTCGCTCTAAGCCGATACGATTACCAACAATTACAAGCTCGCGGTTATACCTTAAGCGAACGTAAAGGCTATTCAGGTAGAGCAGATGTTATTTTTATTGATGAAAACGGCATTTTATCGGGTGGCGCCGACCCAAGAGGATTTGATTATGCCGCGGGGTACTAATTTGTACCCTTTTGTGTGCTAAGAAAAAGTCCGCTTATGGTTCTTTATTTCATTTATTATCAGATTTGTATTGTGCATTTTTAAGTAACAGTTCAAGAAGGACTTTTTCCTGTTTGATAGTTAAAGGCATTTTCCCGCGATTTGTAACGTATTTCTCTGCCACCTCAAACGTTTTATCATCATTGTAATTCGTGCTTTCTAGAACCTGACTCTCCCCTACTTTATCAACGAGCATTTCACCTTTCCCGGTAAAATACCAGTGAAGGTTCAACCCTTTTCCGGCTAAATAAAGCAGATATTGTGTTTTCGGCTCACTATGACCCGTTTCATAGTTACTTATGGTCTTAATCGTTGTGCCGCACTCTGATGCAATCTGGCTTTGAGTTAACCCTAACTCTTCACGAAATATCTTTAATCTGATAGAAATTATCTTTCTATCATTATTTATGAATTCCAACATTCTTTCTATATATTATTCTACAACTTCTACTCTTTGACTGTTTCCTACTGCTTAAGGTTTACTATTCGCTAAGCTTTCAGGTTTAAACTTTCAAGTTGAAGCCTTTATTCATCCTGAAATCTAAAAAAAATGAGTTCCAATACAAATATATATGGCGAACTCCAGATTGCTTGTGCCGCTGCCGGGGTTACTGTTAGCAAGTTTGCTAAGAGCTTAGGTAAATCTCATACTCACATTATGTCTGTTGCCAAAGGCACAACAAAAAGTAAAACTATCAGAGAGCACATAAAAAAGTTTATAGAAACTAACTTTCCGGATAGAAAACCAGTTGTTGAAAAACGAAATACTAAGCAACATACAGAGTATCTAAGCACAAAAGAACTTGCAAGAATACTTATGCAACACCCCGCTTCCATTGCTAACGCGTGTAATAAAGGTCGGTATAAAACAGCTATAAAAGACGGTAAAATATGGTTGATTCATAAAAGTGAGGTTCCTAATGAAAGATGACAGGCTTTCTCAATTCTTCATCATTCAAAATGAAAAACAAAATCTTCGTTCTGCTTATAAATCAGCACACGAATTAGCGATATTTTTTAAGGATAGTGCTATAAAACTGAAAACTGAATACGAAGAAAAGTACGGTGAATTATGCATGGTAAACTGCACTCCTGCCGATTATTGTAAAAATGGAATTTGTGATCGCAACGGTTGTTACATAGATGATGCAGCCGAATAACACGTTTTTTCATGTAACATTCGCGTTTTCTACAAATCGAGGTTTCACTATTAGTTGGAATACTAAACCAATTAAGCGAATGACTTTTCTGATGGTATTCAGTTACCAAATGCACTTACTTTGCTTCAAGATTATCCCAATCCATTGAACCCGCAAACGCAACCTTATAAACAAGCTCCCAAGCTTCTTTAGAGGTTTTTGATTTGATGGGAAGGCGTGTTGCAACACTTATAAATACGTACCAACCAACAGGTTCCTTTCACGTTAGTTTTGATGCTGCCAGACTAGTTAGCGGGGTTTATATGTATCGGTTAAGTACTCCGAAGAAAAGCATTATGCGCCAAATGACACTCTTGAAATAAGAAGTCTAACTTTTAACGGTTAACACTCATTGGACTTTTAGAGATATTCATTTTTCCAGTATTGGGTGCCATACACTACAAGTAACAAATCACTCCCAATGTTTTAATACAATTTAAATCTTAGGCACTTATTGGAGTCTACTAAATATAGACTCATGTTTTCTAATATACATTTTGAAAACTATTTCAAAAGTGGCTCTTATTCTCAAATATTGCCATTTTTCAAGTCTAAAATAGAATCTTGGATTTCAATTCAATTTGATTTAATATTAGGCACAGATTGAACGCAACATTAGTTTATTTATATCGTTCATTTTTTTTTAGTAAAAGTAGAGTTAACAACTGTAGATGTGAGAACGATTATGGGCTTTGGAAGTAAAAATAGTGACTTCTCAGTAAGCTTCAGATTATTCTTTGATTTAATTGGTAAAAATTATTTTAATGACTTTACCAATTATCCTAGTCTTCACGAAGATGTAGACACGATTTCTTATGATTGATAACCAGATACTTAGCCTCCCTTTCAAAAAGCGGTGGATGGTAATAATGTATTACATCAAAAAGAATGATAACATCAAATATTTCATGGCATCTTTAAAAAAAATATTACACGTTAATCTATTGGTAAATGAAACTTCACATTCAGAGGTTTACAATGATCTTGTAGATAGATTTTATCCTAAAGACCGTGTCATAAAAATTGGAAGTTTTAGCGTAGATAAGACTAACTATTCCAAAGACATTAATGTTGTTTTCAGAGGCTATAAATCAGCTGCTTCCAAAGAAATCGAAAAAAGCAAGCAGAATAATTCTGAATTAGTAAATTCATAAATGGCAAAACACAATCGTCAATTAACTCAAAAAGGTCGAGACCATTATGAGGCTTCTGAGTCTTACGAAGATCAACTTTTGCCAAGTGCAGCCGAAATAGCTGAGTATTCCCAAGCAGATCCAGAACTACCTGCATTAATAAGACAAACAGCACAAGACGAGCAAAAACACCGCCACAAAATGAATGCAGAAGGAGTAACTATAGGGAAACGTGAACAAATACTTGTACACGGACTAAATTATTTTAAACATTTCATTGTTTTACTAATAGCTCTCGGTGGGATGTGGTTTAGTTATGAGCTTTTAAAAATGGGATTTGAAATTCAAGGTAGTATTTTCTCTGGTGGTACATTATTAGCCATTATTTATGCTTTGCTTAAGAAAAACCCGCCCAAAACCAATTAAATCGAACCCCACCACTTATATAATTCTTCTCTCTTTACCTAAAACTACTTACAACTATCAATGCTAAGTTACCATGTGTAGCTTTCCGTCGTTTCAAATGAATTTAAAATTAAAAGTACACTAAATGCCAAAACTACTTTTTTAAATCTTGTGATTGCCTTGTATATCATACAATAAAGCTTCAAGACCAAGAGTTGAATATTTAAACTTTTCAGTCGCACCTACTCCAAGTAATAATTTGAAACGCTCTATTGCATAATCATCATTATTGTATACTGAAATCTTTTTTAGGATTATTTCCAACAGTTACTAACACAAAAAAAGTTCGAAAAAACTCATCTTTCACCCTTATCTGATGGTAAAAAATACCCTATCCACAAATAAAAAAGCCTTGTAAATCATTGATTCACAAGGCTATCGAGTCTGTACCGCTGACCGGACTCGAACCGGTACGAGAGTTTAAGTCTCATTGGATTTTAAGTCCAACGTGTCTACCAATTCCACCACAGCGGCCCGTTTGGGAGCGCAAATATACAGCACATTCAAAGTGAATCCAACGTTTTATTCATCTTTTTTTAAAAAAAATTCTTCCAAAACCTGATTTGCTATCTCTTTCGCTCCTAAACCATTAGGATGAGAATCCGGTAACAGACGAAATTTTGAAATCTCTCCGCCGGAAGCCTGATTCATATGTTCTCGAATATCAACGATTTCAATTCCGGTAACTGTTCCGATGGAATCGAATTTGGAATAAACATGAGCAGTTCTCGGGGAATAATCCTCATTTGCAGGATAACCGGTAGTAATTATTCGAAACGAAACCTCATGGTTATCACATAACTGCTTCATCTTATTTATTAAACGTATCCAAACATCCACTGCATAGACAGAATTTACTTGCAATTGCTCATCACTTGGCCAATCATATCGTCTGCTTGAGCTATCAGCAAAGAAATCATCATAAAAGAACCAATTATTCCACATGTATTTACTTAACAATGCATACAAGCGACTATATCGCTCCAAATTTGCATGCCAGTTCTTTCCGTTAAATCGCTTAAATACAGTGGTAGGACTCCATCTTTGGGATTCTATAAGCACAGAATCCTTCAAAAGGAATAAATTCTTTGCAATCATTCGGTCAACATCGTCGGTATTCAACAAAAGAACGACATCATTAATGGGTAAATCAGTTAGTTTCTGCTCTAAATGATAATAGTGATCCGCCGTTCCCGTTCCGCCAACTCCGCCGTTTATAAAGTGAATGGAATCAGCACTCATACTATTTAGCTGATGTACGATTGTCAATGAATCATGCAAATACAAACCGAATGTAAACGAATCGCCAAGAAGCAACACATTTTTTGCAGATTTAGACTTACCTGAATCTGCACTTGTTATCCGATTTCTTTTTTCATCAAAACTATAAAAAATGGGTTCACTAAATGTTTGTCCCCACGCCCTCACATTTCTCTGGTTTTGCATATATCCTTTTGAAGACATCTCCAGCCAGGTTTCATATCGTATTACTCCCATTAAGCCTGCAGCGACTTCTCCTAGCGCTAATCCAAGCATAAGCGAGACAGTAATAATCAGAATGTTTATGATGAAGTGTTTACCTTTTTTGAGCATTTGTATTCCACGACCGATTTCTTTGCTTGAAAATCGCATTTTTTCACTCATTTTCATTCAAAAAATTCACTTTTTGAGAATTTTGTACTGTTTTTTTGATTACTAAATCGTTTATTATTGAAGTATTACCCATAATTAACAAAACGTTAAGCGGTTCAAAATAATTAAGAATCTATGAGTCAAGCAGCGGCTCACATAAATCTGGATATGAAGTCCATAGAATTAAGCGATGCTCAACAGCACGAGCTTAATCAGTTATTGTCTATTTGTGATGAATATCTCGATTACGTTGATTCCAATTTAATTACCAAAGCATTTAAACTTTGTGTAGAATCGCACAAAGGAATTACTCGTGCTTCAGGTGAGCCGTATTATCTTCACCCGCTTGAAGTTGCCATAATTGTGGCTAAAGAAATTGGCGTCGATGATGTTTCTGTAGCAGCAGCATTATTACACGATACCGTTGAGGACACCGAAGTAACTTTAGATGATATAAAATCAATTTTCGGGAAAACGGTAACTCAAATTATTGACGGCTTAACCAAAATTTCAGGCGTTTTTAAAAACAAAGACGCCAAACAAGCCGAAACCTTTATGAAACTGCTCATTTCCATGTCGGAAGACTTGAGAGTAGTTTTAATTAAATTCGCTGACCGTTTGCACAATATGCGAACCTTACAGCATCTTCAAAAACCTAAGCAAATTAAGATTGCAACTGAAACGCTCGAATTATATGCTCCTTTAGCACACCGTTTCGGTTTATTTAAAATAAAGAGTGAACTGGAAGACCTCAGTTTCAAATACTTAGATTCTGAAGGCTATAAATTCATTGCTCGAAAACTCAGAGAGAAAAAAGAATCCCGAGAATCGTTTGTGGAAGAGTTCATGTATCCGCTACGAAATCATCTCGATAAAGCGGGATTCAACTTTGAAATAAAAGGTCGTCCTAAGCACATCTATTCGATTTACAAGAAGATGATGCGCCAACAAAAGCCGTTTGAAGAGATTTACGATTTATTTGCAATCCGAATTATCTTAGAAGATCCGCATACCAAAGAAGATTGTTGGCGGGTGTATTCGATGATTACCGACCAGTACAAACCCATACCGGAACGTTTCCGTGATTTCATTTCCTTGCCCAAAAACAACGGGTATCAATCGCTGCATACAACGGTAATTTCGAATCGTGGAATTAAAGTAGAAATCCAGATTCGCACCCGAAAAATGGATGAAATTGCTGAAAAAGGTTTAGCAGCACATTGGAAATACAAAGAACAAAACAACTCGGCCGGACTCGACCAATACGTACATTGGGTTCGAGCCGTTCTTGAAAACCCAAGACCGGATGAAGCCACCGATTTCGTTAAAGATTTCCAACTGAATCTATATCAGGAAGAGATTTACGTTTTTACTCCGAAAGGTGAATTAAAAACACTTCCGAAAGGTTCCACACCAATCGACTTTGCCTTCGAAATTCACTCACATATTGGCGAACGTGCACAAGCCGCACGTGTAAACGGCAGAATTGTCCCCTTGCGTTATAAACTCAATTCCGGCGACCAAGTTGAGGTTATAACAGGTAAACAACTCAACTTAAATCCTGATTGGATTAACGATGTTGTAACACACAAAGCGAAATCCAGATTACGTCAGTTTATCAAACAAAAAGAACGAGAATTGGTTGATAAAGGACGTGAGGAATTTAAAAAACGCACCGAAAAACTGGATATCGAGATATCGGATCAGGATTTGGCAAAAGTTGCGAACAGAATCAAATACCCTTCCATTTCTAGAGTGTATTACGATATTGGTGCCGGTTATTTGGAAGTTGCCAAATTCATTAAATCCGTTAAACAATATGTTAGCGGAAACAAAGCGGCCGAAGAAGAAGCTGAAAAGAAAATCACTCGTTTACAAGATGATGAATTTCAGGAATTATTTTATGATGATGCGCGCGCAATCGGCGATAGCGGCCTCATTATTAACGGCTCTTATACAGACATCAAATACACATATTCGAAATGTTGTAACCCCATTCCTGGAGATGATGTAATCGGTTTCTTAAGCAGAACTGGCGACATTAAAATACACCGGACAAACTGCCGAAACGTACCGAATTTGGTAAAAACAGAAGGCGATCGGATTGTAGATATCAAATGGCCGAAAAAAGTTGATAACTCCTTTGTCGGGGGAATCAAAATTATCGGTGAGGACCGCGTAGGCTTAGTAACGGATATTACCACGCAGATTTCAAAACAACTTAATACCAACATGAAAAGCATCAATGTTTCTAGTGAAGACGGCTTATTCGAAGGCAGTTTGATTCTTTACGTTCAGGACATTGTGCATTTAGAGCGTGTCATCAAGGAATTAAAGAAAATAGAAGGGGTAAAAGACGCATATCGATTCGATTAAACACGTTTTTTTACCTTTTTTGTATTTCTTATAAGTTGTGCTATTGGTATCTTTCGCAATTGTAAAAAAAACAAGCTATTACCTGTAATAAATTCCGTACTTAAAAGCAATACGAAGATTACAAAACAGCGATTTTAACTATAACTCTCAACTCTCATTAAATTATTATTGGCAATGACATACACAAAAAGAGATCTCGTTAGAAGAATTTCTGAAGAAAACAACATTCCAATGGTTCAGGTTGAACCCTGGGTTGATATCGTAATTGATGCCGTTCGTAATACTATGATGGACGCTAACCCTGAATGCCGTATCGAGATTCGTGATTTTGGTGTTTTTGAAGTAAAGAAAACAAAAGCTAAACCAAAAGCCCGTAACCCAAAAACTAACGAAGTTATTTACGTACCTGAGCACCGTAAAACCCATTTCAAACCAAGTAAATTGCTCAAAGAATTCTTGAAAACCCCTATTTCAGATCTTCAGGACGCCTAATTTGCTAAAGAAACGCATTTTAGCATTCGACGTCGGTAAAAAACGCATTGGCGTATCACAATCGGATTCGTTACAAATGATAGCGAGTCCGATTGGTGCTTTTAGCCCCGGTGAAATCCCTCAAAAAGTGAGACAATGGCTTACCGAATTTCAATACGAAGAAATTATTGTGGGCTGGCCCTTAACCTTAAAAGGCGAAGAAGGTGAATCTGTACACATGGTTCGCTCTTTCATTGGTGAATTAAAAAAACTAACGGGTGAAATCCCCATTAAAACATTGGATGAACGCTTTACCTCAACTATGGCTCATCAGGCTTTAAGAGAAAGCGGACAATCCAAAAAAATCAAAAAGAACAAAGGCTTGGTTGATTCAACAGCTGCTGTTATTTTACTTCAGGAATATTTGAATCATCGATAAATAGTATCATGGCACTTTTACCAATTGTAACTTACAACGACTCTGTACTTAGAGAGAAAACAGCTCCGATTACTAACGATTACCCCAATTTAAAACAGCTCATCAGCGATATGTTCGAAACCATGTATAACTCACATGGCGTTGGTTTAGCTGCACCTCAAATCGGCTTAGGCATTCAGCTTTTTGTGATAAATGCAGATCCGATGATGGAAGATGATGAACCGAAACATGGTGAAATGGTTTTCATCAATCCAAAAATCACTAAAATGGGCGACCAAAAAATTCCAATGGAAGAAGGTTGTCTAAGTATTCCTGATGTTCGTGATAAAGTTTTTAGACCAAACGAGATTACGATTACCTATTTGGATAAAGATTTTAATGAACTAATCTTGAATGCCGATGGATGGTTATCTCGTGTTGTTCAACACGAATACGACCATTTACAAGGTGTTTTATTCATCGATTATTTAGGCTCGTTCCGTAAACGTTTGGTTCAAAGCGCACTAGACGATATCGAAAAAGGAACTTATCCTGTTGATTATCCTATCGTTCCAAAGAAATAGATAAGATGAAAATTGTATTCATGGGTTCCCCTGATTTTGCCGTTCCTTCTTTGGAAGCAGTGGCACAATCAGGGCATGAAGTTGTTGCAGTCATTTCAGGTGAGGATAAACGAAGAGGTCGCGGAAACGAACTCACTCCTACTCCTGTAAAAGCAAAAGCACTAGAATTGGGCTTGCCGGTTTTTTCATTTGAATCCATGAAGAATCCGGAATTAGAAGCACTTCTATCTTCTTTGCAGCCCGATTTAATTGTAATTGTGGCGTTTAAAATTCTTCCCAAGTCTATTTTAGCCATTCCAAAAGTCGGGAGTATAAATGTACACGCATCATTATTGCCAAAATACCGCGGCGCGGCGCCAATCCATTGGTCAGTAGTACATGGCGATGAAGAAACCGGTGTTTCATTATTCTTTTTGAATGAACAAGTAGATGCGGGGTCTATCATTCTACAAAAGAAAACTCCTATTTCCCTTGATGACACAACCGGAGAAGTGTACGCAAGATTGATGCAATTAGGCGCAGAAGCCGTTCAGGAAGTTCTCCCCTTAATTGAATCAGGAAACTATCAAACTATCCAGCAAAACGAAGCATTAGCAACACCTGCTCCGAAAGTATTTCCTGAAGATGCTAAGATTGATTTCAACCAGGATGTCGAAAAGATTCATAATCGAATTCGCGGGATGAATCCATTTCCAGGAAGTTGGTGTCTGCTTGACGGAAAAAAGTTGAAATTAAAACGTTCGTCAATCTCCTACCAAACAGGATTATCAGTCGGAGAATTAGGATTTATCAACCAACGATTAGGCGTTGGCTGTGTAAATGGTATTCTTTGGTTGGATGAAGTTCAACTCGAAGGCAAAGCCTCAACCGACGGTGCTTCATTTTGGAACGGATATAAAGGCGATAAAACCCTCTCTTGAAAAGTGCTTCTGATTTCTGAGAAGTAGCGAATCAACTAAAAAATTAAATCTCGCCGCGTAACGATTTTGCGATTACTTCGGCTTTCGAATTCACGTGTAATTTGCGATAAATATTTCGAATATGTGCTCTCACCGTATCGAGTGAAATATCCATTCTGTCGCCAATCATTTTATAACTCAGTCCATCAACTAAACCAATTACGATTTCTCGTTCACGCATGGTGAGTTCATTTTCTGCATTTTTGTCTGCTTCTTTTGCTTCTTTGCTCAAATCAGGAGTGTGTCCGCTCGAACTGAAATAGGTCATTACTTTGCGGGCGATTTGTGGCGACATCACAGAACCGCCATTTAAAACCACTTCGATGGATTCTTTAATTTCCGGTAAAGACGTGTGTTTTAATAAGTAACCTGATGCACCGGCACAAAGAGAATCAAAAATTTTATGCGAATCGTGGTAAATCGTAAGCATGATGATTTCAATGTTCGGATATTGAGATTTTATCAGTTTCATCCCTTCTATACCGTTCATTCCGGGTAAATCGATATCCATCAGCACCACATTCGGATGCGTTTTTGTTTTGAGTTCTTGTAAAAAAGGCTCAACGGCATCAAATACTCGGGTGCAGGTAAACTCAGGCTGATTATCTAAAAACTTCTGAATCAGTGTTCTGATTTTCTCGTTGTCTTCTATGATGGAAATCTCTTTCATAGCTTTAAGTTAGTTAATCTAACGGTAAGTCCCTTATCAGAAATAAACTCCAGATTTGCTTGCAGACGTTTTGCGCGAAGTTGCATGTTTTTGAGTCCATGCCCCGTTTTTTTCCCAGATTCCGGCAGCCCTTTTCCATTGTCTTTTATTTCTAAGATGCATGCGTTTTTATCGTGGCGCAAACTGAGGTGTATTTCTGTGGCTTCAGAATATTTGACAGCATTGTTAACCGCCTCTTTACAAATTAAATATACATTTTGACGCGTATCAGCATGTATGGTGCGTTTTTCATCACGTAAATCAAAATGATAATAAATCTGAATAGCTGTTCTCGATAAAATCTGATTTGCAAAATCCTGAATCCGGTCGGTTAAATCTCCAACTGTATCGTTTCGTGCATCAATCGACCACACAATATCATCCATCGTATTTACCACTTGGCGGCTCATATCACCCAATTGCTGCATGGTTTCTTTTATTTCGTCTGATAATGGATACGATTGAATAAAATCGGCTTGAAGCGCCATTTCTGTGAGCGAAGCTCCCACATCATCATGTAAATCTCCGGCAATTCGAACACGCATTCGTTCAACTTCAACCTGTTTTGAAACTCGAATGTTATTCACAATTAAATACGCGAGTACAAACAAAGAACTAAGCACCAGGAAAATAAACCAAGATGCTCTCCAAAACGGCGGTAATACTTTCACATTTGCATACACACTTTGCGATTGGATGCCGTCATTACTGATACTTTGTAATTGAAACTGATAATCGCCATCAGGAAGACCAGCATAGCGAACGGAATTTGAGTAGGTTGTCTGCCAATCGGGATCGGCATCACGTAGTCGATATCTGAACTGAATGGTACTTGGGTCTTGAGTTGTAATCGCCGAAAAATGAATTTCAAAGTGATTATCGTCGTATTCCAGTTCTATGTTTTCATACGCTTCATTACGTTTTCCCTGCGCTTCAATTTCATCAATTAACACAGTAGCCTGAATTTTCTTTTCATATTGAAGTAAGGGGTCGAATTTGCTTAAGCCGCGAATTGTACCAAGCCAGAAATAACCTTCTGTATCAATAAAAATAGACCCTTTATTGAGTTCATCACTTACCAAACCCATGTCTGCCGTATAGAACTTTATCTGTGGATTTTTCTGTTTGTGATTAAATCGCACCAAACCTTTATTTGTACCTACCCACAGATAATCATCAAACTCTCTAACTACATAAGCTGCAAGCGGTTCACCCTTAAATTCTAAAGGATAATGCGACCATGTTCCGTCTTTATTCAGTGAGCTTAAACCCATAAAATGTGCAAACCATATTCGGCCATCCCAACCTTCAAAAATATCCAAAATAACCTGATTGATGAGTCCCGTAGCCAAATTGTAATTGGTTACCGTTTTGCCGTCAATCATCGAAATACCGTTTGTTGTTCCTACCCATAATCGCCCATCGGAACTAGCCTCAACTACACGTACGGAATTACTGATTAAGCCCTCTTTCGTGGTTATTTCGCGCTCTATGGTCTGTTTTCGGTCGTTCCATAAAAAGATGCCGTTTTCCTCTGATGCCAACCAAAATAAATCGTGACTTACCTGATGAATAAAACGGTATTTATCGTTCGGAATTCTGGGTATTTGTTGTAAGCCGATTCCCTCTTTATAACGATTAATTCCGTTTCTTGTAGCAAACCAAATTCGATTGGATTCATCTTCAATAATGTGAAAAATTCGATTGTCTTTTAAACTGGAATTGGAACGCTGAAATACCTGTTTCTCTCCGTTCGGAGCCATACGAAGTACACCGCCGCCAAAAGTGCCTACCCAAGTAACTTTATCTTTAGTTTGATAAACACTCGATACTACGGCGTTGGGTAAACCGGAATCTGTTGTATAATTTATGAATGCATCACCCTGATATTGAAGCGCCCCGTTACCAAAGGTTCCGAACCATATTGAACCGGAAGCGTCTTCAAAAACCGAAGAAACAAAGGTTTCGTTATAAATTAATTCTAAAGCCGGTTTGTTGATGTCGTCAATTCGCCACAAACCTGATTCCTCAGCAATCCACATACGTGAACGAGAATCAAGCATTACCTGATTCACCTTCAACAATTGATTACGCATATTCACGGCAATATGCTCACTATCTCCACTTTTAAATAATAATGTAATTCCGTTTCGGGTACCTGCAATTAGACTCAAATTACTTAGCGGTGTTAAAGAACGGACCTTTTCATCGCTTAACCCTTCGTCTTTATTTACCACTCGAATGGCAGTTCCATCAAAATAGGCTACACCGTTTCGCGTTGCCATCCAGATTATGCGATCATTATCAAAATAAATGTCACGAACAGAATCGGAAGGCAGCCCATTGTCCGTATTCCACCGTTCGAAAACGAGTCCGTCATAATGCCAAACTCCGGAGCCTTCTGTTGCAATCCAAACAGAACCATCCGGATGGTGAATTATTTTATTTATTGGATTTTGAATGAGTGTATCAGTTCCCTCAAAAATGTTGAATTGTTCATTTAAATAGGTTGCGACTCCGTGGTCTGTACCAACCCATAAAACGCCTGCATTATCGTAATACACCTCCGTTATGTTATTAGAAGGCAATCCGTTAGTTTGATAAAAAGCATCAACTCTTTTTCCGTTAAATCGGTTTAAACCGTATTCCGTCCCAATCCATAAATAACCGAACTTATCTTGAGTAATTGCCTGTACTACCGACTGCGACAAACCTTCGTCTAAAGAAATAGTTTTAAAGGGAATCACTTGAGCATTTAGAACAGAAATACTGCAGCTTTGAATAATTGCGAATAAGAAAATCAGCTTTGTGATGAAAGTATATGCTCGGAATATCATTTCGTGAATATATCGCTTTTTAAGCTATCTGTTCATGCATTCACAAAGCGTTGTATTTATTTGTTAAGCACGAACTTACAAGCTTTAACAAATAAAATGAACGCCATAAAATCTCTTCTTGTTTAAAGGCGAACCATTAGAAATAACATCTAAACTCTACAGACTTATGAGCAAATCTAAAGAAGAACTCGAGCTTGAAATTGATGAACTCAAATCAATTGTTCATCATTTAGAGCTCCAACTAACAAGTTTATATAAAGAAAAAGATGATAATCTGGATCAGACCTATGTAACTGATTATCAAGAATCAACCGCTAATCTTTTGAATAAGGAAGCTTAAAATGAATGCAATAGCACAGATTACACCATTTATACCACAAAATATCTTACAATCGATTGAATTCTTAACACCGGAAATGGCGGATAAGCTGAATTTCGGTGTAGTTAAGGTTGATGACAATGGTACTATTCAACTGTATAACAAATACAACTACGAACATTTTGCAGATTTCAAATCAGCGCATGTGATTGGTAAAAACTACTTTAGCGAAGTAGCACCCTGTTCAAATAACTTTATTTTTTCCGGAAGATTTAATCGTGGTGTACAATCGGGTTTACTTAATACCGTATTCGATTATGTGTTTACTTACAAATTAAGTCCGACTAAAGTTCGAGTACACCTTTATCGAGACAAAAAAAATGCGAACTGGATTTTAGTAAAAAAAATCTAATCGCTTATGATTACGGAGTTCAAACAACGTATTCACACTCTGATGACGAGTCCGCTTTTTACACAAGAAGCGGACTCATTTATACCGGAGTTAAGGCTTTCTGATACGGATCAATATGAACTAAAACGTTATCATAGCTCAATTCAACGAAATTTTATACAGCTTTTCGAATCCTATTTATGCAGTTTTGAAGTTCAGCAAGATGAAGAACTCCTTACAGAATGCACCTTTCATTTAAAGCAGCAATTAGCTTTTTTGTGGATTGAACTTCAATCAGAATGGATTCGTTTTACACATTTAGCGAATTACAATCTTTCCATTACTTCCTTTGATGACAAACTAATCCAAGCCAAATCAGCTGTATGCAGTTATTTTCTTGAACCCATTTTCTCTTTGATAGATGCTGATACCGTTGAACAAAACTTGTCTCAAATCAGACAACTGGTAAATCGTACTTTTTTATCAAACTCATGATTAAAGAATCATTTATTTCTAAAACATCGGCAGATTTTACCCATGCTGCTGATATCCTTAATCTTTTTAAGGACTCACATTCGTATCTATTCATACCTCCTCGATTCGAAGATGTAGAATCCAATCAGATTGAATGGAACTATTCACCTATCAATACAACATCTCCCCAAATTGCACTTTATTCGAGCGGTAGTACCGGACTTCCGAAAGCGATGGCTAACACCAAGAAGAAACTTTTATTAAATGCCGAATTAAGCATTGATATTTTTGGACTTAATACTCAAAGTAATGTTTTAATAGTTGCAAGTCCGTGGCATGTTGCCGGATTAACATGGATTTTAGCAGCGCAACTAGCCGGAGCACAAGTTGCTTTTTTCGTTCCCTATGTTTCAGATTTGAAAAAAGTACCTGCTTTAATTAATTCGATGAAAGCAACTCATCTTTTCACAGTTCCCGGAGCTTTACGGATGTTCTATAATGAGGAATGGAATGTGGATGAAGTGATTGTCGGCGGTGCAAGTTTGGTTAGCGAGGATTATGAAGCATTAATTCGCCGAACCCACTTTTTAACTCAAGCGTATGGACAAACTGAAGCCGGTGGTTTGATTTCAAAAATCAGAAAAAAGATTGGAAGTTTTACTTCAAATGATATAAAAAATGTCGGCTTAACTGATAAAAGCATGAAAATCAAGATTAATGACAACGGTTCCATTTACCTATTATCCCTAACAGCAATAGAAAACACATGGTATGATACCGGAGATATTGGTTATCTTGATTCTGAAAATCACCTCCATATTACCGGCAGAAAAAAAGAAATCGGAGGTAATTGTAACGCTTTAACAGGTATTACAATGGTTGCTCACAAATAATTCAATCATTTATGTTCAAGCTTTCATCAGCTACTCTTACCTGTCCACATTGCGGTTTTAAAGAAAAACGAGAAATGCCTGAAACCGGTTATTTAAAATCAACAACATGTGCAAGCTGCGGAAAACCGATTGAAGTGTCGAAAAATGACTGTTGTGTGTTTTGTATCTATAGCGATATGTATTGCCTCAGAAAACAAGAGATAGGCTCCTGCTCCTCATAAATTGTGAGTAAGAAATCACACCATATTTAATTAGCTCACTTCGTTCGATTCCATTTCTTTAGTAAATGTTTTTGTGAACCGAATTTATTTTTTGCTTATTCTAAAGCTCTATATCAGAATAAATACTTATGAGCGAAACGACTCCTTTTCAAGTTCAAGTGTGTAAAGACGGTTCCAGTACAGTCTTTTCCGAAGTTTTCCAACAGTGTTACCATAATCCTAATGGTGCATTAACGGAAAGTTTATATGTGTTTTTTGAAAAAGGCGGTGTGTTAGAAACCTTAAAGCAAAAAGGTGACATCAGCATTCTTGAAATCGGTTTTGGAACAGGTTTAAATGCCTGGATATTAGGTGATATTTTAAACGGTAAAGTATCAGACGGAAATGCTCGTTTTTATTCCGTTGAAGCCTTCCCTCTCGATATTGAAACCGCTTTAGCCTGCGGTTATTCCAAAGTAATTCGTTACCCCAATCTGCCCGGCATTACTCGAAATATTTTTGAAAAATTACAAACTCCCGGCATGCACAACTTTGAACTTACGCCTCGTTTTAGCGTTCATGTATTTGCCGGATTATTCAAAGACATGCCTCAACCGCCGGAAGTTCCGAATGTAATTTTCTTTGATGCCTTTTCACCGGAAAAGAACAGCGACTTATGGGGAACAGATGTTTTTAAACGTTTAGCGGATTGGAGTAATGACCAAACTCTTTTAACCACCTATTGCGCATCAAGCCCGGCTCGTGCAAATATGGTTGAGGCAGGTTGGTATATTGAAAAAGTTCCTGGTGTTTTAGGCAAACGAGAAATTACACTTGCTGCCCTCAACCCCGACTCATTACCTGAACAAGGCAAAACGGTAAACAGAGAACGTCTGTTAGAGCGTAGAAAAAACGGTGAAATCTAAGCGAATTCGCTAATCAAGGATTTCAGAGTTTCTATTACTAAATCCAAGATTTCTTCCGGAATGGTTAACGGCGGTGCTAAACGGATGAGCGTGTTAGAGTGTAAAGTCCAGCCGAGCAAAATGTTTTTTTCCATGGCAGCTTCAACTACTTGTTGAGTCAATTCACGAGAGGCCAGTTCCAGACCAAGCATGGCTCCTTTCCCGCGAACTTCAACGATGCCCCTTCCTGTTAAACCAGATTTCACTTTTTCTTCAATCCATTTTGCTCGTTGAATTAAATCTTCATCCAACAAAACCTGAAGATTGGCTAAACCTGCCGCACAAGAAACCGGGTGTCCGCCAAAAGTTGTAACATGATTTAATGGCGGGTCATTTTTGAATGCTTCAAATATTTCGTTTGATGAGGCAAAACCACCGATGGGCATTCCGCCACCCATTGCTTTTGCCATTGTCAAAATATCGGGAACAACATCATACTGCTGAAAAACAAACATGGAACCCGTTCTGCCAAAACCGGATTGAATTTCATCAAAAATCAATAATGCGCCGACTTCTGTACATCGTTTTCTTATTTCTTGTAACCAAGTTTTATCAGCCGGAACAATTCCGCCTTCACCTTGAATCGGTTCCATGATTACAGCAGCTGTTTTTTCATCAATTAAATCCAGATTTTCATAGCTGTTGAACGTCAAAAAGTGAACATCTGGTAACAATGGTAAAAACGGTTCGCGATAAACATCTCTGCCAGTTACACTTAAACTCCCGTGTGAATCACCGTGATATGAGTTTTTAAACCCTATTAATTTCGAACGCTCCGTAAACTTTTTCGCCAGTTTTAAAGCGCCCTCATTCGACTCCGTTCCACTATTAGTAAAATAAACTCGCTTTAAAGATTCTGGCAATTGTGATGCGATCAATCCGGCAAAATCACTTTGCGGCTTCTGGATGAATTCACCATAAACCATAACATGCAAGTGTTTATCTACCTGTTCTTTAATGGCTTGAACTACCTTCGGATGACGATGACCTAAACTGCTTACTGCAATTCCTGAAATAAAATCGATAATTTTTTTACCGTCTTTTGTATAAAAAAAACAGGATTCAGCGCGATCAATTTCGAGACCAATCGGGAAATCGGATGTTTGAGCAACAAACTGGTAAAAATTGTCTTTAGATGTATTCAAAATGAGCCGGGAACAGTTATTTAACTTTTGAAATTACACTAAAATGTAGCATTTTAGCTGATATAAAAATTCGGGTAAAATTATCGATTCATAGAAGAGTTAAAAAGAACTCTTTTCAATTTTTGAAAGTAAATGAAGCTAAATCTTTTTGCGTACATGCTTGTAGTATTTTCTGTTAGTTTGATGTCTTGTGTATCAAAAACAGAGAAAATAAAGACGGATTATCCTACTCTATCTGCGTCAGATTCGCTCCAAACAAAAATACCTAATCAAGGAGAAATTAAGTTTAAAGCATTGGTTCAATCAATTGAAAACAACACTTTAACTGTACAAATACTTGAAATTATAGAAAAAGGACGTGGCTCTGTTGATTTTAAAACACAAGAAACTGTTTCATTTTCAATTGACAGTATAAAAAATCAAGAGCTTAAAAAACTAGCACTGCAAGTACACGCGAAACAACTAGTAGTACTTACATGCAAAACATTACCCGAAAAAATGGGTGAAACAACCCAAAAGAGTATTATTAATAACATCGAAATAAACGATAAATGAAAGCTACCAAACAACTTCTCTTATCAGCTGGTTTATCATTAATCACCCTATCAAGTGTGCATGAAGGATTAACTCATCTGTCAAATAATACTAGTACTTCTTACGGACTAGACAAAAGCAACCATTTCGTAGGGAAAAAACTAAAAAAAGAACTTCGTAAAAAAGCTCGTGCTGATTATGAATGGGAATTAATGCGTGACCCTGCAACCAACGAGATTCCGCAAAATGCAAAATATGGGGAACTGGAATGGAAAAAACAGTCTCAATTAATGAAGACAACCGGCGATGCCTATACTTGGCAGCAGGCCGGACCTAATAAAGTTGGTGGTAGAACCAGAGCACTCGCATTTGATGTAACTAACGCTAACGTCTTAATTTCCGGTGGGGTCTCTGGAGGAATTTGGAAAACAACAAACAAAGGAACCAGTTGGGAACTGAAAACTCCGGAGATTCAAAATTTGAATATAACTACCGTAGCTCAAGATACCAGAAACGGGCAAACAAGCACTTGGTATGCAGCTACTGGTGAGTTACTTGGTAACTCTGCCGGATCTCCGGCATCCGGATTTAGAGGGTACGGAATTTTTAAGTCTACAGATAATGGTGAATCATGGACACTATTAGCTAATACTCAAAACCCTGATATTACTGCATTTAATTCAAGATACGATTATATAAGCCGAATTGTAGTTAGTCCTAAAAACGGTTACGTATTTGCTGCAAGTGCCGCTGGATTTGTACTTCGCTCAACCGATGGCGGACAAACTTGGACGGATGTACTAGGAGCTTTTGGTGATTATCTGTTTGTAGATGTTATTGTTGATACAAATGGCAAATTAATTGCTTGCCTATCTGCTGATGGTAATGGTGGAAATGCGCCGGGCTTGTATACAAGTACTACAGATGGAAGTAGTTGGAATAATATTACACCTAACAATTTCCCTGTTTCATACGATAGAGTTTATTTAGCATTAGCACCTTCAAATCAAAATACACTTTATGCGTTATTAAATGGCTCAACTGACTACTTCTTTAAAATTAATTTAAGCAATAACACATCTGAAAATAGAAGTGCGTTCATGCCAAATTTAGGCGGTGATGCTGGAGATTTTGAATCTCAAGGCGGATATAACTATTTATTAGCCGTTCACCCTACGGATGAAAATTTTGTAATAATGGGTGGAACTAATTTGTATCGATCAATAAACGGATTCTCAACTAATCCATTTGCCGGTGCAACACCTACTCAAACTGAAAAAGATCGAATGTGGATGGGAGGATACACAAAAGATGCTGACTCCTACGCATTGTATACAAACCATCACCCGGATCAACATGCTTTTGTTTTTGACCCAAGTAGTTTAAGTGCGGGCTTTAGTGGACATGACGGCGGTTTATCCTACACTACTAATACAAAAGGCTCTACCGTTTCATGGATCAACATGAACAATAATTACTATGTAACCCAATTTTATCATGGTTCAATTTCTCGTAAAAACGGCTCAAAACAATTGGTAGGTGGAGCTCAAGATAATGGTAGTCCGTTATTTACTGTTGCAAGCGCTAACTCTGATGATGCTTCGTCAGGCGATGGTTCTTACTCTTACTTAGGAGAAACAAACATGTACGTTTCTTCACAAAATGGGAACGTTATTAGATATCAATTAGTAAATGGCACATACTCATTTAGAGGATATATTAATCCTGATAATGCTCAATTCTCATTATTTATTCATCCTTTTGAAGTTGACAAAACTGATGACTTCCTTGTTTACTATCCATCCGGTAGTGATATTTTTAGAACAACAAATGGTGGAGTAACCACAGATGCAACCAGTTGGATAAACCTTGGAAATACAGGTATAAAAGCAAGAGACGGATTAACTATAACAGCTATTGAATCATCGGTATCACCTGCGCATACCGTTTATTTTGGCGGTACCAATAGAACGTCCAATGGAGGAGCGACATTACCTCCTTACATCTACAAATGGACGAATGCTGATACATCTACAGTCAGTTCCTCTTTAACTGAGATAGAATTACCTGATGCTACAATTGGTGCTTATGTGAGCGATATAGCAGTAAATCCCGAAAACGCAAATGAAGTACTTGTAACTCTTTCAAATTACAACATACTCGGTATTTATTACTCAAATAATGGAAAAACATTTGTTCAAGTTGAAGGAAATTTGGAAGGTAATCGAATTACTCCGGGGCCGTCTATCAGATCAGCGGCTATTGCAACTATAAATGGTGTAAAAGTTTATTTCGTCGGTACTACTACCGGTATCTACTCTACTACAATATTAAATGGTAATAATACCGTTTGGGTAGCAGAGGCTTCCGGTACAGTCGGAAATGCGATTGTGAATACACTTTCCTATCGTGAATCCGACGGCCATATCGCAGCTTTTACTCATGGACGCGGTGCTTTTTATGGAGAACCAAATACAAACTCGGCAATTTCAGAGGAAGCAATCATTGCTGACAATTTTGAACTCAAACAAAACTTCCCGAACCCATTTAACCCAAGCACTACCATTTCTTTTGAACTAAAAAGTAATGCGAATGTTCAGCTTGCTGTTTATGATATAACCGGACGTTTAGTCAGCACTCTACTTTCAGGACAAACCATGAGTTTGGGTGTTCATTCCGTTCGTTTCGATGCCTCAAATCTAGCCAGCGGAACGTATATTTATTCACTACAAGTGTTTAACTCAAATGGTACTAGTTTTACTCGCTCAAAGAAAATGACACTGATTAAATAGTTCCATTCCTATTCTTTTTTAAGGGTGATTTCCTTCTGGATATCACCCTTTTTTGTTTATTGATTCTTGAAAACTTTATGGCTGAGTATCAATTCTTTTAATTACACAAAGAACTGATGTTGTTTTAATACTACTCACTTCAATATCTTAACTACTATAACATTAAAATGTAGCTACTTGCAGTTCTTATTTTCAAACGACACAATATTTTGAACTTTTCATTTCAAAAATTCAACTTCAAACTTCCAAACAAATATATTTCATCACCTGATATTCATCCATTCCATATTTAGAACCTTCCCTTCCAAAACCACTTTCTTTTACGCCTCCAAACGGTGCAACAGTAGTTGAAATCATTCCAGTATTTACGCCTACCATTCCATATTCTAAAGCTTCCGATACCTGATAAATCGTTTTGTAATTCGAAGCATATATGTAAGCCGCTAAACCAGCTGAAGTATCGTTTGCTTTTTCAATCACTTCTTCTGCTGTTTTAAATGAAAAAATCGGTGCAATTGGCCCAAAAATTTCTTCATGAGCAATCTCCATTGTAGCGTTCACTTTCGTTATAACCGTCGGTTCAAAAAAATGTCCCTCACCTTGAATTAAAGTTCCGCCGCAAATTACTGATGCTCCTTTATCTGTTGCATCCGTTATAAGCCTACTTACCTTCTGAACTGCTTTGTAGTTGATTAACGGACCGATTGAAACACCCTGATCAAACGGATTTCCAACTTTTTGAGCTTTAACTTTCTCTGTGAATCGTTTCACAAAAGCATCATAAATACCCTCCTGAACAAAAATTCGGTTTGCACAGACACAAGTCTGTCCATTATTTCTAAATTTTGACGCTAAAGCACCGTCCGTTGCAGCTTCTAAATCAGCATCATCAAAAACAATAAACGGGGCATTTCCTCCTAACTCGAGCGACAGCTTCTTTAGTGTTCCTGCACTTTTTTCCATCAACCACTTACCCACTTGCGTGGAACCTGTAAACGAAATCTTTTTTACTATTGATGAAGCCGTTACAATCTCACCAAACAGTTTAGCATTCGAAGTTGTTACAAACTGCAATACACCGCTTGGAAAACCGGCTTTTTCTGCTAATTCTGCCATAGCCAAAGCGGATAAGGGCGTTTCTTCCGATGGCTTCACTATCATCGTGCAACCTGCTGCCAATGCTGCTCCTACTTTTCGTGTAATCATAGCATTGGGAAAATTCCAAGGTGTAATTGCTACTGTAACACCAATTGGCTGACGTATGACCTGAATACGTTTATTTGCTTGATGTCCCGGAATTATATCACCATAAGCTCGGCGAGCTTCTTCTGCAAACCATTCAATAAAACTGGCACCGTAAACAACCTCACCTATAGCTTCTTGTAAAGGTTTTCCGGCTTCCAAGGCTAAAATATTTCCCAATTCATCCTTATGCTGTATCATCAAATCGAACCATTTACGCAACAAATTGGCTCGTTCACCCGCTGATGTGTTTTTCCAAGTTTTAAAAGCATTATGAGCCGATTCTATAGCTTGTTGAATCTCTTTTTCATCGCAATCAGAAACTTGTGCAATCTCTTTTTTTGTTGCCGGATTGAGTACAGAAAATTGTTTCCCGGATTCGGCATTTGTCCACTTTCCGTTGATATAAGCCTGAGTTTTAAGCATAGTAAATGGTTTAAAATCTAAGTTCCGAGTAAAATACAAATGCTGGTTTATTTTTATTTGAATTAGTAGATGGCGAACGAATCTTTATGAAAACTCTGTCGTAACTGTGCAAAAACACATCAATCTGTATTAGTATGGCAGCTCGAATTTTACGTTTTCTCTGGTCTTTATTTAACGCATACAGCTTTTACTCCAATCCAGTTCAATATTTAGTTACTACTCTTGTCGCTGCTTTAGTCCCTATTCTTGTTTATGCTGTTGCCGGAATTGTAGGATTCACCGTTTTAATTATTGTGATTTTATTCTTGATTTACCGATTCGCCTTTTCATCAAAAGCAAAAGCATCTCCTGAAAATCATTAAGAGATTAACTCTCTTTCTCATCACGTTTTCCTACTAAAAACAACCACCAGATACCGTTTATAATCAATAAACAAGAAAAAAGCATCATCGTTTGGTTAATATCCAACCATTTGTGTTCTAATATCATGGATGCAAAAAAAACGGAAAGCGACTGACTCATATTAAACATGAGCCATTCAAAGCTAAACACTCGTCCCATAAACTCATGTTCCGTTCGCTGCTGTACTAAAACAGTACTCATTACCCAATTAAAACCCGTAGCTAGATGGGCAATAAAAGCCAATAATAACACCACAATAATGGAATGAAATAAACCCATCCAAAAGTAAAAGAAACCGCCCATCATCATGCTGAATCCAATTAAACTCAGCCATTTTTCATGGTTAGTGAACCATTTTCGTCCCAAAATCGGTCCGACTCCTGTTCCTAATCCACGGACAGAATAAATCAGCCCGACGCCTAAACTCCCCATCAACAATACATCTTCTGAATACAATATGATGAGATACAGGAGTCCGCCCATGAATGAGGTGTATGTTGCTTTTGCTAATGCCGGACGGGCAACTTTGGGATGATTCTTTAAATACTTGAAACCATTTATTATATCTTGTATCGGCTTTTTCTCTAAAACATGTTCTTTTTGACGTGCTGCGCTTTCAGGAATTTCAATTCGGTAAACAAAGTAAGCAGAAACTAAATAAGTGATTACGTTAATCACAAAAACCCAATGGAAACCAAACCATTCCGTTAACATACCGCCTACAGCCATTCCGATTGTAAAAATGGCACTCCAAGAGAAGCTGGTGATAATATTTCCTGTAACTAAATCTTCTCCTTTTAATAAAACCGGAACAGTTGAAGACTTTGCCGGCTCAAACATGGCTGAAAAAAACATTTGCAGAGCTATTAACACATACGTTAGGAATATTACATCTTTTGAGTTCACTAACATAAATCCGGCTACAATAACAGCACGAGCTATATCCGACCAAAACATAACCATTTTACGATTATACGCATCTGTAATATAACCTGCGATTGGCGAGAAAAAAGCGAAGCTCATCAACTTAACGATGATGATTAAACCCAGCAAAAACGGAGATTGCCCAAATTGCTGAATAATGGCATATATGGCTAATAATCCAACCCAATCCCCAAAATTTGAAACAATTTGACTCAGCCACAACCTTCTAAAAGACGGGATGTTCCGAATAACATCGGAGTAAGCCGAAATACTCATTTACTATAGTAGTGTATTATTTGACAGACAATCTGTAAGTCTATCGTATAAATTATACAAACCGGATCTATCCACTTTTCCGACATGTTTTAACATACGAGTACTCAAACTACCTTGTTCTAGGATATGTTTTAAATCTTCTACGTGATGATCAAATAATGCCGGCTTAAAAACTTCAAACAAATGTTGCCATAACTCAGCAGCGGTTGCTTCATCTTTTTCTAATCCGAATGCTCGTAAATATGCCGGATGTTTGATTACTGCAAATTCTCCATCATGGATTGTTTGCAATAAAATCGGCAACAATTCATCTTCTGAGAACTCTTTTTGAGTTGAAAAGTCAGCCCAACGTTCTAAAATCATCAACTTCAAAACTGATGTAACCGCTACAAAAACAGCTACATCTGCTCGCGGACATTCCTGAATATCCAACAATCGAATTTCAATTGCATTTCTATCAAACCGAGCAATAGCTCCTCTTGAATTTAAAAAATGCCTATCCAGAATATGGTCTGTGTCGTACGATTTAATGTCTTGCAAAATCGGATCAAAAATAACAGCCTGATAATCAGCTCTTGAGAACACTCGCTCAGGAATTACTTTGCCTGTCAAACTCGGGATTCGGGCTTGATTTTGACGATAAGCTTCCAACCTTGAATCAAAATAACCCGTTTTGTGCCCTTCAATAAAAGGTGAAGATGCCGCAATTGCAGGTAAAATGGGTAAAACCAAACGTATGGCGGCGTGCAACTTAGCAAATTCCGCATCACCTTGAAAAGGTAAATTGATATGCAGGCTTTGTAAGTTTGACCAACCATGCCCTTTACAATCAAATATTTTGTTGTAAAGTTGATAAATCTCACTGAATTCGTGGGGCCATAACTTAGTCTCTTTGAACGGATTCATCCACGGATGCATGGCTGTCGGCATTAAACGAGCTCCAAATGCTTCCAATTCAGCATTAATTTCACGAACGTTTTCGTGCACTTCAGAAGCCAGATTTTTTACATTACTCCTTGGGCCGTTCGTCTTAATCTCAACAACGTGATTTACTAACTCGTTTGACCAAGCGAACTTATTATTGATGTATTCCGAGTCAAAATCTCCGGTTACTGATTTAAACAATTCATCGGCAACTGGACGCACATCTAGTGAAATAGCATCCACTATCATGTATTCCCATTCCAGACCATACCCTTCAAATAAATGTAATTCCGATTTTTTATTGCTCATTATTTATTCTTCAAATGCATGCGATGGTCTAGACGTTTCTTGAAAGAACCTATGATAGTTTCATAAATGGCATCACCAATCACTTTGTCTTCCACACCTGCATCAATATTCGGATTATCATTTATTTCGATTACGTACGCCTTTCCGTCAATTTCTTTGATATCAACGCCGTAAAGTCCGTTTCCGATTAGCTTGGTTGCACGAACAGCTGTTTCTACAATATGTTTTGGTGCATTTTCAACTGCCAAAGTTTCGAACTCACCTGCTTCCTGATTCTTTTTTGCGCTCCAATCATAAATCTGCCAGTGTCCGCGAGCCATAAAATATTTACACACATACAGCGGCTGACCATCTATTACACCAACTCGCCAGTCAAACGGTGAATACATGTATTTCTGAGCAATAATTAAATCAGACTCATCCAACATTTTAGTTACAATGTTTTTTAAATCAGATTCCGTTTCGGCTTTTTTCACTCCTAAAGAAAAACTTGAATCAGGCACTTTAAGCACACATGGTAAACCGATTTGTTTAATCAACTCGTCAGTTTTATCATTTTGAAGTATTACCGTTTTAGGAATCGGGACTTTGGCAATAGTGAGCGCTTCATTCAAATACACCTTATTTGCACATCGCATAATAGAAATTGGGTCGTCCATAACAACCATCCCTTCCGCATCGGCACGGCGAGCAAATCGGTAGGTATAATGGTTTACCGATGTGGTTTCACGAATAAACAAAGCATCGTATTCACCAACTCGAGCGTAATCGTCTTTAGTGATTAAATCCACATAAAAATCCATGTTTTCTGCAACGGAAATGAATTTATCTAAAGCTTTTTTGTTTGATGGAGGTGCCTTCTCTGTTGGGTCTTGCAAAATGGCTAAATCGTACACCGAAGTATCTTTTTTGTTGTAGAAATATCGGTCACGTTTAAAATATTCAACGGCTTTTTCCTGCAAGAAATCGATGTGGTTATCAGGAATGTCATCAGATGCAATGGGCACAATCGTTTGTAAAATCCATTTATCTGCAATGCGCTTAAATCGGGCTCTAAGGAAAGGAGCGCGAAATAAATTGTACAATTCACGCGCTAATTTCTGATGTTGAGCTGCTAAATTATTCCCGAAATAGATACTCAGAACAAATTCATCAGCTTTAATGTTTTTGAGGCTTTTTTGGATGAGTTCGTTCAAATCGTTTGATAAAACTTTAACCACCGATTTCGATTTCATGTCCTGAATGGTGGTTACACTTGGAATTACTTTATGATTTCGGGCTTCGGCAAGCAACGAAACGTAATATCCTTTGGTTTGATAAGAGTAACTTTTGCTGAGATTAAAGACTTGCACATTTTTGGCATCTGCCCAAACCTGATTGAGTAAATAATCTTTAGCGATTACAACTTCTACGTCTTTTATATGTTTGAAAATCCAGTCTTTTTCCTGGTTGACTACAATAATTCTTCTCATTTTTCGATGATTAATAAATTAGCATCATAAGTGATTACACCCAGCATTACTGAGTTTATAAAACGTTGTACCGGAATTCGATATTCCCTGTCGATTGAGTTATATGGATTTTGATTATATGGATCAGCAATCCAAACTTCTTTTTCGTTGATATCTTTCACCACCACAAAATGCCCGGTTGGTTCGCCTCGCACATCGTCGTAATCAATTTTATTATTTCTGGTTTCGAATTCTCGTTTTGAAGGGTATAAATAGGTTGAACTCAATCCCGCAATAACCGGAATTCCTTTTTCCGTGTATTGTTTAATAAGTTGAGGTTCAAGTAAATCGAATTTTAATTTCCCGCCTGTTTTAAGAAATTCCAAATAGGCTCCGCAAGTCTTTTTGAACCGTTTTCCGTCTTTGTATTCCAATTGTTTTTCCAATTTATCGATGAGTTGATCACTATCGAAACTAAACCAAGACGGATCAAAGATGCGAAGATTGTAGGAATAAACAGTTGCTTTGTAACCCCTTTTTATGGCATCAATTCCCAAATAAACGGCTAAAGTTCCGCCGCCTTCCAACATTTCAATTTGTTGTATGAGTTCTTGCAGATTTATTTCTTCGCCCAAAAATTTATACACCGAATGAAGCGATGTCGGGCCACAGGTTACATCGTCGGGTTGGGGTAAAATACTGAGCTTACTTAGCATAAAATTCACATTCATTTATACCGGTAACATCAAAGAGTACAAAGATTTTAAATGAATTGGTGTAAGATTTTTTGCTGTTTTTTTTGATGGCTGATGTCTGATGGCTGATGGCTGATGGCTGATGGCTGATGGCTGATGGCTGATGGCTGATGGCTGATGGCTGATGGCTGATGGCTGATGGC
>SBGQ01000105.1 GCA_006226965.1 bacterium | reverse complement strand
CACATTGCAATGTGGCACTCCCATGGTTGGTATTATAATTACAAAGAAGATAGATGGATGTGGCAGAGAGCTAGACTTTTTGGCACTGTTGAAGATTTATATCCGATGTCTATTGTTGTTCCCTACTTAGTTCCTATGTTAGAACGAGCTGGTGCTAATACCTTTTTACCAAGAGAAAGAGATATCCAAACTAATGAGATTATTGTTGATAATAACGGTTCTGATTATAAATCAAAATATGTTGAAAACGGCACTTGGAGAAACGGTAAAACGAAAGGTTTTGCCATTGGAAAAAGACCTTATAAAGGTAATGTAAACCCCTTCGTTCAAGGATCAACCAGAGAAATTATCGGTAACTTAAAAGGCTCTTCTCAAATTGGTTGGATTCCTGAAATCCCGGAATCCGGGTATTATGCTGTTTATGTTAGTTATGATTCATCACCTGAAAACACAACTGATGCAGAATACAAAGTATACCATAGTGGTGGTGAAACTACCTTTTATGTGAACCAACAAATCGGGGGGTCAACTTGGGTGTATTTGGGGACTTTCCATTTTAACGAAGGTTTAGATTCGAAAAATCAAAAAGTTGTTCTTACAAATAAAGTAATGAAAGACGGAGCACGTGTTTCTGGTGATGCCGTTCGTTTTGGTGGAGGAATGGGTGTTATCGAACGAAATGGCCGAGTTAGTGATCGCCCAAAATTTGTTGAAGGCTCTCGATATTGGTTACAATATGCAGGTTTCCCGGACACATTAATCTATGATTTGAATAAAGAAAACGATTATAATGATGATTATCAAAGCCGTGGTGAATGGGTTAATTACCTTGTCGGTGCGCCTTATGGCCCCAATAAAAAACGTGATGAAAAAGGACTAGGAATCCCTGTTGATATCTCACTTGCTTTCCATACTGACGCCGGTATAACCGGTAATGATGATATCATCGGGACACTAATGATTTATTCGGTTGAAGATTATGATTCATCACTTGTATTTCCGAATGGCATGTCACGTTTTGCAAACCGCGACCTTGGTGATTTAATGCAAACTCAAATTGTTGATGACATCAGATACCATTTTGATTCAACATGGACAAGAAGAAATTTATATAACAGACAATATTCAGAGGCATTCAGAGCTAACGTTCCTTCTGTTTTACTGGAACTCCTCTCCCATCAAAACTTTGCAGATGTAAAATTTGGACATAATCCTAAATACAAATTTGAAGTTGCCAGAGCGATTTACAAAAGTATGCTGAAATTTCTCGCGGAACAGCATCAGTTTGAATATGTAGTACTACCGCTTCCTGTAACTCATATGTCTGTTCAACTAACTGATAAGGGGAATTTCAAAGTAAACTGGCAACCTCAAACAGATCCATTAGAATCCACAGCAACAGCTGATGCTTACATGGTTTATGTGCGTGAAGGTGAAAATGGATTTGATAATGGAACACTAGTTGAAGATGTTACATATGAGTTTGAGAAACCAAAAAAGAATGTGATTTACAGTTTTAAAGTTGAAGCTGTTAACAAAGGCGGCAGAAGCATGTCATCAGAAATAGTTTCAGCAGGTTTAGGAAATAAAGGTAAGTCCCCTGTTCTGGTTATTAATGGATTTAATCGATTAAGTGGTCCATCATCTATTAGTGTGGGAAATTTTGAAGGATTTCTATTCGATATTGATAGAGGCGTTTATGAAGGGAATGACATCTCTTATGTAGGTGAACAATTCAACTATGATAAAAGCAGCCGTTGGGGAACGGATGACGAACCGGGACATGGTGCAAGTTATGCGAATTACGAAACTTCTGTAATTGCAGGAAACACCTTTGATTTTGGTCTTGTTCATGGAAAATCAATATTAGAGGCCGGTTACTCGTTCTTTTCTAGTTCATCTGATGCCGTAATGGATAATCACATTGACATAACATCGTTTAAATACGTCGATTTGATTTTAGGTGAACAAAAGAAAACCAGAAGGTACAAGCAAGGATATAAGTTAAATGAAGATATTGAGTTCGAAACCTTTCCGGAGAAACTACAATCAAAAATCAAATTTTACGCTCAAAGCGGCGGTAATTTGTTTATTTCAGGCGCTTATATAACAACTGATTCTTATAGAAACTTCTTGCCAGACTCAAATGGTGTTCAATTACTTGAAGAAACACTGCATGTGAAACACAGAACTGATCATGCTTCAAAAACGGGTGAAGTTGTTGCAACATCCCCTTCTGAGTTTAAACTCCCAAAGAGTTTATTTTTTAACACAAAGTTAAGCAGTAGTATTTATCAGGTAGAATCACCTGATGCCATTCATCCATCAACAGAAGATGCCAAAATTATTGCCCGTTACAAGGAAAACGGATTTAGTGCTGCTGTAGCTTTTGAAGGTTATTATAAAACGGTTGTATTTGGATTCCCTTTTGAAACTATCCTTCAGGAAAAAGACAGGAATATGACAATGAAAGCCATTCTTGATTTCTTTGATAAAACACTGGAATAAAAAAAGCGGATAGATTTTTCTATCCGCTTTTTTTTTGAAATCAGATTCTCTGCTTATTTAATTAGTGTGACCGGATGCATTTTATAGTTCATGCTTCCATTTTGATTCTGTTGTTTCATTCTAATCCAATAAACTCCACTTGATAAACCGGAAGCATTTAACTGGATTTGATGTACGCCTTTTGAATATTGTTTTTCATTCACTAAAGTAACTACTTCTCTTCCGATTGAATCGTACACTTTCACGCTCACATTTGCAATGTTTGCAACTGAAAAACGAATTGTAGTAGTTGGGTTAAATGGGTTCGGATAGTTTTCAAGTAATGAAAACTCCTGTACAATATCTGAATTACTTTCATTGCTTGTAGCCATATTATATGCTTCTAATACAGACTCATATGCGTTGAGTTTACCATGTCCAAAAAGTGTAGATGCTTCAGAACCAGTAAAATTATCTTTAACTGATTTTCTCGAAAAGATGTCAACAATATCTTCATAGTTTAAATCCGGATTAACTTGAAGCATCAATGCTACTGTTCCGGTTACAAATGGGGTTGCCATAGATGTACCTTGATAACCGATAAGTTTACCGCCCTCAGTCATGTACTCCTCTTCTAACTCATTGTTACTGATATCATAAGAACGATTTGAAAAAATTAAATCGCCCGGAGCAGATACTATTGGCGCTAAACGATTATCTCTTGTTGGTCCACGAGATGAGAAATAAGCTAATTCGCCTAAAACTGCATTTCTATATTCAGAAAACTCAAAATCCATCGGATATTTAGTTTGATGACTCGAGTTATTGATATCCTGCCAAGATATATTCGTAACGTATGCACCCACGGAGACAACATTTTTTGCTGTAGCCGGAGAACCGACAGATAATGCTTGATCTCCCGGAATAAAAGTAGCACCTGTTACATTTATCGTTTCCGGTGATGAACTGGCATAACCATTAATTACATCAATTCTACCGGTTGTATTGGTTGTTTGATAAGCAATTGCCCAGACATAATCGTCAATCCATGCATAATCTTCATCATCATCAGAATCATAGCCGTCATAAACATAAATTTGTATGTATTCATCACCATTTTGACTGTTAACTCCACCGTTTGAATAGTGATAAACAAAACCTGCATTATCATTTGTTTGCATATCAGTAATACGAATAGCTTCTACATCATTCCAATTTGATGAACCTTTCGTAAGCCATTGTGTAGAACCCACTTCCTGATACGTATCCTTATTTAAAGCAATAATTTTATATGCGCTAATTACACCGGCATCAGACCAAATGTACTTATCAAAACTAATATCATCCCATGGAATATCAACACTAGCAACAACTGATTCTGAATCATTAGCATAACCGGTATGTAAAAAGTCAAAACCTTCGTTTCCTGCTGCTGCTATTATTACTTTACCATCTCCTGTAAGCTGCGTTAAGTATTGCTCGTATAAATCTGTACCGTCTAATGGACCGTAGTTTCCACCTAATGATAGGTTTACAACAACTGGTTTTCCTAATAATTCAGCTTTCTCGATTATGTATGCGACTCCATCTACGATATCATCATCAGAAAACCCGGAATTTGAATCTGGATCTCTGTCACCTTTTACAAAGATGATATCAGACTCAGGTGCAACTCCAATTGAACCTGTCGGATAAGAGCCATTTGCATCATTTCCAGCAGCTATTGATGTAACATGAGTTCCATGCCCACCACCGCCGTAGCCGTCTTTTGCAGTTACAGATGCTGGATTTGCATCAATTTGAGCTTTTGTCCATTCATTTTGTCCATAGGTAATATTTCCGGAACCACTTTCAGTCATAGTGTACTCCAATAAATACTGAATTCTTGTTCCGTTCTGATTACCAAAAACATCCAAATCGAAATCAATTCCGGTATCTAATACACCAACTATAACATCTTTACCTTTTACCCCATTTGGGAAAGCAAGAGAACTGGCATGAATTACATCTGCTTGTATGCTTTTGATACCTTCAACTTTTTTTCTTTTGTGAAACTTGGCAGCCTGAATTTTTACGACTGATTTGTTCAGTGCAACAGATTCTATCTTTTCGATTTCGATATATCCAATGGCGATATTTTGCTCAGGTGAAATCCTTCTAAGTTCAAATCCTTCAATCGAGCCGGCAGAACCCGAATTAAACTCGATAAAAACAGGAGCTTTTAATTTACCCGCCTTATCTTTAAACACGGTCACTTTCTGTTTTTCAGTTCTTTGTAAGCTAGAATTAAGTCCTTTTTTTAGCTGTTTTTCAGAATTTGTAAATACAAATTTGGTTAGAGATGGATCTACTTTACTCTGCCAAACCGAAGACAAATTTGCTGGTGCAGTTTTTAATTGCTCCTTTTCGGTATTAAGGTGAATGGTTTTCCCTTTTATACTTTGAAATGCTTTATAAACATGTGGTTTATTTTGTGCAGATAAACTTTGAACAAGTATAAAACTCATCAAAGCCATTAATACGCTTTTCATATACTAGTAATTAATCGTTAGTGCTCGATAAATGAGGTAATTTTCCCGATTTCGATTAGGCAAGTTTAAATAATTTCTTAGAATTATTATCTGTTATCTGAATTATTTCAGTGAGCGGCAAATTAATTAAAACACTTAGTTTATCTGCTACGAGTTTTGTATATGCCGGCTCGTTTTGTTTACCTCTATGTGGACTTGGTGCCAAAAATGGAGAATCTGTTTCAAGTAATAAACTCTTTACCGGTAAATGTGGTACAATTTTGTCAATACCTCCATTTTTAAAAGTAAGAACACCGCCAATTCCCAAATGTAATCCTAAGTCAATTGCTCGTTTACCTTCATCAATATTTCCGGTAAAACAATGCCAAACTCCCGTTAAAGTCCCGTCCTGTTCTTCTTCAATTAAATTTAACAGGTCAGTTGTACTTTCACGATTATGCAAAACAATTGGTTTCTTAAGCTCTTTTGCCACAACACAATGTATTCGAAGACTTTCTTTTTGTTGATGTACTCGTTCAGTACTCCAATAATAATCTAAGCCTGTTTCACCGATTGCAATTACATCGGCTCTCTTGCAATAGTTCATCAATAAATCGTAATAATTATGTACTGATTCCTCAACATCACACGGGTGAATCCCAAACATTTTGTGCAATTTAATATCATTTCTTTGTGGAAGTCTGGCCATTTGTTGCCAACTTTCCTCATGTATACCGGGCATCAAAATATCCGTCAAACCTGCTTCTATAGCTCTGTCTAAGACTTCATTTATTTGCTCTTCGAACTGAGGCAAATAGATATGTGCATGCGTATCAATCATGTTATTCGGGTTTTTCTGCACTCATTAAAGTGGACATAAATTTTAATTCAGGAATATTTTCCAATATAATTTTGATGATTACCATAATAGGCACAGACAAAAACATCCCTATTATACCCCACAACCAACCCCAGAAAATTAAAGACAAAAGTACAACCAAAGCACTTAGATTTATGCTTTTTCCGATGTATTTAGGATCAATTACATTTCCAACCACGGTTTGTATAGCCATTAATATCCCGCCAATCCAAATTATTGGGACAAAACTATCAAACTGAATAACTGCAATTGTGAGTGGAAGCAGTGTGGCAATTATCGAACCTACATTTGGAATAAAATTCAATAAAAAAGTCAATATTCCCCAAATCAAAGCGAATTCAACACCAAAGGAATACAAAACAATCATCACCAAAATAGCAGTAACTATACTAATTATCGTTTTTGCAATGATATATTTTTGAACCTGACTATTTATGTTTTTTACAATCGATGTTATCTGGTTTGCGGTTTCTTCTTTGAACGCTTTCTGCAATTTTATGATAAGTTGATTTCTCCCCGACAATAAAAACATTAAAAACAACAGAACTAACAGAGCATTTGAGAGTAAGTTTGAAAGCGCTCCTAAAATCCCTGAAATCGTATTAGTTAGAGAAAAATTTTCTAAATACTGACTCAATCTTGGATCATCTATCCAACTTTTTGGAGAACCTGTAAACACATCAGTCGGAATATTTAACAAGGATAATACATTTTCATAAAGAGCTTTGGTACGAGTCTCATATTTCGGAAATTCAATAACAAAGCTTTGGACATTGCTTTTGATCAACATTCCTAAGAAAAAAAATACAAATCCGGTCAGCAGAATCGGAATTAGAATAGCTAACCATCTTGGGATTCGCTTTTTTTCTAAAAAGTCAATAATTGGCCCCAAAATAAAACTCAAAAACAATGCGAGCGCAAAAGGCAAAATAAGCGATTTACCTGCAAAAAGCATCTCACCGACTACCTTTAAACCTATAATGGTGAGCATTATGCTAATTATTCGAAGGTAACGTAAACCTCTTTCCGTTGAGAGCAAATCATCCATATAAAATTCTTCTACTCGATTACTAAATACTGGAATGCAAACATTGCAGTATAAGCCAGAGTTACTACGATTGCAATCACAGAAGAATCTACATGTTCAAGTGCATCTTTTATCATTTCAGAAAAAACCATCCAAATCATTGCTCCTGCTGCTAAGCCTAAACCAATCGGCAGAAAGTCTGTGAATGTAAGTACAAATAAAAACGCAGGAATAGCCATAATTGGCTGCGGAAGAGAACTGAATACACTCCATCCGGCAGATTTGATAGCAGAAACTCCACGCGGAACCAATACCAAACTAATAGCTAAACCTTCAGGAATATTATGAATGGCAATTGCTGTTGTAATAAATACGCCTAACTCAGAAGTTCCGCCAAAGCTAACCCCAACTCCAATTCCTTCTGCAAAGGAATGTAAAGTCATTACACCCATTATGAGTAACATTTTTTTTGAATCTGCCTGTGGTATATCTTCAATATTCACCTGTTTATTTTCTAATAACTTATCGCTTAACACGATTAAAAACAGGCCTAATAGTATTCCAAAAATTGTTCTTTCTACTGAATATTGTGAAGCTTCGTAGATAAGTGATGAACTTGCGGAGAGCATGAGTCCGGCCGCAACAGCGCTTGAAACTCCTAACCACCAATCAGAAATTTTCTTAATAAAAAAGAATGGTACAGCGCCTAATCCTGTGGCAAGTGCAGTTATCAAAGCGGCAATAAAAACGGAGTACACACTAATTTCAAACATAGTTTGAATATACTAAAGTCACTCAAAATACTTTAGAGAACTTACCGTTTAACTTTAAACTTTTGATTGACGATAACGCTTAAAATTATCTATTATAATTATTCATATTCGGACTTGTAAATTTTCCAATGAAATTAGTCGTTGCCTTTTTTTTGTTAGTTGATGTTGTGTTTTCAGGCGGTGTTTTTGCACAAGCCCCAAAACATAAAACAGACTTCGTGTTACAAAAAAAATTAGAAATGATGGTTAGTGAATTTGAAGGTGTTGCCGGAATTTACGTGTATCACAAAGACAAAGGCGTTGTTGCCGGAATAAATCAGGATTCCTTATACCCTAGCGCCAGTATGATAAAAATTCCAATCTTATTGCGAATTTTCGACCGCATAGAACAAGGTGAGTTGGATATTAATGATGAACTAACCTATCAAAAAAACTATGCCTACCCTTACGATACAGATATTGTAAACAGTTTTGAGATGGGTTCGAAAATAAGCATTAATAAATTGCTGAATCTTATGCTCATTTTTAGTGATAATTCTGCCAGTATATGGCTGCAGGATGTTGCAGGTTATGGCGTTGCTATCAATGATTGGCTGAAAACTAATGGATTTATCCACACAAGAGTAAACACTAAAACGTACGGTCGAGAATGGTTTGAAATGCGCCATGGTTGGGGTACTACAACGCCGAGAGAAATGACTGATTTGCTTTTGGGTATTTATGATAAAAAATTCGTTTCAAAAGACGCTAGTGAAAAAATGATTCGCATTTTATCCCGAAGTTATTGGGACGGTGAAGCCTTGAGTCAAATTCCACCGAACACATTTATGCTTTCTAAGCAAGGCGCCATTGCGCGTTCCAAATCTGAAGTTGTTGGAGTACAAGCAGAACACGGAACTTATTTCTTTTGTGTGATTACAGATCAACAAAAAAAACAATCTTTTGATTATAATGATCCCGGTTTTGTATTTATCCGCGAAGTATCAAGAACCTTGTATGAATATTTCGAACCACAGGATAAATGGAAGCCCAGCAATGACTTAGAAAAATATTGGTAGCTACTTTTTTCTCTGCCGGAAAAGCCACTTATATACATTGGAATTTGAATATGTCGGCGACCAAGAGTTATGATTTGTTTGTACATACTCGGTAAACTGGACAGGCGCATCATATTTTCTTAGCTCAGACACAGCATTTCTGGAACGAATCGGATTAACTACATTATCATCAGCTCCGTGATGAACCCAAATTGGCATTTCAGCTACATTATTTAATACAGTTTCGTCAACACCGCCACATACCGGAATAGCAGCTGCAAATAAATTTGGATTTCGTGTTATCCAATCCCAAGTCCCAAAACCACCCATCGACATGCCAGTTAAATACACTCTAGATTCATCTACATTTGGATTATTTGCCAATACGGAATCCAACAAGTGCATAACTAAGGTCAATGGTTCTGAAGGTTTTTCAGGCTGTTTATGTGAAAGCAAATCCCAATCAACCTCAACCCATCTTCTTCCATCAGGACATTGGGGCACAATAAGTATTGGGTCCTCACCTAAACGTTTCGCATGATTTAAAATATCCATAGCTCCCCATTTTAGCGGAGTTTTATTATCTGCTCCTCTCTCACCCGATCCGTGTAGAAAAATAATTATCGGACGTTTGTGATTAACTTTGGAATCATACATTCGGAATCCGATTTTTCCCATCTCATTTGATACCGTTCCGTACATAAAAACCGCATCAAGTGAATCAATTTGTGCTGAGTTTAGTTGAGCATGTGTTGATTGAATGGCAGCAAACAATACAATCAAAAACAAATAGACCTTTTTCATAGAGTGAACTTTCAACGTAGTAAAACCATTAACAACCACAGAACATAAAAAAAGCCGGATAAACCGGCTTTAATTTTTTCGATGAATTTCGTGTTAGATATAAGTAAGCAACACTGAATTTCTTGAATTGTGACGCAATTTACGCAATGCTTTTTCTTTAATTTGGCGTACACGTTCACGTGTTAAATCAAAACGCTCACCAATTTCTTCAAGTGTTAAAGAGTGCTCACGTCCGATTCCAAAATAGAGACGCACTACTTCAGCTTCGCGTTGAGTTAGCTTAGAAAATGCACGTTCGATTTCCATTTTCAAGGAATCTTTCATCAATTCGTTATCAGGATCGGGTGTATCCTGATTGGCCATTACATCCAATAAAGTAGAATCTTCACCGGTAGCAAACGGACTGTCGAAAGAAACATCTGATGATGCATAGCGCATCAAATCTGCGATATAGGTTTCTGTAAATCCTGTTTCATCAGCCAATTCACCAACAGAAGGTTCACGCTTGTAAATTTGGTTTAGCTTGAAACGAGCCTTGCTGAGTTTCATAATATCAGCGGCTTTATTCAAAGGCAGACGAACAGTTTTAGCTTTTTCATCTAAAGCCTGACGGATTGACTGCTTAATCCACCATACTGCATATGAAATAAATTTAAAACCACGAGTTTCATCGAAACGGTGTGCAGCTTTAATCAAACCCACGTTACCTTCGTTGATAAGGTCAATTAATGATAAACCTTGGTTCTGATATTGTTTAGCAACAGAAACAACGAAACGTAAGTTTGACGTGATTAATTTGTCCAAAGCGGCTTTATCACCGGCTTGAATTTTTCTTGCGAGTATTACTTCTTCTTCGGCTGTAATCAGAGGCAGTTTTGAAATCTCTTTTAAGTACAAATCAATTGCTTTTGATTCCGCAATTGAAATTCCACTTGTTGCCAGAGATGCTGCTTCTCTTTTTTTTCTTGCCATAGGTTTTAAACGGTTTTAATGATTTTGTTAGCAGTTATATTCTTGCTCGTTAAAGCAGGTTATCCGATGTATGTTTTTAAAGCTAAAGAACGGTTATGATGACGTAACTTACGCAACGCTTTTTCTTTAATTTGTCGAACTCGTTCACGAGTGAGATCAAATTTTTCGCCTATTTCTTCTAAAGTTGCGGCGTGATCAGTACCAATTCCAAAATATAAACGAACCACATCGGCTTCTCGTTCAGTTAATTTTGATAATGCTCGTTCAATGTCCATTTTCAACGACTCACTTATGAGTTCATTGTCCGGGTTTGGAGTTTCCTTGTTTTCCATAACATCCAGAAGTGTGCTTTCTTCACCTTGAGAAAACGGAGAATGAACGGATACATCACCGGCAGAATATTTCTTTAGAGCGCTAACATCCGACTCAGTCATTTCTAATGCTTCTGCAAGCTCAGCCGGGGTTGGTTCTCTGTTTAAAATCTGCTCTAGTTTTGCATATTCTTTGTTGATTTTTGAAATTTCACCAATTTTATTCAGTGGCAAACGAACTGTTCTTGAGTTTTCAGCCAATGCCTGTAAAATGGATTGTTTAATCCACCAAACGGCATATGAAATAAATTTGAAGCCACGTGTTTCGTCAAATCGTTTAGCAGCCTTTATTAGTCCGATATTGCCTTCATTGATTAAATCGATAAGTGAAAGGCCTTGATTTTGGTACTGCTTCGCAACTGAAATAACGAATCGGAGATTTGCTTTGGTGAGTTCTTCCAACGCTTCTTGACTTCCGGCCTGAATTTCACGCGCTAATCGCACCTCATCATCTGCCGTAATCAAAGGCACTTTACTGATTTCCTGCAAGTATCGCTCTAAAGATTGCGACTCACGAATGGATATCCCACTCGAGGAAAAATTATTCGCATCTTTTTTCTTTTGTCTTGCCACAGAAATCGGTTAAAGTGTTATCTATCAAAGATTAAAGAGTATCGACTTTGAATTACGATACTTAATCGGAATACTAAGCGCTAGAAATCAATTATTCAAGAACTTTGTACACATTTTTAATCAAAAATAGCCTGAAATATATGTGTTTTTTAGCAGTTTATGAAACTCAATTAAAACAATGGTTTTGCAAAAGCGGTGTAAGGGTTTTCAACCTTGAAATAACTACAAACTGTTGCAGCTAAATCGGAAAACGTTTCTCTTGTGCCTAAATCCTTTGCTAAATCCTGATTCTCTGCAAGTACAACCAAGGGAACAAATTCTCTTGCATGATCTGTATTGGTTCCAACAGGGTCGTTTCCATGGTCGGCAGTAATCACCAAAACATCATCAGCTTTCAAATTATTAACGATTGCCGGAACTGCCCGGTCGAACTCTTCCAAAGAACCTGCAAAACCCTGAGGATCTAAACGATGTCCAAATAATTGGTCGAAATCAATTAAATTCACAAATACAAAACTTTCCTCTACTGCTTTCATTGCACTTAATAACTGCGCAATACCTTCTGCATTATTGGTTGTTTTTCTGTATTGATTAAAACCAACTCCCGCAAATAAATCAACAATTTTTCCGATTGAATAGGTCTTGATTCCACAAGACAGCAAATGTTCTGGAAGTGCATGTTTTGGAGGAACAGCCGAATAATCTTTTCTTTTTTCTGAAACACGCTCAAAAGCACCCGGTTTTCCTTTAAATGGACGAGCAATTACCCTACCGACCAAATGCTCGCCTTGCATGATTTGATTTCTGGCGATATCACACCATTCATAAAGTTTATCTAGTGGTACAACGTCAATATGCGCAGCAATTTGAAACACTGAATCGGCAGATGTATACACAATAGGCTGACCCGTTTTCATGTGCTCTTCACCAAACAAATCAATCACCGTTGTTCCTGAATATGGTTTATTAGCCAAAACCTGATTTGTGCCTGTAGCTTGCATAAAATCAGCTAAAACTGAATCTGGAAAACCGTTCGGATAGGTTGGAAACGGTTGTTCTAGTTGCACACCGGCTATTTCCCAATGTCCGGTAGTTGAATCTTTACCTTTCGATACCTCGCGCATTTTTCCAACTGATGCAATGGGGTTTTTCACTGGCGGAACAGAATCTAGCGGGATAATATTTCCCAATCCCAATTTCTGCATATTCGGTAATTGAACTTGAGTAACAGCGCTTACATGTCCGAGTGTATTTGAGCCGAAATCGCCGTAATCGCCGGCATCTTCCTGATGTCCGCATCCAACTCCATCAAGTACAACTAAATAAAAATTTCCCATAAACAGTTTTTGACTAATCCTTCAAAATTTGAACCATGAATTTAAGCATTTTTAAAACTACAAAGCCCCCATTTCTTTTATGAATGATGTCTCGATTTCACTATACTCCCCATTCATTATTTATTTGATTTCATACGATTATGGGTTCACGTTTTTCTTGTTTACTTCTCACGGTTCTGTTTTTAATATCAATATCGCCACTGCACGCTCAAAAAAATGCAACACATACACTTAGCTATGCTGACTCTATCGGCTCACCTAAAGCAACAATTACTGATGTAGCATGGATTGCCGGACACTGGAAAGGCGAAGCTTTTGGCGGACAAACAGAAGAACTTTGGACTCCGCCACTCGGTAATTCCATGATGTGTGTGTTTAAATTAGTATCAAACAATAAAGTAGAATTCTATGAAATTTGTACGATTTCCGAAGAAAATGGCACTTTGGTGTTTCGCCTAAAACATTTCCACGAAAATCTAAATGGATGGGAAAAGCAAAACGAGAAAATCGAATCCCGTTTAGTAAAACTTGAACAGAATAAAGCTTATTTCGATGGGTTCACATTTGAGCGAGTTTCGCAAACCGAACTAAACATTTACGTTGTAATTCACGACAAAGGTAAAACGGAAGAAGTAAAATTCGCTTACACCAACCAATAAAAAAGCCGTTCAACTTTTTAATTAAACGGCCTTCTTTAGGAAATTTGAAAGTTATTAATATTCAAAAACGGGAACGTCCGGATTCTTTAAAGCATGAGAAAGTGCAGTTTTTGCTTCGCTGATAACTTGTTCTTCATCAGAAACATCTTCTCTGATATAGGTAAATCCAAAATGCATTCGAATGGTTTTCGTACTTCCGTCCTTCATCACAATCGGTTGCTGAAATACTTTGTTTACAGCTTTCACCCATTTTGTAATACTTTGATCATCTGTACCCTGAATAATAAACGCATAAACGTAATCAGAGAACTGACCTAACATTCCGGCAATGCCTAGTTGAGACGGGTTTGCCAAACGAACAACATCGAACTGCATTTTTTGTAAATCATCCAATCGATATTTTGAACGAATGGACTGCAAATCACCAATTGTCATAAAACCAAAGTAGGATTTGGTTTTCGGATAGATTCTGGCTCTTTTTATTTCTGTTGCTAAAGTAGCTCTCCAGAAGTCAGGGTCTAATAAGCCATGGACAACAGCGAATAAGTCTTTATCTACACTTGAACCAAATTTTGGCGATTCTAGTTTTAATGCAACTGAACGTACTGTGTTTATAATTTTGTGTTTGGTCGACTCATTAAAAATCAATGGATTTTCATCATAACAGACAAAAACCCCTTGCCTTCTATCATTAACCAGCAATGGAACTGCTAATGTAGCACCATTACTCATAGGTTCAGCAACATTTACACGCTTGGGGTTTCCGTTAAAATGAATATTAAAAACAGGCTTTCCGGTTTGAAGTGCTTCATACACAATCGTTTGTTCATCGAGACCTAAACCAAGTGGAAGTGCATTAAACGCTTGTTCTGCATTTGCCACAACTGACCATTCTTCCAAGTTTCTGGTTAAAAAGCTCACTCCACCATAACGCATATTCTTCTGAATAAGCTGCATAGCTTGTTGAATCAGACTAACTGTATTTCTTTGGTTTAATACTTTATCAAGCTGTTCAGAATACTGAATCCATTGTGCTTGATTTTCGGACAAATCACTTAATTCCATATAGGTATGAAGCAAATGTCCTAGTGCCAAAGCATACGCTTCAATCGCCTCTTCTTCATCGTCTCGTAAGCTGTTAAACTTGCTTTCTAGCGCTGTTACAGCAACTGTTTCTCCATTGTTTATAAATGGAATTAAGGTGATGTATCGAACCGGAACCGTGTTATAATAATGTGTGAGTTGTTCAGCAGAAATATGTTTGCCAACTTCAATAATAATTGGCTCTGTAATATCTAAATAATCGTTTAGAAAATGATTTTCGAAGGCAACACGATCTTGAAACATGGTATTATTAACACGAGTAGCAACCGATTCCAACACCAATTGCCCACGGTGTTTATTCACCCAATAGAGATAAACCGTCTCTGTATCAGTTGATGTTCTCAAGAGCTGAATTAACTCTGAAAGCACCATTTTAAACTGCTTCTGAACTTTTTCTTCTCGTTTTTCCCCTAAATCGTCTTTTTTAGTACTGAATTGAGGAACTGTTTTAATTGCCATATCCTAACACTGTTGCTAATTCTTCAGCTTCTTCTATCATTGATTCTACTACTCGAATTCCGGATTTCCAAAAATCAGCGGATTGAATATCGAATCCAAACATACCGACTAATTCTTCCGGTTTTCTTGAGCCGCCTGCACTTAATAGTTCAACATAAGTGTCTTCAAATCCCGGTTTTCCTTGTTTATATAACTCATACAAAGCTAAAACCAATAATTCACCAAAAGCGTAGGCATAAACATAACCCGGCGTATGCAAAAAGTGCGGAATATAACACCACCACAAATCATAATTTGGCGTTAATTCTACAGAATCGCCGTATAAATCGGTTTGGGATTTTCTCCATAACTCTGAAAAACGCTCAGTAGAGAGTTCACCCTCTGTTCTTCTGGCTGTATGAATGGAATGCTCGAAACGATTCATTGATACTTGTCTGTAAACCGTTGCAATAGTATCATCAATCTTACCAAGAAGTAGCGCTAACTTTTCTTTGGGGTCTGTTAGGCCGGATTTTAACTTTTGGAAAACTAACATCTCGCCAAAAACAGATGCTGTCTCAGCAGTTGTTAGCGGAGTGTCTGATAAAAGCGGCCCTTGCTTTTGCGATAAATACATGTGTACACCATGTCCCAATTCATGAGCTAATGTCTGCACATCACGAATTTTTCCGTCATAATTCATAAATACGTATGGATGTACTGAATTCGCTGAACTGGAAGCATACGCACCGCTTCTCTTACCCGGACGAATAGCCGCATCTATCCAATTGTTATCGAAAAACTTTGCGGTGATGTCTTTTATTCTGGAATCAAATGCTCCGAATGAATCTAAAACTATTTTTCTGGCATCATCCCAAGAAATAGTAGTTTCGGCTTTCAACAATGGAGCATAGCGGTCATAATCTTTTAATTTTTCGAGTCCGAGTAACTTCGCTTTCAAGGTATAATAACGCTGAACGAGTCCATAACTTTCTGTCACAGAGTCAACTAAAGTTTGAACAGTAGCATCATCAATCTGATTAGCTAAATGCCTAGAACTAATCCAATCCGGCATGTTGCGTAAACCGTCATTCGAAGCTTTATCCTGAAGAATAGTGTTAAAAATGAACGTTAATTGGCGACTTAGTGAAGAAAATGTTGCGGTTAACGAATCTGCGGCACGTTTACGTAAATCAGGATCACTTTCGTGGAGTTTACTTAGTACTTCTTGTTCAGATAACTTCTTTCCATCCAAATCAAATTCAGCGGCGCCCAATAACTCATCAAAAAAACGAACCCAAGCCTGACGTGCAGTCGGAGATTTTGCTGCCATAATTTTCTCGGCACTTTCATCCAAAGTATAAGGCTTCATCTTGCGATTTACTTCCAAAAAGTACTTCTCATTGGCTAATTCGGGTGCATTAATGAGTTCATTCGCTTTTACATCGCTTACACCAACCCACTCCACATCAAAGAAAACCAAATTCTGACTTAACTGAGCGTAAAAATCTCCAATCTCTGCCAAAGCTTTACCATGTTCAGCTTTAATGGTATCTGTTGACCAAACTAAATACACATACGAATGTAACTTTGAGAGTAAATCAGCCAAAACAGAATATTCATCCAACATTATTTTCATCTCAGATGCTGAGAGGGTTTCCATTTTCCCCTTCCAGTTTTTCTCGAACTGTTGAGCTAATTCAGCTGCCTTTTTTTTATCTGCTTTGAACTCTTCACTGCTTAATGAGTTGTACAAATCGTTGAGGTCCCAAAAAACGGTTTCAGCGCCGTGAGTGGTTGACATATTTTGTGTTTTTTTATCTTTTTGATTCAATTTCGCCCGAAATATAGACAATTCCGATAGGCATTATCACGCAAAATTGAAGCTCAAAAATTTCATTTCATTTTACAATTGAGTTCTTTCATTTTTTATTTATTTGATGAACTCAAAATCGTGAATCTTAATTGTTGTCTATGAAAAAACTGTTGATGGGCACTGCCCTGCTTAGTGCGTTTATTTTACCTGTTTCAGCCCAACAAGCAAAACCCAAAGACATTAAAGCCTATAAAAAAGTAACTGAAAAGATTATTCAGGCTGCCATGAAAGACAGTTCTGTTTTCACTCGACTTACGGAATTAGTTGACCAATTTCCTGCAAGAATCAGCGGCAGTGAAAACTTGGAAAAAGCTATTGATTGGGCTCAAAAAGAAATGTCGGAAGATGGTCTTGAAAATATTCATACTCAACCTGTAATGGTTCCAAACTGGAAACGCGGTAATGAATATGTAGAATTAATTTCACCGGTTTCAAAAAGAATTCCAATGTTGGGATTGGGCGGTTCTATAGCAACACCCGCTGATGGTATTACAGGAGAAGTTGTTGTTTACGCTTCATTGGAAGAGTTAAAAAACTATCCGGAAAAAGCACAGGGAAAAATCGTACTCATTAATCAACCATTTACAACTTATGGCGGTACGGTTTCTATTCGAACACAAGGTGCAAATGAAGCCTCAAAAGCGGGCGCTATTGCTTCTATTATTCGTTCTGTTGCAAGTTTTTCCATGCAAACACCGCATACTGGAGTTATGAGATATGAAGAAGGCATTCGCAAGATTCCGCACGCTGCTATAACCACAGAAGATGCTGATTGGATTGCAAGAACAACTGAAAAAGGTGAAAAAGTAACTTTAAAACTTTACATGGAAGCCGAAACCTTGCCAATGGCAGCTTCCAGGAATCTTGTTGTTGAATGGAAAGGTTCAGAAAAACCGGATGAAATCGTAGTAATGGGCGGACATATCGACTCTTGGGACGTTGGTCAGGGTGCGATGGACGATGCCGGAGGCTGTGTTGTTTCTTGGGAAGCCATCAAACTATTGAAAAAATTAAATCTACGTCCAAAACGTACGATTCGGGTTGTATTCTGGACTAACGAAGAAAATGGTTTAGAAGGCGGAAAAGTTTATAAAGACTCCGTTGCCACTTTTGTTGATAAACATGTTGCCGCTATTGAATCTGATGCCGGAGTTTTTGCTGCAACAGGATTTGGATTTGGCGGAAAACCTGAAAACATGCCCGTTCTTAAAGAAATTGCCAAGTTACTAGAACCCATCGGTGCAGGAAGTATTACACAAGGCGGCGGCGGCGCAGATATCGGTCCTCTAATGAAAGAAGGCGTTCCGGGATTTGGCTTAAATGTGAACGGAGAAAAATACTTCTGGTATCACCACACAGAAGCCGACAATATCGACAAATTAGACCCTAAAGAAGTGAATTCATGTGTGGCTTCAATGGCTGTTTTAGCTTATGTATTAGCTGATATGCCGGGCACACTTATCAGATAAACAACAGAAATACATTAAAAAAGCCGATTTATTCGGCTTTTTTTTTGAAACTCAAAACATCTTTTGATGCACTTCGCTCTGAAATTTGTGTTTATAATTCATGTCAGTACATAACCTAACACATTTCAGATATAGTTCGTTTTTAATTTTTCAAATACTCGATTTACACTAATTGTGTTTACATGTTTTAAAAAGCCATATAAATTGATATTTATTCCTATTAAAACCATAAAAAAAGCGTTTTTTTCTTTTTGTTTTGCTTAATTTTGGGGCTCAAAATTGAACTGAGTTATCAGATTTAATTTCAGTCCCAAGAAACATCGGCACACAATAAAATCGCACGACATTGAAATCTCTTGAAGAAATTTTTGGCCCTAACACGGCCTTGGTTGAAGACCTTTATAACCAGTATGTAACCAATCCAAATTCAGTTCCAACTTATTGGAGAAACTACTTCGACGAATCTTTAGGCAAAGAACCTGCTCCAATGCCGGTTTCTGAACCCATTAGCGCTCCAAGTGCAACTACCGTATCAGCACCGATAAAACCGGCAGAAACAGTTGCAAAGAAAGCAGACACGGTTAATATCAACGAAGAGAAATACGAATACGAAAAAATTAAAGGCGTTGCGGCTAAAATCGTAACCAACATGGAAGAAAGTCTCGAAATTCCGACTGCTACCTCTTTAAGAGTTATTCCTGTTAAAATGTTGATTGAAGACAGAACTATTATCAACCGACATTTAGAGCAACGCGGCGACCCAAAAGCGACCTTTACCAATTTTATTGCTTGGGCTGTTATTAAAGCGATTAAAGAATATCCGTCTCTCTCCCATTCTCTTCATTATGTTGATGGCGTTCCGACACGTGTAAAGCCAAAACAAATCAACCTTGGAATTGCGATAGATTTACCGGGAAAAAACGGCGCAAGAAATTTAGTTGTTCCAAATATTAAAGCCGTTGATAGAATGAACTTCAACGAGTTTTTAGCTGCTTATTATGCGTTAATAGCTAAAGCCAGAGCCGGAAAGTTAGAAGTTGAAGATTTTGCCGATACTACAATTTCTATCACAAATCCGGGAACAATCGGAACCGTTTCTTCTGCTCCTCGCCTGATGAAAGGTCAGGGTGCGATTATTGCAACCGGAGCTATGGAATATCCGGCTGAGTTTCAGGCAATGTCACAAGAAGTTCTAAATCATTTAGGAATTTCTAAAGTGATGACATTCACCTCAACTTATGATCACCGAATTATACAAGGTGCTGAATCCGGAGCATTCTTAGCAAAGATTCATGCTTTACTGAATGGTGAAGAAGATTTCTATGATTCTATTTTCGGTGATTTAGACATTCCTTACAAGCCAATTGATTACGGCACAGATAACTACACAGGTTTCTTAGACAATGGCTCAAGCGAAGTTAACAAAAAAGCCATTGGTGTAATTCAGTTGATTAACATGTACCGCACACGCGGACATCTTTTAGCCGATTTAAACCCATTAAAACATGGCCCCGGACACTACCCTGAGTTAGAATTTGATTATTACGGATTAACCATTTGGGATTTAGACCGTGAGTTTTATTGCGGTGGTTTAGGCGGTTTTGAAAAAGCTCCGCTCAGAGTTATAGTTAAATTATTACGCGATACTTATTGTGGTTTTATCGGCGCCGAGTTCATGCATATTTTAGAGCTAGCCGAACGTAAGTGGTTGCGCGAGAAAATGGAAAGCTCTGCAAACACAACCAAACTAAGTGTTGATGAGAAGAAACAAATTCTTCACAAACTCAATCAGGCAATGGCTTTCGAGCAATTCCTCCATAAGAAATATGTAGGCCACAAACGCTTCTCATTAGAAGGCGGCGAAACCATGATTCCTATGATTGACTACATGCTTGAAAAAGGCGGAGACTTAGGCGTTGAAGAAGTCATTCTTGGTATGGCTCACCGAGGTCGCCTGAACGTATTGGTTAACACCATGGGCAAAAAATATCATAAAGTTTTTGCTGAATTTGACGGTAACATCGACCCGACAACTTTCCAAGGCAGTGGCGATGTTAAATATCACTTAGGAACCACAGGTTACCATAAAACACAATCCGGTAAAGAAATCAGATTGCAATTATTAGCGAATCCATCGCATTTGGAAGCAGTAAATCCTGTTGTTGAAGGTACTGCGAGAGCTCGTCAGGATTCTAGATTGGAAGATGATGCAGCTACAAAAATCATACCTTTACTCATTCATGGTGATGCAGCTTTTGCCGGACAAGGCGTTGTTCCAGAAACATTAAACATGTCTCAGCTTCGCGGATACAAAACCGGAGGAACTATTCACATTATCATCAACAACCAAATTGGTTTTACTACCCTTCCTGTTGATGCTCGTTCCACTACATATGCTTCGGATATCGCAAAAACGATTATGGCGCCAATCTTCCACGTAAACGGTGACGAGCCTGAGGCAGCTGTTCATGCCATGAGAATGGCTTTAGAATATCGCCAAGAGTTTAGCAAAGACGTTGTTATCGATTTGATATGTTACCGTAAATATGGTCACAACGAGGGCGACGAACCTGCATTCACACAACCGGGACTATACAAAGAAATTAACGACCATTTAAGCGTTCGCGATATTTACGCCAATGAGTTAATGAAGAAAAAGCAATTAACTAAAGATGAAGTAAATGAAATCTTCGAAGAGTTCAATACACTTTTAGAGCAAGCTTTTGAAGATGCGAAACAAACTACGACTTCCATCGACACGGCTTCCTTCATCGACAGAAAAGAAACCAAACAAGCTGAGCGTGAATCTAAAACGGATACATCTTTCCCATTAGATGAACTCAAAAAAATCAGCCAACAAATTCTTACTGTTCCTAAAGATTTTGATGCCAATCCGAAGTTATTGCGCATTCTCGCAAAGCGACACGAAATCGTTGAAAACAACGAAAAGAAAATTGAATGGGGCTTTGCAGAGTCTTTAGCATTCGGTTCTATTTTGGTTGAAGGTCGTAACGTTCGCTTAACCGGACAAGATGTTGAGCGCGGTACATTCTCTCATCGCCATTCTGTTTTACACGGAACAGAGAGTGCTCAAAAATATGTTCCTTTGAACAATATTCAGGAAAACCAAGGCCGATACATGGTTTACAACTCACATTTGAGTGAGTTCGCTGTCTTAGGTTTCGAATTCGGTTATTCATCTACCGATTTGAATCAATTGGTTCTATGGGAAGCACAATTCGGCGATTTCTCGAATGGTGCACAAATTATTATCGACCAGTTTATCTCTAGTTGCGAAGCAAAATGGGGACAAAAAACGGCCGTTACAATGTTATTGCCTCATGGATTTGAAGGTCAAGGTCCGGAGCACTCATCTGCCCGCCTAGAACGCTATTTACAACTTTGTGCGGAAGATAATATGCGCGTAGTTAACGTTTCAACTCCGGCACAGTATTTCCATTTATTACGCCGTCAGGTTGTAAGCGATGTGAAAAAGCCATTAGTGGTTATGTCACCGAAAAGTTTATTACGCCATCCTTCTGCTGTTTCCAGTGTTGAAGAATTAGCAAACGGAGCATTCCACGAGTTATTAGATGATGAAACACCATCAAAATCTGATATTAAACGTGTGATTTTAAGTGCCGGAAAAGTGTATTACGATTTAGCTAAATATCGTGAAGACCATTCCACTACTGATACGGCTTTGGTTCGTTTAGAGCAATTCTATCCGTTCCCTGATGCGGATATGAAAGCTATTTTAGCTTCTTATCCGAATGCAAAAGATGTAGTTTGGTGCCAAGAAGAGCCTAAAAACATGGGCGCTTGGACATTTGCAGCTCCTCGTATTATGAATGATTTGGCTGATGGTCAAAAACTCAGATATGCGGGTCGTGCGGCTTCTGCATCACCGGCAACCGGTTCCGCAAAATTGCATCAAATTGAACAAGATAATTTAGTAAGCCAAGCTTTCGGTAACTAATTCATTCTTACAAAAATTAAAGGGGTTAAGCGATGCTTATCCCCTTTTTTTATTCCCGTATAATTCATCACTCAGAATATTTAATTCATCTATAATATCAATCACCATATCCGGCTTTTGATTGGTTTCGGAATTATATGCACGTTTATAGGAGGATAACAATCCTTGCAATTTATTCATTTTCGCCACTTTTGCGAGACTGTTAAGTTTAATAATGACCGTATCAATTTCATTTTGTGATGCATATTCCGAAGTAAATACCGTAAGTGCTTCGTTAAATAAATCAGCTACTTTCTTACTGTACAATCGCTCTTTTAATTCATCAATCTGAGATTGGGACATAAAATTTTTCCACTCTGCCCAATCGATATGTTCGTTTGAACTATCGCTGTGAACTTCAGATTTTTGCGTTTCAACTTTTAATATGGAAGTCAGTTTAGACTTTAACTCAAATGAATTTATAGGCTTAGAAATTATGCCGTTCATTTTTGAATTTTCAATTGATTTTCTCTCTTTTTGAGTCACGCCAGCAGTTAAAGCCAACACCGGTAACTCTTCAAATCCTTGAATTGATTTAATTTTATCGGTTGCTTCAATCCCGCTCATTCCCGGCATTTGGATATCCATCAACACTAAATCGGGATTAATTTGAGGCACATTCGTAATTGCGCAAAAACCGTCTGAGCATTCAAAAAGTTGGGCATTCGGTAAAATAGATTTCACCAAATTTTTAGTCAGGAACAAGTTTATTTCATTGTCATCAACGATTAATATCTTAACGTCTTTACAGTTTATAATCTCTTGATTTCTAATGACTTGCTTACCTTTTTCATCAGATTTGTTCTTCTTTATTATTTGAATGCAATTTTCAATTTTGTACGTACTTAAAGGCAATACCATAAATTGATCAACTCGGCATTGTTCTGAAATAGCTTTTTTTTGTTCATTACTAAGTCCATCATGAACAACAACCAAAGAAATGGATGCATCAGCTTTTAATGCTACATCATGCTGAAGAAATAATCGAAAATCTTTTAACTCTTGCTCGTTAGTACCTTCAAAATGATACATAAGACAATCGAACATACCGTGTGATAACTCATCGACCATATCCAGTTTTGTGTAGGCGAAACGATGAGGTACTTTTAAATCGCATAAGAATTCGGAAAGGCTTTCGCGAGTCTGCTCATTTTCATCAAAAATCAGAGCATTATTCAAGCTTACTTTTGTATCAACAGCATGCTCCGCCTTTTCTAAACGTGCTTTTACTTTGAAAGAGAACGTACTTCCTATACCCGGCTCACTTTCTAATTCCAACTTAGAATTCATGAGTTGCAGTAACTTGTTTGAAATGGTTAGCCCCAAACCTGTTCCGCCATATTTTCGTGTAATGCTGCCGTCTTCTTGCGTAAATGCTTCAAAAATTTTCGTTTGATTCTGATGTGAAATACCAATTCCCGTATCACTGACAGCAAAAATCAACTCATGCTCATTATTCTCAGAATCATATTCACCCAATTTAACGCTTAATTCAATTTCGCCGATTTCTGTGAATTTTGATGCGTTGCCCAACAAATTTCCGATAACCTGACGAATACGTAGATCATCCAGCCAAGCTACTCTATATTTTTGAAGATCAAACTGAACTTTATGGTTGATACTCTTTTTCGACAGATAGTATTTATTCATCTCCATCATTTGCTCAACCAAATCAACAATATCTGTCTTTTGCACAGAGAGCTCTAACATTCCGGCTTCAATTTTTGACAAGTCCAGAATATTATTAATCAATTCGTGTAAGATATTTCCTGATAAGATGACTGAGTTCAGATAATTGAACTGGGTTTCATTCAGTTTGGTCTTAGTTAGTAAATCGCTAAATCCGAGAATACTGTTCAGTGGAGTCCTTATTTCATGACTCATATTTGCCAAAAATTCTGTTTTTGCATTATTGGCTTTCTCAGCTTCTTCCTTAGCATGAACTAGATCCAGTTCCAGTTTTTTTCTATCGGTAATATCTTGGAAAGTTCCGTAAATGCGTACAACTTTGCCGTCACGTACTTCTGCATCACCGCTAGTTTTAACCCATTTATGATTACCTCTAGCCGTTATAAATTCCAATTCCAAATCATAGGGTTTTGCATACTCTATAAGCTCAAAAACCGCTTTATCTATTGTTTCTTGATTGATTCCCGGTTTATAAAAACTGATTCCTTCAAAATTTGACAAACCCTCATGCGGCTCAAATTCATGAATTTTACGTGTTATTTCTGTGAGTTTTGGAATGTTGTCATGTAAATTAATTTCCCAACCTCCTATTTGAGCAACATTCGTTGTCTGCTCTAAAAACTCTGATGTCTTTTTTAACTCTTCATCTGCCTTTTTTTGATCGGTTATGTCAATCATTAAACCGCGTAACTTATCCGGAATACCGTTTTTTAAAACAACGGTAACAATATCACGAATCCAGATAATCTCGCCGTTTGCTTTTACAAATCGGTACTCAAACGTATGGTCTTCTTTTTGATGTGTTTTTGAAACACAGTAATTCACTGCAAAATCGTGGTCTTCTGGATAAATTTTGCTGCCCCAAAACTCAATATCGTTCATGAATTGCTCAGGAGTATAACCCATTATTTTTATGGATTTTTCGCTCACAAAGGTGAACTTAATTTCGGGCAATTGTGCTTCCCACACCACACCGTCGATACTGTTAATCAAACTTTGAAAAACTTCTTTTGTATTGGCTAATTCGATTTCATTTGTTTTTTGAGAATTGATATCCTGAACTGTTCCGTAAATTCCGTTTACTACTCCATTTTCAACGATGGGTTTTCCTGCCATTCGAACCCAAAAAGTTGAACCCGATTTTAAACGAACCTTAAAATCATGACTATACGTTTCTCCATATTTAAGTGCATTTTTAAAAAATGTTTTTAGAATTGCCCAGTCTGTCTTTCTTGCAACCAGTTGTTTTATGAGTTCATTGGTTAATACTTGGTGTTGGCTGATATGTAGTAATTCGTACATCTGCTCAGACCAAGTGATTTCTTTTTTAAGTAAATCGTATTTCCAGCCTCCAACTTTAGCAACTCTACCTACTTCAATTAACAAATTCTGAGCTTCTTCTAACTGCGACTGTATTTGTTTTAGTTGTGTGATATCTCTTCCGACAGATTGAATTTTAACAAGCTGCCCATCTGAATCAAAAACGCCTTTGTTTATCCATTGAATCCACCCGACAGATCCATTCTGCATGTTATTTTTATTTTCTGTAATAAAAAATGGATTAGTGGGACTTAAAGAATCGATTTTCTTTTGAGTTTCTTCAACATCTTCCGGATATAAAAAGTCGAGCCATTTTTTACCGATAATTTGCTCACTATTTAGTCCCATTTCATCATATAACACGTTATTAACATAGGTAATCGTGGTATCAGGCAAGGACATTAAGGCATAATCACGTTGACTCTCAATTAAACTTCGGTAACGTTGTTCACTTTCAAGCAAAGCCAATTCTGAAAGTTTTCTTTTGGTGATATCGTGTATATAAATGTTCCATACTACCGATTCATTCTGTTGCCGATAAGGAATACCATTGGCTTTTACCCACTTAACCGTTTCATTTACAGAAACTATTCGGAATTCGTAATTCCATTTTTGGAGTGATTCAGAAGCATTTATTAGCGATTCTTTTACGAATTCAACATCATCTGAATGTACTTTAGCCCAAACACGTTCAATAAAATCAATGCTCTCCTGCGCGCTTAGACCAAAAATAACTTCACAGTTTTGCGAAATGTATTCTATTTCTTCTTTGCCGCTATCATACAAACGATAACGAATAATTAATCCCTGCTGGCTTACAAGTACATCGTCTAATAGGTTTTCTTTTGCCGGGAAACTCAGGTCAGCACGTTGCTTGTCAGTAATATCAGTAAGATGAACTACGAATTGATTGCCAAACTTTGAAAATGATGCCAGAAACTTTTTTTGCCGATATTCGATTTGCTGTAATTCAATTTCATATTGAGAGAGTTCCTTGTTTTCTTTCTTTAGTTCGTTAATGTTCGGAACGCGACCAAAAACATCTCCAATTTGCTTACCTGTAAAGGATGTTGCATCAAGAATCCCAAACCAACCTTTACTCCAATTTATAATTTCACCCTGCTCATTTATCAAAATGAGTAAATCTGTACTCAACCTGAACAAGTCGCTTAAAAAATCTGTCTGTTTATCCATTTCCAACCTAGACATTTGCTCATCAATCGTTTAATACTGCCGAAACCAGTTAACCAGCCCATAAATCGCCATAGAACGAATCAAGCTAAGTATAACTCTTTGACTTTTTAATAAATAATAAACTGTTTGAACTGCCTAAAACTCTCGATGAACGAACCCTTTTTAATTTCAAATGGAATTAACCCAAGTGCAATTTGGCTTTATAAGCACAATGTCTGCAATTATTACCGCAGCAATCTCCTCTTGATATATGATACAGTTCTGTAAATACCCATTTTTCCCCATCTATATAGTAATGGACGTTTTCGATAAACTCGTGCTTCTTTTTGGGGAATGGGAAACGTTTTATTAGTTGATGTTTTAACTCTAAATCGTTCAGGCAAATTGTGCACACACATCCGAAATCAGTTTTTGACAAAAACTCTCTCGTCTCATTTGAAACGTAAACGGTAAAACAATCACATTGTGTAATATTGCCCACTTTGCAGGTCATTTCTGACCCGCAGCGCAGACAATTTGAAACAGCATGTTCAGCCATTTTACTGAATTTGAATATATCCCGGAATAACTCCGACTCTTAATGTATCTGAATTAATTTTTGAACCGTCTGTACCATAAATAAACAGAAGTCCATTTTGAGTATAGTCCAAAGGATCGACTGCATAAATTTTATTTTCTAAGGCTGAATAAGCGATATCATAAAATCCTCCACGCTGAATCGAGTCCGTTTTCATAGATTTTGAACTCACATTATACACTTGAAGCTTTGAACCGTTATCAACATAAAGTTCATTAGCAGATACATTGAGTGCAAAATCTGCCGGCGAACCGGATAATGAAGCCGAATGTACAACTTCATTTGTAACTGAGTTGATTGCATATAAACTCGCATTAGCTGCGCCCCACGTTCCGATACACAAAACCCAAACAAGTTGTTGATTATCAACCGCAACTCGAGTCGGATTTACACCTACATTCACATATTCGATGGAATAATCGGATAAATCTACAACAGCAACCTGATTATGATACTCCGGCCAAGAACCGGGTAATGTAATGTATAGCTGATTATTTGCTTTAACGATTCCCTCCGAGTCGTATCCGACTTTGATAGAATCCACAATTTCACCGGTTTCTCTGTTAATCCTTAGCACATTTGGATTGTATAAGTTTGTGACTACTAATTCATTTTCAGCACCATCAACCATATATCGGGGATAATTGCCTTCCGGTAAAACTATCACACGTTTTCTCACCAAGGTGACGGCATCCAACACTTCAATTTTATGCGAGTTATTAACCGCAACATATAATTCATCATCAATTATGTATGACGATTGAGCCACATCACCTAATTCAGCATTTGGATTTGCACTTCGAAAGAGTTGATTAGTAACTCGTTCTTCGTCGGGATTATAACCTGAAATTTCAGCAGTTGAACTGCCAAAAATTCCTTGGTTGATGATATATACATCGGCATAAGAGCTATTGGATTCTCTATCCTTTTTACATGCATTAAATGCAACGCTCAGAACGATTAGAAATATTATAGACTTTTTCATTTGGTTTAATTAAGAGTTGTTTTGATTATAATTCCTGTTATTCTTCCCGGAACCGGATATCCTTTAATAACAGAATATCTTTCATCGGTTATATTATTCACATACAAACCGCATTCGAGTTGCATACGTCTAAAACGTTTCTTTCCGGAAATTCGAACATCAACTTGCTGGTAAGGATCTAGCCAATCAGAATTACTTAGGTTGATAAAACGATTCCCAACTCTTTGGTAATTCACATCCAATTGCACGTTTCGTATTCCAAATTGGAACCATTGTTTAAACTGAATGTCAGGTATGTACATAAGCGTATTACCAACGGATTCGTCACCTTCAAATCGGCTTTTTTGTATGATGGATTCAGCCATATTGATGGTACTTACCAAAGAGATATACCATGATTGCACAGCATATTTTAATTCAACATTGGCAGTAAAAGCCTGTTGTTTTAGAGCTAAAATATTTTGAGGTCGCCACTGACTCTGAACAGGAATCCATTGTATTCCATTTTTTATATCAGCCAACAAATAAGAACTGCTTTGCTTAACTGAAAGTGTTTTATTCTCCCATTTAAAACGATAGCCGAACTCCAGTTTAATTGCTTCTTCCGGCTTTAGATTCGGGTCGCCTAAAGTTGGCCAATACAAGGCATTCAAACTTGGCGCTGTATATGCGCGGCTTATAGACCCAAACCATTGAAAACGATTTTTTTTCCATTCCCAAGATGTTCCTAAAGACGGACTTAAAGCCCATCCAAAATCAGAAAAGTGTTCTAATTGAATGATTGGATATAGAAAAATACTCTTCGTAACTGTTATCGTGGAATGGGAAATGAATCGGGTTATTCCTCTAAACTTTAACTCATCATAATTATTTGTATTCACCCAATTATCTAACCGTTCGAGGTTAAAATCACTCCAAACAGTTCGAGAAAATAACAAACGTTTTGTTGTTCGAATTTGAGATTTATAACTCAGACTTTTACTGAGTTCATCACTACCTGCTGAAGCCAATAACGTATCGCGATAGTCCAGTTTATCGACGCTAAAATTCGCATAAAACTTCCACGGTTTCTCTCCGTTTTCTAACACCAATTCGTTGCTTAAGCGAATCCAACCGTCTTGCTGTGTGGCATCAGAAGCTGTAGTTCCGACTGCACCCGGAATTTCGCGGAAGATATGTTGTAGCCATAGCGTTGAATTCAACTCTTTATTTGCAACGCTAAACCGTTTCCCTGCCTGAAATCCAATGGATTGATTGGCATTTCTCTTTCGCTTTTCTCGTGTTCCAAAAACGGGATTATAATATTCAAAATCGTTTTGGGCTTGCGAATAAGCCAGTTTAACAAAACTGTTTTGCTTTGAGCTTACATCAAACTGAAAACCATATTTGCCAAATTGTGCCTGTTCGTACTGTAAAGAACTTCGCGATGTGTTTTCATTGTTCGTTTTTAAATGTATTACGCCGCCCAAAGCCATAGAACCGGGATTCGCCTGCGAATATGTTGATGAAAACTCCGCTTCACTTATAAAATTCGATGAAATGATGGAGAAATCAACCAAACCAACCATCGGATGATTTATTTCCATTCCATTCCATTCTACTTTGGTCTGATGTGGTGCAAAACCATTTTGCGAAACGGTAGCCACTAATCCGGCGCCCTGATTTCTAAAAAAAAGCGGACTTAACGTTTGAAGAATATCTGCTAATGACTGATTCGAAACGCTTGAACCCAATTTTACTTTTTTGATATCAGCGCCAAGCTGAAACTCTACTTTCTCAAAAGCATCTTCCAGAATAATAAGCTCCGGCAAATACACCGAATCTTTCACTTGTGCTTGCAGTGTACACGGATAGACCCATAAAATGATGGCAACAAAGCCTGATAAAAAGAGCGATTTCATGTTTTAAATTCAGTGAACTTTTAATCCCGAAAGTTCTGAAACGACGATAACGAGGCAGGTCTCCTGGCTCTCTCCCTTTTGAATAACCTTCCCGTTTTTGCAAACAGTGGTTTTTTGATGTGTTTCAAAAGTTGTGGAGATTACAGTTGCGGGTACAGCTTTCGTTTTACACGAAATTCCCTTTTAATCCGGCGTGATGAACCGGAACCACGAATCCATTATTTCAAAGAATGACCAATGATAGAGCGTTTTTTTCTAAATCACGAAAAAAAGTTTTCCACAATCTGTGAATAAAGCATTTCTTTTTACTTATTTGAAAGAATCAATAATTCCATTTTTGTAGATTCCGACAGGTATCAAAAAAACAAATACAATCGGTTTATTTTGAGTTTTATATCACAGCAAAAACAAGGTTTCCCTATTAGAATAAGCATTCTTGCTATGCTAATGCTATGCTCAGGAAATACTCTTTTTGCACAAGTTAAATATCAAATAACCAACTATAATGTCGAATACACTAAAGGCGGAAACCAAAACTGGGATGTAGCCTTAGATTCCAAACAGCGGGTTTACATTGCTAACAACTTCGGTTTAATTGTATTCGATAATGCATCCACCCAATTATATTCTTTACCCGAGAAAACTATTGTCCGCTCTGTTGCGGTTGTAAACGACACGGTTTACACAGGGAGTTTTGAAGAATTAGGTTATTGGACTTACAACACTGAAAACCAGCTTGTATATACCTCTCTAATCCCGAACTTGGTTGACCCGATTAGTCCAAATGATGAATTTTGGCAAATTGTTGAACATAATGGCTATATCTATTTCCACACCTTTGGCGGTTTATTTGTATATGACCATAAACAAGTCCGACGATTATCCAATGAACTCTCGGGTTTTATGTTTTTGTATCCGGTTGATTCAATAGTAATCACTCAAAAAATTAACGGCGGGCTCTATACAGTTAACGGTCATGAACTTAAACCCATTTCGGGTACAGAAACACTTGGAAAAGAAGAACTAAAATCAGCTATTTCTTTAGGTGATAACCGAGCCTTATTAGCTACAACTTTAGGTTTATACGAACTCAACATCTCAACGGGAACGTTAACTGAAATTAAGTCTAAGTCCGTTTCTGAATTGATTCAATCTAAAATAAACTATGCAACGCAAACCGATTCCTATCTGGTTTTCGGAACTATTTTAGACGGTATTTATTTGTTTTCAAATGACGGTAATTATCAGTTTTTAAGCAGAATAAACACCTCTAAACGACTTCAAAACAATACTGTTTTATCATTAGAGAAAGACCAAAATCAAAATATCTGGGTGGGTTTAGATAAAGGTATCGACTATATCGCGTTTAATTCTCCGATAGATAGTTATCGAGATGAAAACCCTAAAGTAGGCAGCGTTTATACGGCTGCCTTGATGAACGGCAAACTTTATGTCGGTTCCAATCAAGGTTTATACGAATATATTCAAGATGTAAACGGTAAATTTGTAAACGGCAAACTGGTTGAAAATTCACAAGGACAGGTCTGGTTTTTACGTGTTATTGATGGTTATTTATATGCAGGTTTAAACAGAGGAACTTATGTATTAGATAATCATCGATTAATTCAGGTGAGCGATGTAATTGGCGCCTACAATCTTAAAGACTATTCAACAAATCCGAATATCAAAATTCAAAGTACTTACAGTCAGTTAGTACGCTTTCAAAAAGAAGGTAAATTTTGGAAAAAATCGGGCAGTATTTCAGGATTTTCAAGCCCAACCCGATTTCTTGAATTCGACCATTTAGGCACAATTTGGGCGGGACACAGTATCAAAAACATTCGCCAGCTTCAACCAAACATTGAATTAGACAGTATTGAATCCACAACCATTATAGGCGAAAATCAACATGTGTATGAATCCACCAATCGGATTTTTAAGCTAGATAACAGAATTATCGTTTCCACATCAAATGCTTTGCTTGAGTGGGATTCCATCCAAAATCGCTTCCATCCTTTCAGAAAATTGGACAGTTTATTTACGGTTAGCGGTTCGGTAATGAATATTGTTCCTGCGGGAAATTATAGATATTGGATAATCAAAAAACAGGAAGTATTACTCGCCGAAGTACGTTTCGACCAAGTACAACTCTTGTATCGAATGCTCCCAAAAGTGTATGATTTCCACCTATTAGAAAACTACGAACGAATTATTCCTATATCTGATAATTTGCATTTGGTTTGCTTGGATGACGGATTTTCCATTATTAATCTGGATGTAATTTTGCGAACAGAAACACCGATTTCCACTCCGGTAATCGGTTCAATTGATGTGATTCAAGATAACGGAATGGAAAAACAACTTACGGTTGAGCCAAACGAGTCCTATGTTTTTTCGAATGATGAGAACTCGGTTACGTTCAACTGGACGTCATCTCAACCCATCGGGCATCTCTCCTATTTCCAATATCGTTTATTGGGGCATGAGTCGGAATGGAGTAATTGGACGATAAACACAAAAGCTACTTATGAGCGTTTAAATTCGGGGGTCTATTTCTTTGAGGTAAGAACGTTATCAACAAACGGATTATTAAGTTCTACCAGCCGAGTTGAACTAGAAATTAACGAAGCCTGGTATAAATCATCCATTGGTTATGTGATTTATGCATTTATTTTGGGGCTTATAACATTATTGATTCGATTCTCCATATCAAAAAAACGCTGGAAAGCTCTTGGAAAACAACTTGAGCAGGAACGCAAACAAATGCAGCTCGAAAAAGAAATGGCAGACAAAGAGATTATCAGTCTTAGAAATGATAAACTCCAGGTAGAAATTGAACATAAATCGTCTCAGTTAGCCGCAAATACGATGGCTATCATCAGAAAAAATGAGTTATTAAATACCATTAAAGATGAATTGAGTATTCAGAAAGATGAACTTGGTGATCGATTCCCTAAAAAGTATTACAACAAAATTGTTTCTCTTATTGATAGAAATCTGCAAGATGAAAAAGAATGGGAAACCTTTGAGCAATTGTATGATCAGGCTCACGGGAACTTTTTCAAACGTTTAAAAGATGAATATCCCGATTTAACTCCCGGCGATTTACGTTTATGCGCTTATTTGCGCATGAATTTGGCTTCCAAAGAGATTGCACCTCTGCTAAATATTTCTGTTCGAGGTGTAGAAGAACGCCGCTACAGACTTCGCAAACGCCTGAATCTAAATTCTGATACGAATTTGACTGAGATGTTAATGACGTATTGATTAGATGATTAGATGATTAGATGATTAGATGATTAGATGATTAGTTGATTAGTTGATTAGTTGATGTAGTTGATGTAGCGATGTAGCGATGTAGCGATGTAGCGATGTAGCGATGTAGCGATGTAGCGATTTTAGAAATTAAAAAGCACTCGAGAGTGTTCAAAAAAGTATCACTCCCGTGCATAAGGGAGTCTCATGTCGATTGGGATTTTGTAGAAAAGATAAACGTTAAACAAGTCGTAAATTCAAATAGATTCTCTCATTCGAGGACACCGCAGGTGCTGCGAAGTGATACACAGTACTACGAATTGAAATGACGATTATAACGAATCAAAAGTACTCCCAGTCCCAAGCCTTTCATGTATCCGGCACTTATAAAACTTTTGATAGATATCCATCAAACTGCTATAAATATCTGAATATTGGAATTAGAGAACAGGTTCAATGGTGTTTAACTTCATTTCAACAAGTATTGCCAAGGTTTAAATAAAGTCATAAAATGAACTTCCTAAAACTAAAACCCAATACACAATCTCAAATCAATTAATCAAAAAAAAGCCTGCCAGTTTTTAAACTGACAGGCTTACGCGGTTGATCAACTATGAAAAATAGGCTCTGTCAATTACTTAACAAGAGTCATCTTCTTAACTGATACGTTCTCTCCTGCTTGTAATCGGTAGATGTAAGTACCACTCGCGTATCTACTTGCATCAAAATTCACGGTATGTGCGCCCGCACCCATTGAACCGTTAATCAGAGTTGCCACTTTACGACCAAGAATATCATATACAGTAAGTACAACATTCTGAGTAGAGTTTGCCAAGTTGAATCTGATTTGCGTAGTTGGGTTAAATGGATTCGGATAGTTTTGGAACAACTGGAATTCTTTAATTACTTCAGTCCCATTTTCAATTGGAGTTACAACGCCCCAAAATCCGGTTGCAACAACCTGTTCAAATATGTACTTATGACCGGAGTCGTTTAAGTGAATACCATCACCTGAATTGTATTTCGCTTTGATAGTACCATCAGCTTCGGCTAATTCAGTAAAGATTTCAATCGCACGATCGCCATACTTTGTAAGAATCGAGTCGCGCATTTGCATTAATGATTCGCGTTTTGCTGTCTCGGTAAAGTTTCTAGGCTGAGTTGTTGTAATCCACATTGGGATATCACCGGCTTGTGCTACAATCGCATCAAAATTTGAAACTTGTTCTTCAATGGTCATACCAATGTTTGCATCATTACTTGGTAAGTTCATGATGATTGCATCAGGCTTATAGGTTAAGGCATACGTAATGTTGTTATTTACCTTTGGAGCCGGACGCCCTGATGGCGGAACGAAATCACTTGCCATTAAATCGTAAGATGTATAACCACCTACAGCTAAGTTTATTACATAGGCATTAGGATCTCTATCTAACACCCATTTTCTTAATCGACCTACATATGAAGAATCTGAAGTTGAAGCTCCGATACCGGCAGATGTTGAAGAACCGATAACAACGATGAGGTTTCTGTCTTCACCTGTGATAATTTCACCACCTGAAGCACGCATATCGTCGATAAACAAGGTGTGTTCAACTTCATCAGCAGCATTTTGACCGAAAAACACCGTTTTAACACGTGTTAAATCGGCACCGCCTTTATTTTCAACAAAAGTTGAAGTAGGAATTTTTACCAGATTCCAAGTATTAGCTTCGAATGAGTTTGTTAATGTTCCTAAAGGTAGTTTTGTTGATTTTTGATTGGATAAATCTTCCAAATAGATGAAAGGCATATCGGCAATCGCTAATGCAGTAGTTGTAAACACTCTGAACTCTAACGTGTCTTTGCTTGTTAAATCACGTCCAGGCCAACCTACACCGGCAATTGCAGCAGCCCAGTTTCCACCAGTCATAGATTTCCAATTCAATTTAATTGAATAGGTACCAGTAAATGAATATTCAGCTGAAACTGGCATCTTTTCACCAACGCGCAATAAAGTACTTGGCGCAGTTACTGAGTTCCAACTTGGATCGTAGAAGTTTGGAGTTGGACTGTCAGCAAAGAATATATAATCTTGCTCGTGTCCTTCCATTGGCTCTACGATTGCAAATGTTGCATCGCTAACGTCATCAACATTCATATCACCGGCTTTTGTAACCTTTACCAACATTTGATTTGATGTTGCATTAGGCAATTCCCATAGATATGAACCGGAAGCAGCACTTACTGATGTTGCTATTGAATTCCAAGACTGTCCGTTGTTATCAGAGAAATACAAGTCAACACTTGCTACATCCTGAGTTGTAAACAAAATGTTTTTCTTGCTTGCTTTACCCCAATGTTGGAAGCCGTTAGGAGAAACAACAGTTACAACTTCAACCGGAGGAGCAATTGTAAATACAGCATCACTCACGTCACTTACATTTGCATCAGCAACATTTGAAACACGAACTAATGCTTGCTCTGAAGCTGCATCTGGAACTGTCCAAGCAAAACTGCCATTTACAGAAGGAACAACTGTAATTTCGTTCCAATCAGATCCATTATTAGAAGAGTATTCCAATTTAACATTTTCAACGCTGTTTGATGACCAAGAAATTGGGTAAATCTTACCAATTGAATAGGTCTCACCACCATTTGGCGCGTTTACTTTTACCATTTGAACGTTTTCGCGTGGTAAATCATAACGAAGTACACGATGGTTTGAATAATCTGCTAACCAAAGAGTGCTTCTTACCTCATCAATATATAAAGCACGAGG